>JANOYC010000105.1:0-57279 GCA_031428675.1 Microbacteriaceae bacterium | reverse complement strand
TCGCCGCCTGGGTAGCGCGACGAGAGGACCGCGGGCTGTGACGTATTGGAGTCTCAACCTCATCTTTCTTGCGGCCATCGGGTTGCTTGCTGTGGTCGCCCTCGTGCTGGGGCGCGCGCCGCGTTGGCGGGCGGTCGCGGTAGTGGTGTTGACCATCGTCGTGCTTACCGCCATTTTCGACAACGTGATTATTCTCGCCGGACTGGTTGGCTACCACGACGACCTCATCAGCGGGCTATTCGTGGGAGTCGCTCCGTTCGAGGACTTCGCCTACGCTATCGCCGCGGCCGTGCTACTTCCGACCCTGTGGGCGTTGCTTGGCGCCGGCCGCAAGGCAGATCGGCGATGACAAGCGAGACACTGCGAGCGCTTTTTGTATCGTCGCGGCCACTCAGCTGGGTCAACACGGCGTTTCCCTTCGCTTCGGCCTACCTGCTCACTACACGGGAGATCGACATCATGCTCGTGCTCGGCTCGGTCTATTTCCTTGTTCCCTACAACCTCGCTATGTATGGCATCAACGACGTTTTCGACTACGAGAGTGACCTCCGCAATCCGCGCAAAGGTGGTGTCGAAGGCGCCCTCCTCGACAGGCGGATGCACCGCCCGACACTGTGGGCAGCGGTCGTCACCAACGTGCCCTTCCTGATCTTCCTTGTCGCCTTCGGCAACCCGGCGTCATGGGGAGTCCTCGCGGTGAGCGTCTTCGCGGTGATCGCGTATTCGGCGCCAGGTCTGCGCTTCAAGGAGCGGCCGTTCCTCGATTCCGTGACATCCAGCACGCACTTCGTGTCGCCTGCGGTGTATGCGCTCGTGCTCGCCGGAGCGCACTTCACGGCCGGGCTCTGGGCGGTGCTCCTCGCGTTCTTCGTGTGGGGAATCGCCTCCCATGCCTTCGGTGCCGTGCAAGATGTCCGCGCCGACCGCGAAGCCGGAATCGCATCCGTTGCGACCGTCATCGGCGCGCGAGCCACAGTGAGGCTGTCGGTTATCGCATACCTCGCCGCTGGCCTGATACTGCTAACGTCGGAATGGCCCGGATCTATAACCGCGATTCTCGCTGTGCCGTATGCAATAAGTTGTGCGGCCTATTGGTCCATCACCGACACCGGTGCCGAACGAGCGAATCGCGGCTGGAGAAGGTTTCTCTGGCTGAATTTCGGCGCTGGACTCTTCGTCACCCTCACCATGATCGCATTCGCTAGTCAAGCGGTCGAATGAAATATGCTCCACCCCGCATCTCAAACTACGGTTGACCCATTGGCCCTAGGAAGGACCGAATGAACACCTGGCCCGGATCTGCTTACCCCCTTGGCGCGACCTTCGACGGGAGCGGCACGAACTTCGCCATCTTCAGCGAAGCGGCCGAGCGCGTTGAACTCTGCCTCTTCGATGAGGACGGCGCCGAAACTCGTGTGGAGCTCACCGACGTCGACGCCTACGTGTGGCACGCCTACTTGCCGAACGTGCGCCCCGGTCAGCGCTACGGCTATCGAGTGCACGGCGAATACGCGCCCGAGAAGGGCATGCGCTCAAACCCCAACAAGCTCCTGCTCGACCCATACGCCAAGGCGACGTCAGGCGCGATCGACTGGGATCAGGCGCTATTCGCGTACAACTTCGGCGACCCCGACTCCCGCAACGATGATGATTCCGCCCCACACATGATGCTCGGCGTGGTGGTGAACCCGTTTTTCGACTGGGCGGGCGACCGACTGCTGCAGATCCCCTACTCACAGACGGTGATTTACGAAGCGCACGTCAAGGGCCTTACCCAGTTGCACCCCGCTGTGCCAGAGGAGTTGCGCGGTAGCTACAGTGGCGTCGCGCACCCCGCGGTCATCGAGCACCTGCACAAGCTGGGCGTGACAGCGATCGAGCTCATGCCGGTGCACCAGTTCGTCAACGACAACACCCTCGAGGACAAGGGCCTCAGTAACTACTGGGGCTACAACACCATCGGATTCTTTGCCCCGCACAGTGCTTACTCGAGCCGGGGCGAACTCGGCCACCAGGTCGAGGAGTTCAAGGGCATGGTGCGCAGCCTGCACGCGGCGGGCATCGAGGTCATCCTCGACGTCGTCTACAACCACACCGCGGAGGGCAACCACCTCGGCCCGACGATCTCGTTCAAGGGCATCGACAATGCGGCGTACTACCGCCTCATGGACGATGAACGGCAGTACTACATGGACTACACCGGCACCGGCAACTCGTTCAATGTGCGCCACCCGCACTCGCTGCAGCTCATCATGGACTCGCTGCGCTATTGGGTGACCGAAATGCACGTCGACGGTTTTCGGTTCGACCTCGCATCCGCGCTCGCCCGTGAGTTCTACGACGTGGACCGACTGTCGACCTTCTTCGAGCTCGTGCAGCAGGACCCGGTGGTCTCGCAGGTCAAGCTCATCGCCGAGCCGTGGGATGTCGGTCCCGGTGGATACCAGGTCGGCGGCTTCCCCCCGCAGTGGACGGAATGGAACGGACAGTACCGCGACACCGTTCGCGACTTCTGGCGTGGTGAGCCGGCGACGCTCGGGGAATTCGCATCCCGGATAACGGGATCCGCCGACTTGTACGAGCACACCGGTCGTCGTCCGGTCGCGTCGATCAACTTCGTCACCGCACACGACGGTTTCACAATCGCTGACCTCGTCTCCTATAACGAGAAACACAACGATGCGAACGGCGAGGACAACAACGATGGGGAGTCCCACAACCGCTCGTACAACTTCGGTGTTGAAGGACCAACCAACGACCCCGCGATTCTCGAACTGAGAGGGCGCCAACAGCGCAATTTCCTCGCGACGCTCCTGCTCTCGCAAGGGGTACCGATGATCCTGCACGGCGACGAGCTCGGCCGCACCCAGCAGGGCAACAACAACACCTACGCCCAAGACTCCGAACTCAGCTGGATGCACTGGGACAAAGCGGATGCGCCGCTCATCGAGTTCACGGCAGCGCTCGCGCGCCTGCGGAAGGAGCATCCGACCTTTCGCCGCAGTGGCTTCTTCGACGGACGACCGGTCACCCGCGGAGAGGGCGAACCCCTCGCTGATATCGCCTGGTTCCGCCCCGACGGCTCCGAAATGAGCCCGAGCGACTGGGATTCGGGATTCGGTCGGTCGGTCGGCATGTTCCTCAACGGCCTCGGCATCCACGGTCGCAATCCGCGCGGCGAGCGCATCATCGACCGTCACTTCCTCCTGCTCTTCAACGCGCACAACGAGCAGGTGCGGTTCACGCTTCCGCCCGACGAGTATTCGTCGTCCTGGGACATCGTGGTGGACACCTCGGGGCGACTCGCCGACAGCGAGTCGCCTGTCGCCGGTGGAACCGTGGATTTGGAGTCGACGTCGCTTGTCGTGCTCCGCGCACACCGAGACGCGCTACCGATCGTCGACCACTCGGTCGCGGCCTCGCTGGCGATCCTGACCGGCTCTACGCCGGAATCGACCGCCGGCTCAGCGCCGTCGAGCGAACGACCCGTCAAGCCCGCCGCGTCAATGCCTCCGGCATCCGAAGCTGGCCCCGCACCGGATGCGGAGCCCGCGCCAGCGCCACAGAAGGCCCCCGTTGCGCCCAAGAAGACTCCCGCGAAACCTCGGACGAGCACGCCGCGCAAGCGCACCCCCAAGGCAACCCCCACCACGGAGGAATAAATGAAGGTTCCGGTATCCACCTATCGACTGCAGATCCGGCCGCTGTTCGACCTGGATGCCGCGGCGGAGGTCACCGACTACCTGTCGAACCTCGGGGTCGACTGGATCTACCTGTCGCCATTGCTGACTGCGACGACGGGATCGGATCACGGCTACGACGTCGTCGACGTCACGACGGTCGACCCGTCGCGGGGCGGCCCGGAGGGCCTCGCCCGACTGTCGAAGGTGGCCAGAGCGCAGGGCTTCGGCATCATGATCGACATCGTGCCGAACCACATGGGTGTCGCCGCACCCGAGCAGAACGCCTGGTGGTGGGATCTCCTGAAGCACGGTCCTGACTCCCGCTATGCCGAGGCGTTCGACGTGGACTGGGCGTTCGGCAGCGGCAAGGTGCGCATCCCCGTGCTCGGCGCCACCATGGACGACGCGATCGCCGCGGACGAGATCAGCGTCGTCGGCGACGAGTTGCACTACTTCGACGGCCGCTACCCGCTTGCCCCCGGAAGCGCGGACGACGGCGCCGACGTTGCGACCGTGCACGCTCGCCAGAATTACGAGCTCGTCAACTGGCGTCGGGCCGATGCGGAACTGAACTATCGGCGCTTCTTCGCGGTCAACACTCTCGCCGCCGTGCGGGTCGAGGTACCGTGGGTATTCGAGGAATCCCACGCCGAGATTCTGCGGTGGATCCGCGAGGGGCTCGCCGACGGACTGCGCGTCGACCACCCCGATGGCCTCCGTGACCCGGGCGGTTATCTGGATGCGCTCGCCGCGGCATCCGGGAACACGTTCGTTCTCGTCGAAAAAATTCTCGAGGGCGCCGAGGCGTTGCCGCCGTACTGGGCCACCGCGGGAACGACGGGATATGACGCCCTCGCCGACATCGACCGGATCCTCATCGATCCCGCTGGGCAGGAGCCGCTCGACGCGCTCGACTCCCGATTGCGTGAACGGACCCAGCCGATTCACTGGCACACGATGATCCACGGCACCAAGCGCCACATCGCTGACACGATCTTGCGCTCCGAAGTGCTGCGCCTCGAGCGACTGCTTCCCGAGCCCATCGAGAACGCCGACGACGCTATCGCCGAGCTTCTCGCGTGCTTCCCCGTCTACCGTTCCTATCTCCCGGTCGGCGTCGAGCACCACAGCGAAGCGATCGAACTCGCCAAGCGGCACCGACCGGAGCTGGCGACAGCGATCGACGCTCTGGAACCGCTGCTCACCGACCCGGCGCAACCGATCGCCGTGCGGTTCCAGCAGACTTCGGGGATGGTGATGGCCAAGGGCGTCGAGGATACCGCGTTCTATCGCTACAGCAGACTGGCATCGCTCACCGAAGTGGGCGCCGACCCCGCGGAGTTCTCGATCGAGATCGCGGAATTCCACGAGCGCCAGCTCATCCGCCTCGCCACTGCGCCCCACTCGCTTGTCGCTCTGTCAACCCACGACACCAAACGCGGCGAAGACACTCGAGCGCGCATCAGTGTGATCGCCGAGATTCCTGAGCGGTGGGCCACGACGCTCGATGCTCTGCGCGCCAGGGTGCCGCTCGGCGACGGGCCGTTCGAGAATCTGCTGTGGTCGTCGATGGTCGGAGCGTGGCCGACATCGCGCGAACGCCTGCACGCCTACGCCGAAAAGGCGTCGCGAGAAGCCGGAAATTCGACCACCTGGACGGAGCCGGATGAGCTTTTCGAGGCCAAAATGCACGCGCTCGTCGACAGCGTCTTCGATGACGAAATGGTGTCGTCGATTTTCGGCGCCTTCGTATCTGAGATCGAACAGCCCGGTTGGTCGAACTCGCTCACCGCGAAACTGCTCCAGCTGACGGTGCCCGGTGTGCCCGACGTCTACCAGGGCAGCGAACTGTGGGAGACGAGCCTTGTCGACCCCGACAATCGACGTGCGATCGACTACGACGCCCGCCGCACAATGCTCGCGGTAATTGATGCCGGCGAGAAACCGCCGATTGACCAGAGCGGCGCGGCGAAGCTGCTCGTTACCTCTCGAGCGCTGAGGTTGCGGCGCGACCGACCGGAATTGTTCACGAAATACGCGCCACTTCCGGTGATCGGCGACGCGGCCGAGCACGCCATCGCGTTCACGCGCGGTGGCGCCATCTCGATAGCCACCCGACTTCCGGTCGGACTCGCCGCGCGCGGCGGCTGGGGCGACACCATCGTCATGGTGCCGGGTCGGCCCATGATCGACGTCGTCACGGGAACGCGCTTCGAGGGTGGCGCGCTCCGACTCGGCGACGTTCTCGCCACCTATCCGGTAGCCCTTCTCGCGGAGCTTCACGAATGATCGAGGTCTGGGCGCCCAGGGCGTCTTCGGTGGCATTGCGCCGCGCATCCGGCGACACGGCCATGATGGCGACGACCGACGGATGGTGGCAGGTCGACGTCGACCTGCCCGACGGCGCCGAGTACGGTTTCGTGCTCGACGGGGGCGACCCGCTCCCCGACCCGCGATCGAAGCGCCAGCCGCGCGGAGTGCACGACCTCTCTCAATCGTTCGACGCATCCGCGTTCTCGTGGACGGATGACGCGTGGACCGGGCGTCAGCTCGCTGGCGGCATGATCTATGAGATGCACATCGGCACCTTCACGCCCGAGGGCACCCTCGACTCGGCGATCGGACGACTCGATCACCTCGTCGACATTGGCGTCGACTTCGTCGAGGTGTTGCCGGTGAACGGGTTCAACGGCACACACAACTGGGGCTACGACGGGGTGCTCTGGTACACCGTGCACGAAGGATACGGTGGCCCGGCCGCGTATCAACGATTCGTCGACGCCTGCCACGCCCGCGGTCTCGCGGTGATCCAGGACGTCGTCTACAACCACCTCGGTCCGAGCGGCAACTACCTGCCCCAGTTCGGCCCGTACCTGCACGACGCGAGTGCGAATACATGGGGTTCGTCGGTCAACCTCGACAATCCGAACGTGCGCCGCTTCGTGCTCGACAACCTGCGCTTGTGGCTCGACGATTACCACGTCGACGGTTTGCGCCTTGACGCGGTGCACGCGCTCGTGGACACCTCAGACAAGCACATTCTGCAGGAGATGGCGGAGGAGACCGACGCGCTGTCGGCATTCCTCGGCAAACCGCTCACGCTCATCGCCGAGTCCGACATGAACGATCCGAAGCTCATCATGCCGCGCGAAGCGGGCGGCTACGGACTCACCGCGCAGTGGAGCGACGACTATCACCACTCGGTGCATGTCGCCCTCACAGGTGAGACGACCGGATACTACGAAGACTTCGCGTCACTCAGCGCCCTTGCCAAGGTATCAACCGGCGGGTTTTTCCACGACGGCACGTACTCGTCGTTCCGGGAGAAGAACCACGGCTTCCCGATCGACCCGCAGGTGCCGACCTGGCGTCTGGTGACCTTCTCGCAAGACCATGACCAGATCGGCAATCGGGCGATCGGTGATCGACTCACGGCAACGCTCGACTACGGTCAGCTGGCGATGGCGGCCGTGCTCACCCTTGCCGGCCCGTTCACGCCAATGCTTTTCATGGGCGAGGAATGGGGAGCGAGCACACCGTGGCAGTTCTTCACCTCGCATCCGGAACCGGAGCTCGGCAAAGCTACCGCAGAGGGGCGCATTGCCGAGTTCGAGAAGATGGGGTGGGATCCGGATGTCGTTCCCGACCCCCAAGATCCTGAGTCGTTCGATCGGTCGAAGCTGCAGTGGGCCGAGGCAGAGTCGGGTGAGCACGCGCGCTTGCTGCAGCTCTATCGCGAACTCGCCGAATTGCGTCGCTCGGTGCCCGAACTCACCGATCCGAGCTTTGCGCACCTCGCAGCCGACTACAGCGACGACGAGCGGTGGTTCCGGCTGACGCGTGGTGGCGTCGACGTGGTCTTCAACTTCGGCGAGACCGACCGCGAGTTGCCGATTGGCGAGGGTGCGGGCATCCTGCTCGCCACGGACGACGCCGTCTCCCTCAGGGCTGGCGTCGCATCGGGTGCGGGCGTTGTGGCGGGTGCTGGCGTTGTGACGCTGCCAGCCCATTCCGCGGCGATCATCCGCGTCGCCTAGCGCCGCCGCCACCGCCGCATGCGCTCGGCGTGACGCCTCGCGGCCGCGCCCACTGCACGAAATTCAGGCGAGAAGAACTGGATGCCGGCGTGTCACTGCGGACGCGCCGGGCCCTCGGCCGCGGTGCCTGAATTTCGCGCAGGGGGGAGGCGCGGAGGGGAGGCGCGCAAGGGGCGCGCAGGGGCGAGGCACGCGACAGGGACGTGTCAGTCGGGGTCGGTCCAGCCCAGGTTGCGGGCCATCGTTTCGAGTGAGGCGCGAGTCTGCTCATATTCCTCGGCGGAGAGCCCCGCGCTGACTGCCGCGTGGTTGGCTGTGACTACCTCAACTAGCCGGTTGAATGCGGCCGTGCCTCGCTCGGTCAATTCGTAGCCAGCGGGCGTGGCATCCACCCAGCCGCTGTCGATGAGCTCGGTGAGGTGCTCGACGCTCGTCTCCCCGTCGTCATCGACGCCCGAGAGATACGGCGCGACTGCTGCGTCCAGTTCTGCCACCGACGCCGGGCCGCGGGTCAGCACGTTCAGCAATTGCCACTGCCGGTGGGTGACTCCGTGTTCGTCGAGGGTGTGGGCGAACTGCTCGTCGATGAGGGTGTCGACGAGCGCCAGCCAGAATGTGATCGGTCGTTGATCAGCCATGCGTCGACCCTACGCCCGCCGGGGCCCTACTTGAAGGCCTGCGCCCCGCGCGCCCCTGTGCCCCGCGCTTCCCGCGCGCCCCGCGCGTCACCCGGGGGAGGCGGATGCCCGGTCGGGCTTCACGAGGAAGAGCAAGCCCAGACCGAGTGCGAGTACGAGAAGCAAACCGAGGATTCCCCAGTACTGCGCGCCGAACATCGCGATCAAGACCGCCCACAGCGCCGGTGAAAGGAAGCTCGCCGCGCGCCCAGTCGTGGCGTAGAGGCCGAAGATCTCGCCTTCTCGCCCTGCGGGTGTCATTCGGGCGAGGAACGAGCGACTCGCCGACTGGGCCGGTCCGACGAAGGAACTCAGCAACAGGCCTCCGATCCAGAAGGCGGTCGGGCCGGCATCGCGGAGGAAGAAGAGGGCAAGTCCGACAATGATCAGGCCGCTCAAGGCGAACATGATCACGGTCCGGCCACCGAACCTGTCGTCGAAGCGGCCGGCAACAATGGTGCTGATCCCGGCGACGATACTCGCGCCAATTCCGAAGATGACCACCTGCTGAGTGGTGAATCCGAAAGTCACCGCCGCTATCAGGCCGCCGAAGGTGAAGATGCCCGCGAGTCCGTCGCGATAGGCCGCACTCGCGATCAGGAACCAGAACGTCGGTCGTTCGTTGCGGTAGAGCGAGATCACGTCGCGCGCGAGTATGACGTAGCTGCGCAAGAACGACGGCCGCGAGCGCTTCTGCGCCGGAAATTCTGGAACCGCGAGGAAGATCGGCAGCACGAATACGGCGGCCCACACGGCGCACGCGAGCGCGACCATACGGATGTTCAATCCACCGTCGGTCGGAATGCCGAACCAATCGTTTTGCGCGGCAACCACAACGAGAGCAAGTACCGCGATGCCGCCGAGGTAGCCGAAACCCCACCCGAGACCGCTGATGCGACCGATCGATTTCGGCGTGGACACCTGCACGAGCATCGCGTTGTAGTTGACCCCGGCCAGCTCGGCGAACACGTTCCCGAGCGCAACGAGGGCGACTCCGAGAACGAAGAATGATGGGCTCGCCTCGACGAAGAACATGAGCGTCATGGTTAGGATGACCAACCCGGTATTGATCGCGAGCCATCGCTTTCGGCGCCCTGACGCATCCGATCGCTGGCCGATGATCGGCGCGAGAACGGCGATGAGCGCGCCGGCGATCGCGATCGCGAAGCCGAGCCCGGCGGAGAGCCCGGCGAGTGCGCTGTCATAGCGGGGATCGCCCGTGCCGAGCGCCGCTACCTCGGGGTCGATGAAGAGCTCACTTGTGAGAAATACCGTGAACACGAAGGTGGTGATCACCGTCGCGAATGGTTGTGTAGCCCAGTCCCACAGGGCCCAGGCAACAACGCGCCGTCGCGCAACAGTCGCATCACTCTGCGGTCGGGCCAGCACGGCATCCATCATGGAGCCAAAGCTAGTGCCTTGTCGCGGCCTCAGTGGGACGCGGCGCCGCGCAGGGGCTGCGCGGTCACTGGGCGAGCAGTTCGAGGGAGTCCAGCAGGGCATCGCGCGAGATCGTCACTTGCTCGTCGCGGGCTACGACCTTGACGCGCTCGCGGTCGACCGGGGAAGTGTCTGCTGAGCCGAGCGAGCGCTCGTGCGCGTCGAGAGCGAGCCAGCCGTCCCATGTCGTGTATTCGACGCCCCGCAACTCCAGCAGTTCGATGACGGATTCCGGATCTCCGGCCACAGGGACCGGCAGTCCGGCAGCATCCTCGACGAGCTTCGCGATCGTCTCGGTGGCGTCGCCCTTGGTGTGGCCGATGAGCCCGACCGGGCCGCGCTTGATCCAGCCGGTGGCATACAGGCCGGGCACGGGAGTGCCGGCGTCATCAGTCACGCGGCCAGCAACGTTGGAGATCACGCCGTCGCGGTCATTGAACGGCACCCCGGGAAGCGCCGCGCTGCGGTAGCCGACGGCACGATACACGGCCTGAAGCGGGTAGTCGATGAAATCGCCCGTTCCTCGCACGCCGCCGTCGCCGGTGAGTTCGGTGCGCTCGAAGCGCATGCCTTCGACGCGGCCGTCGCCGTACACCTCGACCGGTGCATGCAGGAAGTGCAAATGCAGGCGACGGGATGCCCCGGTCGTTTCCTTGCCGAGCCAACTCTGCAGCGTGCGCGTCATTACCTTGACCTGGTTGTTGGTCGCGAGCAACTGGGCCGCGTGCTCGTCGAACTGGAAATCCTCCTCGTAGACCACGATGTCGACGTCGGGCACCTCGGCGAGCTCGCGCAGCTCGATCGGCGTGAACTTCACCTGGGCCGGGCCGCGGCGACCGAAGACGTGCACATCGGTGACCGGTGACCCGAGCAGACCCTCGTGCACATTCGCCGGGATGTCGGTGGACAGCAGGTCGCGCGGGTGCTTCGCGAGCACGCGAGCCACGTCGAGCGCCACGTTGCCGTTGCCAATGACGGCGATGTCGGTCGCGTCGAGCGGCCACGTGCGCGGCACATCGGGGTGTCCGTCGTACCAGGAGACGAAGTCGGCGGCGCCGTAGGAACCCGGCAGGTCGATGCCCGGGATGTTGAGTGCGGCATCCTGCATGGCACCGGTCGCAAAGATCACGGCGCTGTAGTGCGAGCGGATGTCGTCGAGGGTGATGTCCACCCCGAAGGTCACGTTGCCGATCAGCCGGATGGCGCCAGAGTCGAGCATCTCGTGCAGGGAGTTCACGATGCCCTTGATACGCGGGTGATCAGGCGCGACGCCGTAGCGAATCAAGCCGTAGGGCGCGGGTAGCGACTCGAAGAGGTCGATGCTGACTTCGCCGCTGTTCTCGCTGAAGGTGCGGTGAAGGATGTTGCCCGCGTAGATGCCGGCGGGACCTGCGCCGATGATGGCGACGCGGAAGGAGTGAGACATGATGGGGCCTTTCAGGCGAAGGGTCGAACGGAAAGTCAGCGGGGAGCACCGACGAGCAGTCCGCGTCCGCGGAGGAGTCGACGCTCCACCGGCGCGAACGCGAGCAATTCGACGACGATGCCGATGGCGAGAATTGTGACTATCGTCACGAGAACACTCGCGAGGTCGGCGAGTTCCCGGCTCTGCTGAAGCATGGCGCCGAGCCCGAAGCCGATCGAACCCCCGGTGGCGATGATCTCGGCGGCCATGAGCGATCGCCACGAAAATGCCCATCCCTGCTTCAGACCGCCAACGTAGCCGGGAAGAGCAGCCGGAAGCACGACGAGCGTGGCTTGCTGGAGTCGGGATGCGCCGAGCACGTGGCCTACCCGCCGCAATTGCGGCGGCACTTGATCGATTCCCGAGACGAGCCCATTCGCGATCGACGGAGCCGCGCCCATGAGCACGACGAAGTAGACCGTCGCATCCGAGAGCCCGAACCAAATGATGGCCGCGGGAACCCACGCGACCGAGGGAAGCACTTGCAACCCAGACACGAGGGGACCGAGGGCCCGGCGCACGACGCGAACTTCTGCCAAGAGGAGACCGAGCGGAGTTCCGATGGCGACGGCGATGAGGAACCCGAATATGCCGCGCTCAAGGCTCGTGACGACGGCGAGCTGAACGCGACCGGTCTCCCACGCCGCGCCGAGCGCGGCTGCGACGTCGATCGGGCCGGGGACGAGGTCGGGGCGGGGTTGTGCAATGACGACATAGAGCTGCCAGGCCGCGATGAGGCCTACGAGCAGAACGAGCGGCGGGAGAACGCCGTCGACTACTCGTCGCCAGGAGCGGCGCTCGGCGGACGGCGTGGATTGCAGCGCATCCAAGCCCGCTTCGAGCGTGCGGAGATCGTTCTCGGGGCGCGGTTCTGCGCCCACGCGCACGGAGGCGACAGGGATTTCGGTGCGGGTGTCGACCGCGGGATCACGCAGCATTGCGGCGGATCTCCTTTCGGAGCTGGTCGGTGATTTCGATAGCGAGGCTCGCGACCTCGGGCGATTCGATGCGACGCGGTCCGTTGTCTTCGATGCGCCACTCATTTGCGATGCGACCGGGGCGCGACGACATGAGCAGCACGCGCTGGCCGAGCCGTGCCGCTTCGCGCACGTTGTGGGTGACAAAGACGATGGTTCGACCGGTGCGGCGCCACACCTGTTCGAGTTCTTCGTGAAGGAGGTCGCGCGTGATCGCGTCGAGGGCCGCGAACGGCTCGTCCATCAGGAGCACCGGGCGATCCTGGGCCAGTGATCGAGCGAGGGCGACGCGTTGGCGCATGCCACCGGAGAGCTCGTGGGGTCGCTTCTCTGCGGCATCAGCAAGGTTCACGACGTCGAGGAGCTCTAGTGCTTGACCGCGGCGGACGCCACGCGGGACTCCGCGCAAGCGCAGTGCCATTTCGACGTTCTGGCGCGCACTCAGCCACGGGAACAACGCGGATTCTTGAAACATGACCGCGGCGTTGCCACTCGTCACCGTGACGCTGCCTGCTGTCGGGCTTTCGAGACCGGCAATGATGTTGAGGAGCGTCGATTTGCCGCAACCGGATGCACCGAGAAGGCACACGAATTCGCCCGGGTCAATCCTGAGCGAGACGTTGTCGAGCACGAGCGGGCCCGTCGCGCCGAATCGCTTGTCGAGACCTTCGATGCTGATTGCGGGCGCAGTTGGTCGCGCTTCGACGGACGGGGTACTCATGACTACTCCTTGCCCAGGCCAGCAGCCGACACGGGTTGCGCGCCCGATTCGGCCAGAATCTCGTTGAGGAGGGTGAAGTCGAACAACCCGTCGATGTCACCATCGGCGCCCGTACCCGCCGAGACCGCGTGCTCGACGAGGGTCGGGAAGGTGTCTGCCGCCGGGTCGAACGAGAAAGTGACGTTCTCGAGCGCGCGCGCGATCACGGCATCCGCGAGGCCCTTTCCTGTCTCCGCGGTGATCACGGTGTTGATGACGCCGGCGGCATCATCGGCGTTGTCCGCAAGCCAGTTGACCGCCGCGACGTGGCCCGCGACGAGGGCCTTCACGGTTTCGGGGTGCTCAGCGAGGAACGACGTGTTGACGAGCAGAACTGTCGTGGGGAATACACCGTCTGGCCAGAGCGATGATTCGTCGACGAGCACGCGCGCGCCGCCGTCGATGATGAGGCGGGACACCCACGGCTCGGGTAGCCACGCACCGTCGAGCTGGCCTGACTGGAAGAGAGTGAGAGTGTCCGCGTTCTCCGTCGGCTGGATCGCCACATCGCCGCCGCCCGTCGTGCTCGTTTCGAAGCCCTCATCGGCGAGCCATGATCGCAGCGCGACATCCTGCGTGTTGCCCAGCTGAGGAGTGGCGAGCGTCGTGCCGTCGAGGTCGGCGACGGTTTCGATTCCGTCGCGCACGACGAGCGCCGCGCCGCCGGTGGTTGCGCCCGCGACAATCACCGCGGACTGGCCGCGACTCTTGATGAACGAGTTGATCGCGGGGCTCGGCCCGATGTAAGCGGCGTCGATTGCTCCGGCGCTCAATGCCTCGATCGTTGCCGGACCGGCGTTGAAAACGTCGGTCGACAGCGTCGTTTCGCCTAGCGCGTTTTCGATGAAGCCGTGCTCAAGCGCCACGAGTGCTGGCGCGTGGGTGACGTTCGCAAAATAGCCGAGACGCAGCTGTTCAACGGGACCCGAGTCCGTTGAGGCGGTGCTCGATGTCGTTGCGCAACCGGCTAGGGTCGCCGCAACTGCCACACCGGCGATCAGCGCGCCGAGGCGACGGGCCGCGTTCACGACGGCTCCGTATTGACGACGATTCCCGCGGCGAGCGTTGCTCCGTCCTGCGGGTCGACGACGAGGAACGCGCCAGCGCGGCGGTTAACCGCGTAGTCCTCGAGGGGCAGAGCGGAGGCGAGCCGGACGCGCGCCTGCCCGATGTCGTTGACGTCGAGTCGTGTCGCAGGCTCAAGCTCGAGCGTGTCGAGGTTGCGTTTGCCGACGACGTCGGAGATGAGCGCTTGCACGGTCGAGGTGCCCGACTTGACGAGCACGCGAGCGCGCGGGTGCAGGGTGCGCACGTCGAGCCAGAACAGGGATGCAGTGAACTCCTTCACCGCGGCAGGGAGCGTTCCCGCCGTGGCGATGACGGCACCGCGGGCGAGATCGAACTCGTCGGACAGGCGCAACGCGACGGATTGCGGCGCGACCGCTTCGTCGAGGGACTGGCCCGCGAAGTCGATGCCGACAATCGTGGTGGTGCCCCCGGCGGGGAACACGGATACCTCGTCGCCGACGCGAACGGTGCCGGATGCGATCTGGCCCGCGTACGCGCGGTAGTCGCGGTAGGCATCCGCATCGCTAGCGGGCACGCTCACGGCGCCTTGCGGACGGATGACGAGTTGCACGGGAAGCCGGAACTCTTCGACGTCGGCCTCGACCTCGTCAGTGGCCGGCAATGATTCGAGCAGTTCTAGCAGGCTGGGCCCGGAGTACCAGGGCGTGTTCACCGACGATTCAACGACGTTGTCGCCGACGAGAGCGGACACGGGGATGACGTGCACGTCGGGAAGGCCGAGCTCATCGGTCACCGCGCGCACCTCGGCGGCGACGGCCGCGAACACGCTCTCGTCGTAGCCGAGGAGGTCGATCTTATTGACCGCGACGATGACGTGCGGAACGCGCAGCAGGTGCACAACGGCCAGGTGGCGCCGCGTCTGCTCGAGCACTCCCTTGCGGCCATCAATGAGCACGACAACGGCGTCAGCGGTCGTGGCGCCGGTGACCATGTTGCGGGTGTACTGAACGTGGCCCGGGCAGTCGGCGAGGATGAACGAACGGCGGTCCGTTGCGAAATAGCGGTAGGCGACGTCGATCGTGATGCCCTGTTCGCGCTCGGCGCGAAGACCGTCGGTCAACAGAGCGAAGTCGATTCCCCCGGCGGCGCCGCCGAAGCCGCGTTCCGTGGAGGTGCGGGTCACCGCATCCAATTGATCGGCGAGGATCGCCTTCGAGTCGTGCAGGAGGCGTCCGACGAGTGTGGATTTGCCGTCGTCGACGCTTCCGGCTGTCGCGAAGCGGAAGAGCGTGCTCGTGGCGGTGCGCTCGAGGAGTGCATCGGTCATCAGAAGTACCCGTCTTTCTTGCGGTCTTCCATGGCGGCTTCGGAGATCCGGTCGTCGGCGCGCGTCGCACCGCGCTCGGTGAGGGTCGACTGGGTGACCTCACGCACGACGGCGTGTACGGTGTCGGCGTCGGATTCCACGGCGCCCGTGCAGCTCATGTCACCGACTGTGCGGTAGCGCACGGTGCGGGTCTGCACTGTCTCGGTCGGCTTCGGTAGCGACACCGGAGTGACCGCACGCCACATCCCGTCGCGCGTAAACACGTCGCGATCGTGCGCGTAATAGAGGGGAGGCAGTTCGATGCCTTCGCGCTCGATGTAGCGCCACACGTCGAGTTCGGTCCAATTGCTGATCGGAAAAACACGCAAGTGCTGGCCCACCGTGTGGCGGCCGTTGTACAGGTTCCAGAGCTCCGGTCGCTGGTTGCGCGGATCCCATTGCCCGAACTCGTCACGAAGCGACAGGATGCGCTCTTTCGCGCGCGCTTTGTCTTCGTCGCGGCGCGCGCCACCGAAGACCGCGTCGTGGCGCCCGTCGGAAATCGCGTCGAGCAGGGGCACCGTCTGCAGGGGGTTGCGCGTGCCATCGGCGCGCTCCTGCAGACGACCGTCGTCGATGTAGCGCTGCACCGACGCGACTTCGAGAGTGAGCCCGAGCCGGTTGACGGTTGCGTCGCGGAACGCGAGCACCTCGGGAAAGTTGTGCCCGGTGTCGACGTGCAGAAGCGAGAACGGAACTCTGCCGGGCCAGAAGGCCTTCGTCGCAAGGTGCAGCACGACGACGGAGTCTTTGCCGCCGCTGAAAAGAAGCACCGGCCGTTCGAATTCGGCCACAACCTCGCGGATGATGTGGATGGCCTCACTCTCGAGCACGTCGAGGGTCGACAGGCCGTGGCCGGCGCGCGCGGCGATGCCGTCTCCGGTCAGAATTTTGACGGTTGACGCGGCGCTCACAGGTGCAATCCGCATTCGGTCTTGGCCAGTCCGGCCCACCGGCCGGATCGCGGGTCTTCGCCCGCAGCCACCGGCTTTGTGCACGGCGCGCAGCCGATCGACGGATAGCCGTGGGCCATCAGGAGATTGACGGGAACCGCGTGGTCGGCGGCGTATCCGACGAGATCGTCGAAGCTCCAGGCGGCGAGCGGGTTCACCTTGACGAGACCGTTGCGCTCGTCCCACTGGATGAGCGGCGTGTTTGCGCGAGTCGCGGCTTCCTCGCGGCGCACACCGGTGAACCAGAGTTCATAGCCCGCGAGCGACTTTTGCAGGGGAGCCACCTTGCGCAGTGCGCAGCACAGTCCCGGGTCGCGGGAGAAGAGTTCCGCCCCGTGCTCGGCGTCCTGCTCGGCGACCGTCTTCTCAGGAAGAATGTCGACGACGCGCACGTCGAGGGAGCGGGCGACCTCGTCTCGCGTGACGTACGTCTCGGGAAAGTGGTAGCCCGTGTCGAGGAACAGCACGTCGACGCCCGCCAACTGCTGCGCGACGAGGTGCGGCAGCACGGCGTCAGCCATCGAGCAAGCGACGGCCGTCGCGCGCACGGCGAAGTTTTCGGCCACCCAGGCGATGACCTGCTCTGCCGTCGCGTCGGTGAGTTCGGACGCGCCCTGTTCGGCGAGGGAACGCAACTCGTCGTGACTGCGAAGCACGGGTGCGGTGGGACTGGATGTCGTCACTGGAGGGCCTCCTCGTCGGCGCGGTGCGCCCAACTGGCGAACGTCTCGTCGGTCGTTCGCTCGACGAGGAAGCGCCGAACGAGGCGCTCGACGTAGTCGGCCAGGTCGGCCGCGGTGACCTTGAGACCGCGCACGGTGCGGCCGAGGCCAGCTTCGTCGCGGCCCTGCGAGGCGAGACCGCCGCCGAGGTGCACCTGGAAGCCGGGGGTCTGGCCTCCGTTGCCATCCGGTAGCAATTGACCCTTGAGTCCGATGTCAGCCGTCTGGATGCGCGCGCAGGAGTTCGGGCAGCCGTTGACGTGCAGACTGATCGGCTGGGGCACGGCGATGTCGGCGAGGCGCTTCTCCAGCTCCACCACGGCATCTGTCGCGGTCTGCTTGGTCTCAACGATCGCGAGCTTGCAGAACTCGATGCCGGTGCAGGCGATCGTCGATCGGCGGAACAGGCTGGGGCGGGCCGAGAGGCCGAGCGCGTCGAGCTTGGTGATAAGCGGTTCGACGTTCTCTTCAGGAACGTCGAGGACGACGAGCTTCTGGTGCGGGGTCGTGCGCAGGCGCTGCGAACCGTGGGCCTCGAGCAGCTCGGCGAGAGTCGTGAGCATCGAGCCGGAGACGCGGCCGACAATCGGCGTGACCCCGACGTAGTAGCGGCCGTCCTTCTGGCGGTGCACGCCGACGTGGTCACCGGGTGTCGTCGGCGTTGCCGCGGCGGGACCGTCGGGCAAGGCACGACCGAGGTACTCCTGTTCGAGGACCTCGCGGAACTTCACGGCGCCCCAGTCGGCGAGCAGGAACTTCAGTCGAGCCTTGTTGCGCAGACGTCGGTAGCCGTAGTCACGGAAGATTGAAGTGACACCGTGCCACACGTCGGCGACCGCCTCCGGAGCGACGAACACGCCCAGTCGCTCGGCGAGCCGCGGCGCGGTCGACAGGCCGCCACCGACCCACAGGTCGTAGCCGATGCCGAGTTCGGGATGCCGCACAGCGACGAAGCCGATGTCGTTGATCTCGTGCACGACGTCCTGGCTCGGGTGACCGGTGATCGCGGTCTTGAATTTGCGCGGCAGGTTCGCGAGCGACGGGTCGCCGATGTATTTGTCGGTGATCTCGGTGATCGCCGGTGTGGGGTCGATGAGCTCGTCCACGGCAATGCCCGCGACCGGGGAACCGAGCACGACGCGAGGCACGTCGCCGCAGGCTTCGGTCGTGCCGAGACCAACGGCCTCCAGGCGACGCCAGATCTCAGGCACGCTCTCGACCTCGATCCAATGCAGTTGGATATTCTGGCGATCGGTGAGGTCGGCGGTGTCGCGGCCGAACTCGGTGGAGATGCCACCGATTACCCGCAATTGCTCGGTAGTGAGCTGGCCGCCGTCAATGCGCACGCGCAGCATGAAGTACTTGTCTTCGAGTTCGTGCGGCTCAAGCGTGGCGGTCTTGCCGCCGTCGATACCCGGCTTGCGCTGGGTGTACAGGCCCCACCAGCGGAATCGCCCGTGCAGGTCGGTGCCGTCGATCGAGTCGAAGCCGAGCTTGGAGTAGACGTTTTCAATCCGCTCGCGCACGCTGAGGCCGCCGTCTTCCTGTTTCCAGGTCTCATTGGCGTTGAGCGGGGCCGTGCCGTCTACTTTCCACTGTCCGTGCGGTCGGGACGCCGGTCGCGGGGCGCGCACCGGCGCCGTCGTCTCTTGTGTCGTCACGATCAACACACCCCTCCCGAATAAGCCTGACTACGCACGCTAACCGTGGCCCGCCGGGCGGGCCACCGAGCGCGTCACAGCCGGTCACGGTCTGTAACAGAACGTCACTTTTGTGCGCGGGACGGGCGCGTGTGCGTCAGCGCAGCGCTCAGAGGGCGAATGCGGCGAGGTTCACGCGCTTGCAGAAGCCGAGTTCACGAGCTTGCAGAAGCGAGGTTCACGCGCTTGCAGAGGCCGCCGCAATCGGAGCATGCCGAGCAGGTGCGGTAGAGGTCGATCACGACGTCGACGAGTTGCGGCGGGGCGGGGCGATCGGGGAGGAGGAGCGGTTCCGTCGTGACATCCGCGCCGCCAGCGAGGGCGAGATCCTGGAAATACCCTGGCGCGAGGAGATAGCTACTGACGACGACGCGGCGACCCGGCTTCGCTGCGCGGAGGGCGGCCACGGCATCCGGGAGTCTCGGCTCCGCCGCGGAGAGGAACGCAAGAGTGACCTCGTGCCCGGTGAGTCGCGCCAACTGGTCGGCGACGACGCGGCAGTCGGCGACGGCGCGCTGGTCGCTCGACCCGGCGACTGAGAGCACGAGCGAATCGTCGGGCGTGAAGCCCGCCTCCGCGAGCCGTTCGACCAGGACGTCGGTGACTCGCTCGTCGGGGCCGAGGGCGCCCGCGAGCACGACGTCGCGCTCGGAGTCGCGTCGTGCGGCGCGAACGGCGCGGGTGAGATCGACGTGCACGTGATACCCCGCCGATAGCAAAAGGGGAACCACCGTCGTCGGCGCTTCCACCGGGGTTGAGTCGAGGGTCTCCTTCGTATCCGGATGCTGGACGTCGACAAATCCGAGCCGCACCGTGGTCTGACCGAGCGTTTCGGCCACCGCCGACATGAGACCGGCGACCGCGGCTTGTCCCGCGGGCGACGACGTGCCATGGGAGATGCCGGCAAGGGCGGGGGATGCGACGGTCACCCTCCCATTCTGCCGGTCACCCTCCCAATCTGCCGGTCACTCTGCCATTCTGCTGGTCACCCTGCCAATCTGCCGGTCGCGCCGGCAGGGTCTGCTGGAGCGCGCGACGGTGCAGCACATCTCTGGGGTTGAGCGGAAGCGACTCAAGTCTTGCGGCGGCGACTTGACAAATCGAATCGGCATCCGGAAACTTGATACGGCACGGCTCAACTGCGTGCACACAGACTCGCTGTCACGCTTCGGATTCGCCGGGAGCGGGCAGCACCAGTAAGGAGAACAGACATGGCTCGTGCAGTAGGCATTGACCTTGGAACCACCAACTCAGTGGTCGCGACCCTCGAAGGTGGCGAGCCCGCGGTCATCGCAAACGCAGAAGGCTTCCGCACGACACCCTCGGTCGTGGCCTTCACCAAAGACGGAGAGGTGCTCGTCGGCGAAACCGCGAAGCGCCAAGCCGTCACCAACGTCGACCGCACCATCGCTTCGGTCAAGCGCCATATGGGCACCGACTGGAAAGCGGGCATCGACGACAAGAAGTACACGCCGCAGGAGATCTCGGCGCGAATTCTCGCCAAACTCAAGCGCGACGCCGAGCAGTACCTCGGTGAGCCCGTGACCGACGCGGTTATCACGGTTCCCGCGTACTTCAACGACGCCGAGCGCCAGGCCACGAAGGAGGCCGGCGAGATCTCCGGTCTCAACGTGCTCCGCATCATCAACGAGCCGACCGCCGCCGCGCTCGCCTACGGACTCGACAAGGGCAAGGAAGACGAACTCATTCTCGTCTTCGACCTCGGTGGCGGGACGTTCGACGTGAGCCTGCTTGAAGTGGGTAAAGACGACGACTTCTCCACCATTCAGGTGCGTTCGACCGCCGGCGACAACCGCCTCGGTGGCGACGACTGGGACCAGCGCGTCGTTGAGCACCTCGTGAAGAAGTTCAAGGACTCCACGGGCGTCGACGTCTCGAAGGACAAGATCGCGCTTCAGCGCCTCAAGGAAGCAGCCGAGCAGGCGAAGAAAGAACTTTCTTCGCAGACCTCCACGAGCATCCAACTGCCGTACCTCTCGCTCACCGAGAACGGCCCGGCCAACCTCGACGAGACGCTCTCCCGCGCCAAATTTGAGGAGCTCACGAGCGACCTGCTCGACCGCACCAAGAAGCCGTTCGAAGACGTCATCAAGGAAGCCGGGGTCAAGGTCGGCGACATTGCGCACGTCGTGCTCGTCGGCGGCTCGACCCGCATGCCCGCCGTTGCTGAGCTCGTGAAGAAGTTGACCGGTGGCAAGGAGCCCAACAAGGGCGTCAACCCGGATGAGGTCGTCGCCGTTGGTGCCGCGCTGCAAGCCGGTGTGCTGCGCGGCGAGCGCAAAGACGTTCTGCTGATCGACGTCACCCCGCTGAGTCTCGGCATCGAGACCAAGGGCGGCATCATGACGAAGCTCATCGAGCGCAACACCGCCATCCCGACCAAGCGCAGTGAGACCTTCACGACCGCCGACGACAACCAGCCATCGGTCGCGATCCAGGTGTTCCAGGGCGAGCGCGAGTTCACGCGCGACAACAAGCCGCTCGGCACCTTCGAGCTCACCGGCATCGCCCCGGCGCCCCGCGGAGTGCCGCAGGTCGAAGTCACCTTCGACATCGACGCGAACGGCATCGTGCACGTTTCGGCGAAAGACAAGGGCACTGGCAAGGAGCAGTCGATGACCATCACGGGCGGCTCGTCGCTCGCGAAGGAAGACATCGAGCGCATGGTGCGCGAGGGCGAAGAGCATGCCGCGGAAGACAAGGCGCGCCGCGAGGCGGCCGAGACCCGCAACAACGCCGAGCAGCTCGCCTATTCGATCGACAAGCTCATCAAGGAGAACGACGACAAGCTTCCCGACGACGTCAAGACGTCAGTACAGGCGGATGTCGACGCCCTGAAGAGCGCGCTCGCCGGAGACGACGAAGCGGCCGTGAAGAGCGCGTTCGACAAGCTCAACGAGTCGCAAGGCAAGCTCGGCGAGGCGATCTACGCATCCAGCCAGACCGAGAGTGCCCCCGCGACTGAGCCGTCGGAGAAGCCCGCGGAGGAGTCGGACGAAGACATCGTCGACGCCGAAGTGATCGACGACGACGAAGCGAAGAAGTAGCCATGACCGCGGACAAGCACACGAGTGACGGGACCGAGCCCGAGCGCCACGACGACCCCGTTGTACGGGACAAGCGTCGCATCGACCCGGAAACCGGCGATGTCCGCGAGGCGGCCGCGGCCGGCGTCGATGACGCCGCCGCGGGCGCCCAGGGCGAGGCGTCAGCCGGGGCGGATGCATTGGCTGACGACCTCCCCGATGGCGAGCAACTCACGCCCGAAGACCAGTCCCTCATCGACCAAGCGGCCGCCGACCTCGTCGCAGAAATGCGGTCGGACATGCTGCGGGCGCAAGCCGAGCTCGTCAACTTCCGCACCCGGGTCGAACGCGATCGCACTGCCAACCGCGAGGCGGTCATCGTCGAGGTCATTCGCTCACTGCTTCCGGCGATCGACGACCTCGCTCGCGCCGAGTCGCACGGCGACCTCGAGGGAAGCCCGCTCGAGATCGTCGCGCAGAAGATCCGCGCCGGATTCGAACGCTACGGACTCCGGCTCGTGGGGGAGAAGGGCGAGGCGTTCGACCCGAATTTCCACGAGGCGCTCGTTCAACTGCCCACGCCCGGCGTGACATCCAACACGATCGCCGACGTGATCGAACCCGGCTACGCGCTCGGCGACCGCCTCATCCGCGCCGCCAAGGTTGCCGTATCCGTGCCCGCGGAGTGAGCGAACAGCTACGAAAAGAGGTGATCCATGGCGAGCCAGGATTGGTTTGACAAGGACTTCTACGCTGTTCTCGGCGTCTCCAAAGACGTCTCCGAGGCCGAGCTGAAGAAGACGTACCGCAAACTTGCGCGGCAGTACCACCCGGATTCCAATCCAGGAGATCCCAAAGCCGAGGCGCGGTTCAAGGAGATCAGTGAAGCGCACCACGTGCTCGCCGATCCGGAAACCCGCCGCGAATACGACCAGATTCGCGCGATGGGTTCCGGTGCTCGCTTCAGCGCGAGCGGAAACGGCGCTGGCGGCGGTTTCGAAGATGTCTTCGGGGGCATGTTCGGCGGAAGTGCGGCTGGTCGCCGCACGAGCTACCAGCAACAGGGCGGCTTCGAGGATTTCCTCGGGGGAATGTTCGGCGGTGGTGGCTTCGGTCAGTCTTCCGGTGGGTATCGCGGCTACGGAGCGCCCACCCCAGGGCAAGATCTCGTCGCGACGACAACGCTCGACTTCGTGACCGCAATCAACGGAGACACCATCACGCTCCAGCCCGCGAGCGGCAAGCCGATGAAGGTGAAGATCCCGGCCGGCGTCAGCGACGGCCAGCGCATCCGACTCAAGGGCAAGGGCGAACCGAGCCCCGACGGCGGGACTACCGGGGATCTCGTGCTCACCGTCTCGGTGCGCAAGCACCCGGTGTTCGATCGCGACGGACTGAACCTCCGCGTCGACGTGCCGGTGACCTTCGTCGAGGCCACCCTCGGTGCAACGATCGAAGTGCCGACGCTCAGCGGTGAACCGGTGAAGCTCAAGGTCGCGCCGGGCACCCCGAGTGGGCGTGTGCTGCGGGTCAAGGGTCGAGGCGTAGCCACGGCAAAGGGCACCGGCGATCTGCTCGCGACGGTGCACGTCGCGGTTCCGTCGCATCTCACGTCGGATGCGAAGGACGCCCTCGACGCCTTCGCCGCGGCAATGCCCAGCGAGAACCCACGCCTCGATCTACTGGCGAGGGCGCGCGGCTGATGTCGGTGCTGGCGATGGTGGCGCGCTGGGCGTCGGGGATCCCGCCAGCGGCGGAGAAGTAGCGCGCGATGGATGAGAACTCGCCCGTCTTCGCGATCGCGATGGCCGCAGAGCTTGCGGGCATGCATCCGCAAACTCTCCGACAATACGATCGACTTGGGCTGGTGAGCCCGACCCGCACCGCCGGACAATCCCGGCGCTACACGATGCGCGACATAGCGCAGCTGCGGGAGATTGCGGCGCTGTCGGCCGAAGGTCTCAATCTAGAGGGCATCCGACGCATCCTGAGTCTCGAGAATCAGGTGCAGGCGTTGCACGGTCGAGTGCGCGAGCTCGAGCACGCGCTCGCAGACCTGTTGCTGGCGCGGCCAGGAGCGCGGGTATTCGCCGCGGGCTCCGCCGGCGAGGTCGTGTCGTTGCGCGCCGGAACTCGCGCGCGTCGCCAGAACGAGATCGTCATCTGGCGGCCTGGCGCATCCGATGACTAGCCGTTTCCGCGCCCCGCACCCCGCGCCCCGCGCCCCCAAACCCCTCGACTTGCCCACTTTTGCCGCGTCCGGGGCGCGTTACGCGGCAGAAGTGGGCAAGTGGATGCTTGGGGCTGGGATGAGCGGCTTCGCATTGGATGCGCTCCGGCGCTGGCCCGATGTGGAAGCAGACAACCTCCACGCGGTGGATGCCGCCGACCGCCTCGTTCTCGACATAGCGTCATCGCGCATCGCTGGCGCCTCTGCCGGCGATGTCGTTGTCATCGGCGATCGCTACGGAGCCCTCACGCTCGGGGCGATCGCGTTGCACGGGGCTCGCGGAATCCGCGTGCACCAAGACTCCTTCACGGGCGAAAGAGCGCTGGCGGCCAACGCGGCTGCGCTCGCTACGCCGAAGTCGAGTGCCGAGCCCTCTCCGCGGGATGGGGAAATTCAGGAATTCACACCGTTTGCGGAACTCGAACCGGCTCTCGTCGCCGACGCCGCGGTCATCCTCCTGAATTTGCCACGGAGCATCGATGAGCTCGACGAGATCGCCGGCTTGGTCGCGGCGCACGCCCGCCCCGATGTCGTGGTGTTCGCGGGCGGCATGGTCAAGCACATGACGACGGCGATGAATGACGTGCTTGCGCGGCACTTCGAGCGGGTTGACGCCTCATTAGCGCGCCAGAAAGCGCGGGTGATTACAGCAACTGGCATTGGGCGGGCCGGCGATTCGTCGGCTCCTACCTCGGTGCAGTTCCCGGAGTCATCGTCTGCAGCATCGTCCACATTCCCGACCTGGCCGCGTCGCAAGTTTCATGCCGACGTTGGCATGTGGATATGCGCCCATGGCGGTGCCTTCGCGGGGACGTCGCTCGACATTGGCACGCGCGCACTCGTCACACACGTCAACGACGTTCCGGAATTCGAAACCGCGCTCGATCTCGGATGCGGAACGGGCGTCCTCGCGACGGCGCTCGCCCTGGCGCGGCCCGGCTCGCGAGTTCTCGCGACCGACCAGTCGGCTGCTGCGGTCGCCTCGGCGCGCGCCACTGCCGCCGCGAACGAAGCCGCAGTGGACGTATTCCGAGACGATGCCGCTGCGGGGTGGCCCGACGCATCCATTGATCTGGTCGTGCTGAATCCACCCTTTCACATCGGAGCAGCGGTGCACACCGGGGTGGCGTTCAAGATGTTTGAGGCCGCGGCCCGCGTGCTGAGGCCGGGCGGCGAGCTGTGGTGTGTCTGGAATTCTCACCTGAGATATGCGCCCGCTCTCCGGCGCATCGTCGGGCCGACTCGCCAGATAGCGCGCACTAGCAAATTCACGGTAACGGCGTCCCGCCGCACGCGCTGAGTCGGGTGCAGCAATGCATGGCGCGCAAGCGATTCGAGCGCTAAACTTGAGTCTGCACGACTCAAGTTTGGAAAGGCATGGAAATGGCGAACATGCAGGGTGCCCCGTCAACGCAGGAAGAGCAGAAGACGGCTCTCGAGCAGTACGGCGTCGACCTCACTGCGATCGCGAAGAGCGGCAAACTCGACCCCGTGATCGGGCGGGATGCTGAAATTCGGCGAGTGAGCCAAGTGCTGACCCGCCGCACGAAGAACAATCCCGTGCTCATAGGTGAGCCTGGCGTCGGAAAGACCGCAGTCGTTGAGGGGTTAGCACAGCGTATTGTCGCCGGCGACGTCGCCGACTCGCTCAAAGGCAAGCGCCTCGTGGCACTCGACCTCGCCGCACTCGTCGCCGGCGCTAAGTATCGCGGCGAATTTGAAGAGCGGCTGAAGGCAGTGCTCAAAGAGATCAACGACGCCGAGGGAGAGATCATCACCTTCGTCGACGAATTGCACACTCTCATGGGCGCTGGCGGCGGCGAAGGAAGCGTTGCGGCATCCAACATGCTGAAACCCATGCTCGCGCGCGGCGAACTACGGTTGATCGGCGCGACCACGCTCGACGAGTACCGCGAGTACATCGAGAAAGATGCCGCTCTCGAGCGTCGCTTCCAGCAGGTGTTCGTGGGCGAGCCGAGTGTCGAAGACACGGTTGCGATTCTCCGCGGGTTGAAGGGACGCTACGAAGCCCACCACCAGATCACAATCGAGGATGGCGCTCTCGTCGCGGCGGCAGCCCTCTCGCACCGCTACATCTCTGGTCGGAAACTGCCCGACAAAGCAATTGATCTGATCGATGAGGCGGCTTCGCGCCTGCGCATGGAAATTGACTCGGCGCCTGTCGAGATCGACGAACTGCGACGGAGCGTCGACCGGCTGAAGCTCGAAGAGCTGGCGCTGAAGCGGGAGAAGGATGACGCATCCAAGGTTCGACTCGAGAAGCTACGGGAAGATCTGGCCGAGCGAGCGGAACGGCTCGGGGAGTTGCAGGCGCGTTGGGAGAAAGAGCGCGCATCCATCAACCGGGTCGGAGAGCTGAAGAAGCGTCTTGACAATTTGGAAACCGACGCCGAGCGCGCACAAAGGGAGGGAAACCTCGAGAGGGCGTCTCGGTTGCTGTACGGCGACATTCCTGAAGTTAAGCGCGCGCTGAGCGAAGCGGAACAGGCCGAAGAAATGGGCCCGCGCATGGTCAGTGAGCAGGTGACATCCGGCGATATTGCCGAGGTGATCGCCGCGTGGACCGGCATTCCCGTCGGCCGCCTGCTGCAAGGCGAAACCGAGAAGCTCCTCGCCCTCGAATCGGAGATCGGCAAGCGCCTCATCGGTCAGAAGGATGCCGTGCGCGCCGTTTCTGAGGCCGTGCGCCGATCACGCGCCGGAATCTCCGATCCCGACCGACCAACCGGGTCATTCTTGTTTCTCGGCCCGACCGGAGTCGGCAAGACCGAGCTCGCGAAGGCGCTCGCCGACTATTTGTTCGATGACGAGAAAGCCCTCGTGCGCATCGACATGAGCGAGTACGGCGAGAAGTTCTCCGTCTCGAGACTCGTCGGCGCCCCTCCCGGCTACATCGGTTACGAGCAAGGCGGGCAACTGACCGAGGCCGTGCGGCGGCGTCCGTATTCCGTCATTCTTCTCGACGAGGTCGAGAAGGCGCATCCCGAGGTCTTCGACGTGTTGTTGCAGGTGCTCGACGACGGCCGACTCACGGACGGCCAGGGTCGCACCGTGGACTTCCGCAACGTGATCCTGGTTCTGACATCCAATCTCGGCAGCCAGTTCTTGGTAGACCCGGCGCTCAGTTGGCCGGAGAAGGAAGAGGCCGTGCAGCAATTGGTGCGGCAGGCGTTCAAGCCCGAATTCGTCAACCGGCTCGACGATATCGTGGTCTTCTCGCCGCTCACGATGAGCGACCTCTCGCAGATCGTGTCGCTCTATGTCGACCGGCTTGCAGCCAGGCTCGGCGATCGTCGGCTTGTTCTTGCGGTTACTCCGGATGCGCGTGGCTGGCTCGCCGAACGCGGCTACGACCCGATCTATGGAGCGCGTCCGTTGCGTCGGCTCATGCAGCACGAGATCGACGACCGGCTCGCGCGGGCGCTGCTCGCCGGCGAAGTGCGCGACGGCGACACCGTGCGCGTCGACGTGCTCGACGACGAGCTGACCGTGCGCGCCGCCCCCACCCCCTCCCTCGAGTGAGCAGTTTCGGTCGCTATTCGTGCGACATAAGAGCAGAAACTGCTCACTCGACGGGGGAGGCGACGGGGGAGGCGACGGGGACGGGGGCTAGAGGGCGGGGATTACTTCGCGGGTGAAGAGGTCGATGCCCGTGCGGTCGTACGCGGCCTCCGGGAAGTACGCGATCGTGTACCCGAGCCCGAGCGACTTCATGTGCGCGAGCCGATCCACGATCTGCTCGGGGGTTCCGACGCACAGCGCCTTCTCGGTGCGGTACTCCGCAACGAAGTGCGCGGCACGCTCCTCGCCGATGTACGGCAGTACTCGCGCCTCGATCGCGTCGATGCGGTCAGAGACTTCCGCTTCGGTCGGGGCGATGATGACGTTGTAGTTCGCGCTGCGCACGATCGAATCGAAATCACGACCAAGCTCATCCGTGTGACCGCGAAGCACGGAGCTCTTGCGGGTGAACTCATCGGGTGACCCCCCGAAGTTCGTGTATTGCGCATATTGGGCAGCAATGCGCAGCGTGACCTTCTCGCCACCGCCCGCGATCCAGAACGGAATGCCGCCCTCTTGCAGAGGAAGCGGCCGAACGATGGCGCCATCAACCTGGTAGTGCTTGCCGTCGAGTGTCGCGGTGCCGGTCTCCCAGGCCTGTTTCATGATCTGCACGCCTTCATCGAGGCGACCGAGGCGGTCGCCGATCGACGGGAAGCCGTAGCCGTAGGCCTTCCACTCGTGCTCATACCAGCCGCCGCCGATGCCCATTTCGACGCGGCCACCGGAAATGATGTCGATGGTCGCGGCAACTTTCGCCAGATACGCCGGATTGCGGTAGCTCATGCACGTGCACATCTGGCCGAGACGCACCCGCGATGTCGAGGCCGCAAACGCCGCCATCAGGCTCCACGCCTCGTGGGTCGCCTCTTCCGTCGGCACCGGAACGGTGTGGAAGTGGTCATATACCCAGATTGACTCCCACGGGCCTGCCTCGGCGTGGTCTGCGAGGGAACTCATCGCCGACCACTGCTCAGCGGGATCAATCCCGAGCAAATCGTGACGCCAACCTTGGGGAATGAACATGCCGTATCTCATGACCGCCAGCCTATGCGGATCGCGGGGGAGGTACGTGCGAGCAAACGGATGCGCGAGTAACGGGCCGCGTTACGTGCTAGCGACGCCGACCGAGCAGACCGCCTTAGGCGTTGACGAGCACGATGTCGTCGAGATCGAGGCGCACGCGCGGTGCGATCTCCCGCTCGCGCAGCGCATCGGGGAGTGCTTCCGGCGTGCCGAGCACACCGATTGCCGACACCGACAGGATTTCGAGGCGCGCGTCGATGTCGAACGCCGCCCGGAGGCCGTCGCCGTCGAAGCCGCCCATTTGGTGCACGTGCAATCCGTCGTGGTGGGCCTGCACCGACAGGTGCGCGATGGCTTGGCCCAGGTCGTACGCGGCCCAGGGCTGCGCCTTGCCTTGGGCGTTCCGCACCTCTGTCAGGCCGACGATGAGCGCGCTCGCCGATGACGCCCAGGCTTGGTTGAAGCCCATGAGAAGGGAAGCGATGGTCGTGAACTCGTGGCTACCACGCCGGGCGACGATGAAGCGCCACGGCTGGCTGTTGCTCGCGGAAGGGCTCCAGCGGGCGGCTTCGAGGGCGGCGGTTAGCGCGGTGTCGTCCACAGTGTTCGAGGGGTCGTACGACCGCGGACTCCAGCGGTCAGCGAGCACGCTGATGATCGGAGTGCTGGTCTGGGCGGAGCGGACGGCGGGGGATGCGGCGATGGACATGCGCTGGACTCATTTCGCTCGAAGGGAAAGAGTGCTGCGCTGAACTCTGTTGTCACCTACGCCAACGACAGACGGGCGCGACGTATTCCATGCGTCCGGATATATTTCAGGACAGTAATCCTCAGTTTCCTGAGCCCGCGAGTACCCCGATGATCGCCGCGACGAAGTCATCGACGTCGGTTTCTGTCGTGTCGAATGCCGTCATCCAGCGCACCTCACGCCGTGCCGGGTTCCAGTCGTAGAAATGAAAATCTTCGCGAAGTCGGTCGGCGACCCCCTGTGGCAGCGTCGCGAAAACGGCATTAGCTTCAGTAGGTTGCGTGAACTCCAGGCCGGAAAGAGATCCAGACGCTATTCGCGATTCGAGCGAGCGCCGCAGGTGTCCCGCCATCGCGTTCGAGTGGCTGGCCGAACGAAGCCACAGGCCGTCGGACATAAGCGCGATCAGTTGCGCGCTGACAAACCGCATCTTCGACGGCAGCTGCATCGTGTACTTCCGCAGGTACGGCATCCCGGTGCTGACTCCGGGGCTGAGGACCACCACGGCCTCGCCGTAGAGTAATCCGTTCTTGGTGCCGCCGAAACTCACGAGATCGACCCCGGCATCCGTCGTGAAGCTGGCGATTGGATGCCCCAGAGCGGCCGCGGCATTGGCGATGCGGGCCCCGTCGAGGTGCACGATCATGCCCAAAGCGTGGGCATGATCGGTGATCGCGCGAATCTCGACGGGCGTGTAGACCGTTCCGAGTTCGGTGGACTGGGTGATACTCACGGCGAGTGGCTGCGCGCGATGCTCGTCGCCCCACCCCCAGGCTTCTCGGTCGATCAATTCGGGGGTGAGCTTTCCGTCGGTTGTCGGCACGGTGAGCAGCTTGAGCCCGCTCACCCGCTCCGGCGCGGCTCCCTCGTCGGTGTGGATGTGCGCGGTGGCGGCCGCGATCACCGCGCCCCAGCGTGGAAGGGCGCTTGTCAGCGCGGTGACATTGGCCCCTGTGCCGTTGAACACGGGGTAGGTGACGGCGCTCTCGCCGAAGTGCTCGCGGAAGACCTGCTGCAGCCGTTCGGTGTACACGTCACCGCCGTAGGCCACCTGGTGGCCGTCATTGGCAGCGGCAATTGCCGCGAGTATCTCGGGATGCGCGCCGGCATAGTTGTCGCTCGCGAAGCCGCGCGCATACGGCTCATGGATTCTCACCGGCTCATTCTCCCGCTCCGGTCAGCTGAATGCGCGCGCCATTCAGCTCAGGCGCTGGCGCGTCCCACAGCGCTGCAACCGTCTCGCCTAGCGTCTGCACCGGGGTGCCGTCACGGCCGAGGGAGCGAACGACCACGATGACCGCCGCCGCTGTTCCCTCCTTGCGCCAGCGTCGTGCTAGGGCGCGGACCCATGTTTCGGCGGCCGACTTGATCGCCGCATAGTTCGCGCTGCCCCAGCTCGGCGCGTCGACAGCGGTGGAACTGACGATCAGCAGACGGGCGTCGGTCGAATCGGCCAGTGCCGGCTCGAAGGCGCGGGTGGTGTTGCGAAGCGTGTGCAGGATGCGCCGTTCGAGGTCGCCCCAACCGGCGTCGTCGCGTCCTGCGTTCCAGCCGCCCACCAGATGGATGAGGCCGTCGATCGGGCCGATTCGCGCGGCGAGCGCGTCGACCGCGGTCGAATCCTGCAGGTCGATCTCGAGCGCCTCGGATGCGGGCACGCTCGCGAGGCGGCTGGCATTCGACCCGAGGGCGATCACGTGCGCTCCGGCGACCATGAGCGCTGCGCATACGGCGCGACCGGCGTCGCTCGACGCACCGGCGACGACGACGCGGCGACCGACCGGGCGCGCAGACGACCCCGAGCGGTCAGCGGACGTCGAGGAGTGAGCCGACGGGGCCCCGGTCACGGCGCGCTCCCGGTAATGCCCGACGTCGACTCGATGACGGCGGACATCTTCTTCGAGAGTGCTTCATAGAACATTGACAACGGAAACTCGTCGGGATGAACGGCATCGGTGAGCCCTTTTGGCGGAGCGTCGAGGGGGAGGTCTCGAACCGCCCAGCGCGATGCGGGATGCGGCGTGAGGGTTTCGGCGATGAGCTCGTAGGCGGCGAGCCAGTGGGCGGTCTTGGGCCTGTCTATAGACCGCCAGTACAGGTCGTTGATGCGATCGGAGAGCGCGAGAAGGACGTCGGGCACGTCCACCCAGTCGATCGTGAGCCGAGAATCGGTCCAGTGCAGAACGTGATGCTGGTGTAGCCAGGCGAACAACAGTTGTCCGCCGAGTCCGTCGTAATTGCGCACCCGCGACCCCGTGATGGCGAAACGGAAAATGCGATCGAAGATCACCGCGTACTGCACGAGCTGAGCGTGCTCGAGCACTTCGGCGCTGGCATCCGAGCGGCTGAGGCGCAGCGCTTCCCGGTAGGCGGTGAGGTCACACCGCAGTTCTTCCAGGGAGTAGAGGAAGTACGGCATCCGCTGCTTGATCATGAACGGATCGAACGGGAGGTCCCCGCGCATGTGTGTGCGGTCGTGGATGAGGTCCCAGAGCACGAAGGTGCGTTCCGCGAGTCGCTGATTCTCGAGCATTCTCGTTGCGTCGTTCGGAACGTGCAGTTGGGTGAGGTCAGCCGCCGCCCGCACCACTCGACGGAACCGGGCGGCCTCGCGGTCAGCAAAGATCGCGCCCCAAGTGAACACCGGGATCTCGCGCATGGCCACGGTCTCGGGGAACAGGACTGCCGAATTGCTGTCGTAGCCCGGAGTGAAATCCACGAAGCGGATCGGCACAAAAAGCGGGTTGGAATAGGCGCCCGCTTCGAGTTCGGCGACGAACTGTGGCCAGATCACCTCGACGAGCACGGCCTCGGTGCGGCGATCGGTGCTGCCGTTCTGGGTGTACATCGGAAACACGACCAGATGGGGGAGTCCGTCGACGCGATGACGCTCAGGGCGGAAAGCAACTAGGGAATCGTAGAAGTCGGGCACCGCGAACCCGTCGGCTGCCCACCGCTCGAAGTCGGCGGCCGCAGCACTGAGGTATTCGGTATCGTGCCCGAGCTCCCTTCGGAAATTCAGGAGACTGCGCACAATCTGTGCTACGTGGGCGCGGGCTTCCGCGTGACATGCCGCATCAGGAATGCTTCCATCCTGAATTTCCAATCGCTGGAGGGCGGTGGCGGCGCGCTTGATCGCCAGCCAATCGGGGTGGTCGGCAAGACTGGCGGCGGATGCGCGGGCAGCGCCGTCTTCGACGACCTCCGGCTCCCCAATGACGGTCTTCACTCGCGTGGACAATGACATCGTTCGCCCTCCCTTCGTCTTCTGCGGGCGTCTTCGAGCGTATCCAGGAGGGAGCGGCGTATGTTTGTGCCAGACGACGATTACCTGCGCGAAAAGGCGCGCGAGTATCAGAGAAAGTGTGTCTCGGCGTCAGAATCGCACAAAATTGCAGTTTGACGCCCAGGCAGCGCGGTTGCGACAACGCGGTCAGAGTTCGTGCTCCGTCAGCCACGCGGTCACCACGCGAGCGAAGTCATCGGGTTGCTCGACGCTCGGGAGATGGGCAGCGTCGGGGAAGCGGCACGCGTCGGCTCCGGGGATCGCCGTAGCGAGGTACTCGAATTGCACCAGAACCTCGGAGATGTCGTGGTCCCCCACGGTAACGAGCACGGGGACCGCGATGTCACTGAGTCGGTCGTAGGCGGGCGGCTCCAGCGGCACCGGCGCTGGCCTCTCTTCCGAGTGGGGAAGGTTCGCCCAGTTGAGCTCGTACACGGTCTCAACGAAGTCGGGGTTGAAGTCGTGCTCCGTCCGGAGCGGTCCGAACCCCCAGAGCGCCGCCTCGCGACGGTTGAGTGTCTCCCAGTCCCTATCGGCGAACGCCCGATCGAGTTCGTCGAACATCTCGTCCTCCCGCGCGGTCAAGCCCACATCGGGGAAGCCACTGGGTGCCGCACCGATCACAACGAGCCCTCGTACGCGCCCGGGTGACTCGAGCGCCATGTCGATCGCCACGGTGCCGCCCCGCGAGCATCCAATGAGCACCGCCTTCAGCACGTCCAGGTGATCGAGAATCGCGAGCGCATCGGCTCGTGGAGAGAATTCGACGTTCTGTGTCTCGGTCTGGCCGCACCCGCGCCCGTCGAACCGCACGACGTGATGCGTCTCAGCGAGTTGGCCGACGACGGGATCCCACATCCGCAACTGCGCTACCCCGGCGTGCATGAGCAGAAGGGTCGGGTTGGCCGGGTCGCCGTCAGTTTCGAAGTACAGCGAGGCACCGTTCACATCATGGTGAGGCATGCGTCCAACGCTACGGGAGAATGGGCGCATGGTGGGAGTGCTGATTGGGTTCGCCATCATCGGCACCATCATCGCGATCGGGTATGCGATCGGCCGGATCGGACTCCTGGGTTCTGCCCCTCAGTTCGCCCTCAGTCGACTCGTGTTCTTCGTGCTCACTCCAAGCCTGCTGTTCACGGTGCTCTCTGAGGCCGACCTGCGTGTCACCTTCTCGCCGTTGATCCTCGTGTCAGCTGCCGCTGCAACAGTGTGTTTCGTGCTCTACGCCGTCGTCGCACGGGTCTTCTGGAGACGACGAGTGCCCGAGACGGTGATCGGCTCGCTCGGCGCCGGGTATGTAAACGCGAACAACATCGGCATTCCCGTCTCGTTGTATGTTCTCGGAAACGCGGCGCTGAGCGCCCCGATCGTGCTCTTTCAGCTCGTGATCGTCACTCCGATAGTGATGGCCATTTTGGATGCGTCGACGCTCGGCCGCACGTCGTTGCGGCGCATCCTGAAACAACCATTCACGAACCCGCTCATCGTTGCCTCTGCGCTCGGCGTGCTGGTGGCGGTGACGCGGGTCGACCTCCCGACGATTGTCACCGAGCCGTTCCGACTCATCGGCGGCGCAGCGGTGCCGGTTGTGCTGTTGAGTTTCGGGATGTCGCTGAGCGGCGCACGCATTCTCGAGGCGGGAGCGGGACGCCGAGACGTGTTGTTGGCCGGCGCACTGAAACTCGCCGTCATGCCCCTGGCCGCGTGGGCTATCGGCCGATTTGTGTTCGGGCTCGAGGGACACGACCTCTTCGTCGCCGTCGTGCTCGCCGCACTCCCGAGCGCACAGAATGTGTTCAATTACGCTCAGCGCTACGAGCGCGGCGTCATCCTTGCTCGTGACACGGTGCTCATCACCACGGTGCTCTCTATTCCCGTACTCGTGGTCGTCGCGGCTCTGCTCGCCTGAAGCGCTCTGCTCGGCTGAAGCGCTGGGCGTTAGAAGATCATCGGACGATCGTCGTCGTCATCGTCGAGGTCGAGATCCACGACGACGGGAACGTGGTCGCTGGGGCTGTCGCCTTTGCGCTCCTGTCGGTCGATGTGCGCACCGGTGACCTTCTCATCGAACGCCAGCGACCCGAGGACGAAGTCGATGCGCATGCCTTCGTTGCGAGGAAAACGCAGGCGCTGGTAGTCCCAATAGGTGTAGCCCTCGACACCTCGCGTTCGCACGGTGTCGACAAGCCCCGCTTTTTCGAGGGCGGCGAAGGCTGCTCGCTCTGGAGGACTCACATGCGTGCGGCCAGCGAACGCGCGAATATCCCACACGTCGTGGTCGAGAGGCGCGATGTTGAAGTCGCCCATGAGCGCTAACGGCAACCGCGGATCGTCGTTCAACCATGTGTGCACCGCCGTCGCGAGCTGCGAGAGCCACTCGAGTTTGTACGGGTAATGCGGGTTGTCGAGTTCGCGACCGTTCGGCACGTACAGACTCCACAAGCGCAATCCCTCGACGGTCACGGCGATCGCGCGCGCTTCCACAGGCAGTGTTCCGTCGTCGGCGAGCTTTCCGAAACCCGGCGCGCCCTCGAAGCCGATCGCCACATCCGTCATCGGGCGGCGGCTTGCGAATGCAACGCCGTTCCACTGACTCAGCCCGTGCAAATGGATGTCATAGCCGGCTTCCGCAAATCGATCGAACGGAAACTGCGCCTCAGTGCACTTAATCTCCTGCATGGCGAGCACGTCGACGTCTTCGCGCACGAGCCAGTCGACAACGCGTCCCACCCGCGGTCGGATCGAGTTGACGTTCCATGTAGCAACACGCATGCAACGACGCTACATCGTGTGCCCGTCCAATCTGACCTCGCGCCCGCGCGTTCACTAGGCTGGCACCGTGAACTCGGCCAGGCAGAAGCTCATTGACTACATCGCGGCGGATGCCGTTTTCCACGGAGAATTCACCCTCACGAGTGGCAAGAAGGCGAGCTATTACATCGACTTGCGGCGAGTCAGTCTCGATCACCGGGTGGCTCCGCTTATCGGGCAGGTCATGGTCGACCTGATTGCGGATGTCCGCGACGTCGACGCGGTCGGTGGGCTCACGATGGGGGCAGACCCGATCGCGGCTGCTGTGCTGCACCAAGGAGCGGCGCTCGGCAAGGAGTACGACGCCTTTGTTGTGCGCAAGGAGCCGAAAGACCACGGGCGCGGGCGTCAGGTGGAGGGCCCGGATCTCGCCGGCAAGCGAGTGATCGTGCTGGAGGACACGTCGACGACCGGCGGATCGCCGCTCAAGGCGATCGAGGCGTTGCTGAAGGTCGGCGCGGAAATCGTCGCGGTCGCGGTCGTCGTCGACCGCGCTACGGGAGCCAAGGAGATCATTGAAGCTGCGGGCTATCCATATCTCTACGCGATCGGACTCGACGATCTCGGGCTCGCTCCGTGAGCGACGCCGGCGGTGCTGACGGCAACGTCTTCCCGTGGCAGATTCGCCCGAGTAGGAAAGTAGCGGGGGGTGCGGAGGGCAAGCCCGAGGCCGAGCCCGAGGCGGAGCCCGACCTCGAGCCAGAGCTCGACGAGGGGCCGCCGACCGAGGCCATGTCCGTCGCCGAGTTCGACGACGGCCCGCCGACCGAGGCGATGGCGCTCGCGGATCTTGATGAGGGCCCGCCAACCGAGGCGATGACGCTGCCCGCCGGTGCTCGGCCAAGCGCCGCGGCCGAGACCGTTCCGGCATCGGCAGAAAACGGCACCGAACTGATTGGAGTTCCGGGCGAGCACGAGATCGACGATGTTTTCGGCACCGACAAGTTCACCGAGCACGACGCCGAGCCTCTGTTCGTCACACGGGCGCGGGAAACGGCCACCCGCGAGCCCCGCCCGAAACGCACGTCGTTCACCCGAAACCAGAAGATCCTGCTGTGGACCGCGGGAATCCTGCTCGCCTTTTTGGCACTCCTCGTCCTCTACTTTCTCGGAACTCGGCTCGCGCGCGTTGCAACCCAGGACGCCACGCCGACACCGACTCCAACCATGAGCGAGACGGCGGCGCCGACGCCCGAGCCGACCGTCCGACCGGTCGGACCTGTAGCGCCGGGAGAATACGATTGGACAGAACTCCTCGGCGGGGAATGTCTGGACCCGTATGTATCGCCATGGGAGGAAAGTTTTACGGTTGTCGACTGCGCGACTCCGCACGCCGCGCAGGTAATGGGCGGCGGTGACTTTCCCGAGGCGGTCGGTGATCCATTCCCGGGCGCGGATGCACTACAGGCCCAGATCAATGTGTTGTGCACGTCGCCGACGGTGGTCGATTACGCGGCGGCGGCACTCTATTCCGACATTGTGATTGCCGCGAGCTATCCCGTCACGGAACAGGAGTGGGCCGACGGATACCGTAGCTTCTCCTGCTTCGCGAGTCGGTCATCCGGCGAACCGCTCGCCGGTAGCATCGCGGTCGTTCCCCCCGGCTAGGCGGGGGAACGGCCGCCACGGTGCAGCGACCGAAACCGTGCGCCAATTGCTATGGCACCGCGCTACTATGCCGAGCGGCGGCGCCAGCGTGCGAGTGCGAGCAGGATGACTCCACTAAGGAGTACGACTCCGGCGATCGTCAACGGGCCGCCTGCTGACGCGCCCGTCGCGGCGAGCCGGGGAGGCGTTGCAACGGAGACCGTCTGCGAGACAATGGTGGTGTTGCCGGCGGCATCCGTGGCCGTGACTGTCGCGGTGTATACGCCGGGGGCGAGAGTGGGGAGTGAGACGCTCCACGGGCCGCCTTCTTGAACAGTTGTGGTCACGGTCTTGCCGTCGATCAGAATGCTGAGGATGGTGCCGGCCGGCAGATCGGACGTTCCGCTCAGGATCGATCCACCAGTGGCCGCGGGGCCGCCGTTGATCGTCAGCGACGGCGCGACGGTGTCGACGGTGAGCGCTTGGGTAGCCGTGGCGGCGATGCCATCGGTCACTGTCGCGGACACAGTGTGAGTGCCGTTCGCGAGAGTTGGTGCGGTGACCGACCAGCTTCCGTCGCTACCGACAACCGTCGTCAGCGTTGAGGCGTCGACGGTCACAGTGACGGTCGTGCCCGCGGCAGCCGTGCTGGTGCCGGTGATTACCGGAGTCGTGTTGTTGGTAGTGCGTTTTGCGCCGTGAGCAAACCCGATCGGAGAGAAGCCTGCTCCAGCTAGGTAGGCGTATGAGACTGAGTCGGCCGCACCGTAGACGAACGCACCGAACGGCTGGTCTGCGGTGACGTTGTGCGTTCCATTCCCCACCGGCAATTGGGCCACCGAGAACGACGTGCCCGCGACGACCGCGAATTCACTGTCGCTCACCGGGTTGCCGTCGAGTCGCAGACTAGGAGTCGCTGCCGTCGGGATGACGACGTTGATCGCGTTGAAGCCAAACCATTCTCCCGGTACCGCCACAGTGTAGGAACGGAGGTAGTGCCGAAGTGGCGGGATCATTACCGACGACGGGTCGCCTGAACTCGGCAATTCTCCATATGCACCGTTGGTCATGAATTGAGCAACTTCTACCGGATGGTTCGTCGATACGTGCATCCCGACGTTTCCAGACTCTGCCGTCATCGCTTCATAGAAATCGCCCGCGTTGATAGTCGCGACGACGGTGCCGTCTACCGACACGACGGTGCCGTCTGTGGCGGCGACGATGCGGACGGGCTGGCTACGCGTAGCGCTCGCGAGTCGCGGCACTACGAAGTCCGTGCCCCACTGGCTCACGGGAAAGAGCTGTTCTGCCTGAAGGTCGCCCGCGCCCGCACCAATGGATCCGGTGTCGTTCGAGCCGTAGACGGCGACGGGAGCGGTCGACGTTACATGAGTGCCAGTTATTTCATCGGCGCCGACGGTTACAGATTGAGCAGTTAGCGAATAGGCGTCCCCCGCATTGAGGACGACTTCATAGGGCACTCCGGCGGTTCGATGCCCGTAATTCTGGCGCGGCGTCACGGTAATCGTGGTCGCATCTTGCGTCGCGAGCACGGTCACGCGGCCTGGATAGAGGCTAGAGGTGGTTTTGTAGGTCACGGCCCAGTAGTCAATGCCGAGCGCATCGGTCGGTATCGCGACGAACATGTCGGCCGTTCCACCTCCGTAGTAGTTGAGCGCGTAGACCGTGATGCTCTCGGCGGAGGTGATTCGGATACCGACGTTCGCGACGCCGTCTTTCGGGAGCGTGAACTGATTGGCGACGACGACCGGCGGAACATCAACTGTTGTCACGGAGCCGGGTGCGACCGAGAAGTCGGTGGTTGTCGAATCTGTCCACGTGATTGTGCCGGTGGCCGCGGCATCACTTGCGATAAACAGGGTAAGGGGTCCAGGGAAGTCAGACGCCAGTGGCGGGAAGGTCACCCAGAAGTCGTTTCCCGCCGTCGAGGGAGTCGCGGCAGCCGGCGCCGCATTGGCCGCGGGTGCGCCGACGGCGACGCTCGCAAACAATAGAAGGAACACTGCAGACGCCATCGCGACCGCGCGACATGCCGCAGACAGTGTCGATGCGGGGGAGCTGGAAACTGGCATGGATCTCCCCGGTCAGTACGGTGCCGGGTACCCCCGGGCAACCTTTCGAAAATGGCGGATGTCAGGCAATGGATCGAGGTTTGACAACCCTAATAGAATGAGGTTGATTCAAATGATGTCACATCGGGGTTGAACAGCGGCCAGAGCAGAGCGCTAGTACTCCACCTCACGCGGCTCGCTCAGCACCAGTTCGTCAACGCCTTGAAGAACTTCGTCGGGCCGGAACGGGTAGCGGTCGATCTCCGCTTCATCGCTGATGCCCGTCAGCACGAGCACGGTGTGCAGGCCCGCTTCGATGCCCGCGACGATGTCGGTGTCCATGCGGTCGCCGATCATGCCGGTGTTCTCGCTGTGCGCGCCGATCTTGTTCATCGCCGAGCGGAACATCATCGGGTTGGGCTTGCCGACAACGTACGGATCCTTGCCGGTGGCCTTCGTGATGAGAGCGGCGATCGCACCGGTGGCGGGCATGGGACCATCCGCGCTCGGACCCGTCGCATCCGGATTCGTGGCGATGAATCGGGCGCCCGCACCGATCAAGCGGATCGCCTTGGTGATCGCCTCGAACGAGTAGTTGCGTGTTTCCCCGACGACGACGTAGTCGGGGTCCGTCTCGGTCATGATGAAGCCGGCCTCATGCAGGGCAGTCGTGATGCCTGCCTCGCCGATCACGAACGCAGAGCCGCCCGGAATCTGCGAGGAGCAGAAGGCTGCCGTCGCCAGCGCGGATGTCCAGATCGATTCCTCGGGCACCTCGAGTCCCGAGGCGCGTAGCCTCGCACTCAGGTCGCGGGGGGTGAAGATCGAATTGTTGGTGAGCACGAGAAAGGGAACACCCTCGGCTCGCCACTGCTCGATGAGCGCGGACGCCCCCGGGAGGGCTTTGTTCTCGTGGACGAGAACGCCATCCATGTCGGTGAGCCAGCATTCGATGTCGGCACGGGTACGCATGCGCTCATCGTAGTGACCGGCGGTGAACGCCGGATTACAGGAGCGTGGCGTCGAGCCCCAGGCGGGTCTGCATAATTGCCACGGCATCCGGATTCTTGTCGATCACGACGAACCGGCGGCCGAGCGCGGCTGCGACGGCGCCAGTCGTGCCGCTGCCAGCGAAGAAGTCGAGCACCCAGTCGCCCGGTGCGCTCGACGCCTGCACAATGCGGCGCAGGATTCCCTCCGGCTTCTGCGTCGCATACCCCGTGCGCTCTCGTCCATTGGTTGCCACGATGGTGTGCCACCAGACATCCGTCGGCAGCTTGCCGCGAGCGGCTTTCTCCGCTGTCACGAGACCCGGCGCCATGTAGGGTTCCCGATCGACCTCAGCGTTGTTGAAGAAATAGCTCGCCGGATTCTTCACATAGACGAGGATCGTGTCGTGTTTAGCCGGCCACCGGCTGTTGCTCTTGGCGCCATAGTCGTATGCCCAGATGATCTCGTTGAGAAACCGGTCGCGGCCGAACATCGCATCGAGCACGACCTTCGCGTAGTGGACTTCACGGTAATCGAGGTGCAGATACAGGGTGCCGGTGTCATCGAGCAGCCGCCAGGCGGCTTCGAGACGGGGTTCGAGAAAGTCCCAGTAGTCGGCGAATACATCGTCGTAGGAGTAGAGGAGACCTTTGATCGACTCGTAGCTGCGCCCTTGAAAGCCGTGGCGTGCCCCCATTTCGCTTCGAACGGTCGTGATGCGCTGGTGGCGCTGGGTGCGCCCGGTGTTGAATGGCGGATCGATGTAGATCAGTTGAAACGACGCGTCGGGCAACTGCGCGAGCACGTCGGCATTGTCGCCGTGCACGAGGAGGTTGGGACCGTCGCTCGACCAGTTGAGTGCGCCCACGGTGTTCAGGTTAACAGCGCTACCCTCGACAGCGTGTCCGATGATTCCGCGAACCCCTCCCACGAGTTGTCGACCAATGGTGTCGGCCCGTGGCCCGGCGGTGAGGACGCGTGGCCGGACGACCCGAGATATGACCGCGATCTGCTGAGCCACGGCGACACCCGCAACGTCATCGACCGGTATCGCTACTGGAGCATGGCCGCCATCGTCGCTGACTTGGATGAGCGCCGGCATCCGTTCCACGTTGCCATCGAGAACTGGCAGCACGACATGAATATCGGCTCGATCGTGCGCAGCGCGAACGCGTTCGCCGCCGAGACCGTGCACATCATCGGGCGCAAGCGCTGGAACAAGCGCGGTGCGATGGTCACCGATCGGTACCAGCATGTTCTGCACCACGACACCGTCGAGGGGTTCACCGCGTGGGCTCGAAGCGAGTTGCTTCCCGTCATTGCGATCGACAACGTCCCAGGTTCGGTGATCATCGAGACGTTCGAGTTTCCGGAACGCTGCGTTCTGCTGTTCGGTCAGGAAGGGCCAGGATTGTCGGCCGAAGCGATCCGAGCGTCGGATGCCGTGGTCGAGATCAGTCAGTTCGGCTCGACACGATCCATCAACGCCTCGGCTGCGGCCGCGGTGGCGATGCACGCGTGGGTGCTCCAGCACGCGGCGTTCACGGGTCGGGTCTCGGCCGCGAGACCCGAATAGTTCTCGCTGACGCGGGCGGTACGATGGGGTGTAATCCCCCGCCAATTACGAAGGGACCTTCCTGTGCCAGGAATTGTGATCATCGGCGCCCAATGGGGCGATGAGGGCAAGGGAAAGGCAACCGATCTCCTCGGGAGCCGCATCGACTATGTCGTCAAGTTCAATGGCGGAAACAACGCCGGCCACACGGTTGTCATCGGCGACAAGAAATACGCACTTCACCTGCTGCCGTCGGGCATTCTCACCAAAGGCGTTGTGCCGGTCATCGGCAACGGCGTGGTCATCGACGTTGAGGTGCTGTTCCACGAACTCGAGGCTCTCACCGCCCGCGGCGTGGATGTCTCGAAGCTCCGGGTGAGCGCGAACGCGCACGTGATCACGCACTATCACCGCACCCTCGACAAGGTGACGGAACGGTTCCTCGGCAAGAAGCAGATCGGCACAACAGGGCGAGGCATCGGACCGGCGTATGCCGACAAGATCAATCGGGTGGGCATCCGGGTTCAGGATCTGTTCGACGAGGGAATTCTGCGGCAGAAGGTAGAAGCTGCGCTCGATCAGAAGAATCACTTGCTGGTCAAGATCTACAACCGTCGCGCGATCATGGCGGATGAGATTGTGGACAACCTGCTCTCGTATGCCGATCGGTTGCGACCGATGGTGACCGACACTGCCCTGGAGCTGCACGAAGCGCTCGAGAGCGGCAAGACCGTCTTGTTCGAGGGCGGACAGGCGACCATGCTGGATGTCGACCACGGCACGTACCCGTTCGTCACGTCGAGCAACGCCACTGCGGGTGGTGCCTCGACCGGATCGGGAGTCGGACCAGGTCGCATCGATCGTGTGATCGGCATCATCAAGGCCTATACGACTCGAGTTGGCGCCGGGCCGTTCCCGACCGAGTTGTTCGACGAATCGGGCGAGTTCTTGCGCTCGGCGGGTTTCGAGTTCGGCACGACCACCGGTCGGCCGCGTCGCACGGGCTGGTACGACGCTCCGATCGCCCGCTACTCGTCGCGCATCAACGGCGTGACCGACTATGTGATGACGAAGCTCGACGTGCTTACGGGGTTGGAGACGATTCCCGTGTGCGTTGCATATTCCGTCGACGGCGTTCGCGTCGACGAGGTGCCTGTGTCGCAGAGCGATTTCCACCACGCTGTGCCAATTTATGAGGAGTTCCCGGGCTGGACCGACGACATCACCGGTGTGAGGGACTTCGCAGACCTGCCGAAGGCGGCGCAGGACTACGTGCTCGCGATCGAGGCGATGAGCGGGTCGCGCATCTCGGCCATCGGCGTCGGCCCCGGTCGCGATGAGATCATCGTGCGCCACGATCTCCTCCCCTAACCCCGTTTCGGCGAGTGAGCAGTTTCGGCTTGAATAGCGGCGGTTTAAGAGCAGAAACTGCTCACTCGCCGGTGCTGGCGGGGGAGTACATCCGGTTGGAGCGGCTCCGCATCGCGGACGCGCCCGAATTGGCTGACGCGATCGGCGTGCCTGCGGTGTTTTCCGGCGGCTGGGGCGGCGGCCCGGCCGGCTACCGAGAAGACCGCTCCGAACTCGTCGCCTTCATCGAGGGATATTTGAACTGGACGACCGGATACGTATTCGGCGCACGCATCCAGAGCGGTCCGCACGAGGGCGATCTCGTCGGCACCTCGACGCTCGGCGAAATCGACCTCCCGCGCGCGACAGCGCATATCGGCTGGACTGCATGGAGCCCACGGGTGTGGGGCAGCCAAGTGAACGCCGAGGCGAAGCTACTCATGCTGGGCTACGCCTTCGAGAATGGCCTCGGTCGCATTCGGCTACAAGCTGACGTGCGCAATGAGCGGTCCAGGGCTGCGATCCTCGGCATCGGTGCGGTTTTCGAGGGGATAGCGCGGCGCGACCTGCGAAGAGCGGATGGCACGTGGCGCGACACCGCGCTGTATTCGGTGATCGTCGACGACTGGTCCGACGTGCGTGCCGGGCTCGAGCGGAGGCTTGCCGCCTTTGGGCACGCGCCGGTTGAGTACCGGGACGTGCCCTAATCTCGATCTATGGGAGACGACGAAAACGCATCCGCTGAACTCACGGGGCTTCGCCAGAGTATCGACAATATCGACGCCGCCCTCGTGCACCTATTGGCCGAGCGATTCAAGTTCACGCAGCAGGTCGGCACGCTCAAGGCAACTGTCGGGCTGCCCGCCTCCGATCCAGAGCGCGAGCGCACGCAAATTGCGCGGTTGCGTGCCCTTGCTCAGGAATCGCACCTCGATCCGGGGTTTGCCGAGAAGTTCTTGAACTTCATTGTCGCCGAGGTCATCCAGCACCACGAGCAGATCGCGGCGAACGGACGAGACTGACCACCCCCAAATAGCCCTGTCGAGTGAGCAGTTTCTGCTCTAAAACCAACAGGTTAAGCGCAGAAACTGCTCACTCGGCGGAAATGAGGGGGCCGAAAGCGGCGGGGAGGGTTGCGCGGTGCGTTGAGCGCAGTTCGTCGAGTCCGATGGTGAACAGGGCTTGCACCTCGAGGGAGCTGGATGCCGCATCGGTCACGCCGATGCGCAGTACCGGGTAGCCGCGCCCGTCGCACAGCCCGCGGAACTTCACGTCGTCTTCGCGCGGCACGCTCACGATGACCCGGCCGGTCGATTCGCTGAACAGCGCGGTGGCCGCGTCGACGCCGTCGCGCTCCATAATCTCGTCGAGCCATACCCGCGCGCCCACGCCGAAGCGCAACACGCTCTCGGTCAGCGCCTGCGCGAGACCACCATCGGACAGGTCGTGAGCGGATGCGATGAGAGACTCCGTCGATCCAGCCGCGATCAGCGCTGCCAGTCTCAACTCCGCGTCGAGGTCTACGGCTGGCGGACGTCCGCCCAAGTGACCGTGCACGACGTCGGCCCACGCCGAGCCGTCGAGCTCGAGTGACGTCGTGCCGAGCAGGTAGATGTTGTCGCCCTCGTCTTGCCAACCGCTCGGGATGCGCCGAGCCACGTCGGTGATCACGCCGAGCACAGCGACCACGGGCGTCGGATGGATCGGCACGTCGCCGGTCTGGTTGTAGAACGACACGTTGCCACCGGTGACGGGGATGTCCATGGCGAGGCAACCGTCAGCGATCCCGGCGACGGCGCGTCCGAACTGCCACATCACCTCGGGGTTCTCCGGGCTGCCGAAGTTGAGGCAGTCGCTGACCGCGACGGGAGTGGCGCCAGTGACGGCGACGTTGCGGAACGCCTCGGCGAGGGCGAGCTGGGCGCCCTGGTACGGGTCGAGCTGACAATAGCGGCCATTGGCATCCGTGGCCACGGCGAAGCCGAGCCCGCTCTCCTCGTCGACGCGCACCATGCCGCCGTCGTCGGGGAACGAGAGCGCGGTGTTCCCGAGCACGTAGCGGTCGTACTGGCTCGTGATCCAACTGGTATCGGCGAGGTTCGGGCTTCCGACGAGCTGAAGTAGCTGCGTGCGCAACTCGTCACCGCCAGCCGGGCGGGCGAGAGTCGAGGCCGAGTCGGCGTTGAGTGCGTCGATCCACGCCGGGTAGGCGACGGGCCGCTCGTAGACGGGACCGTCGACGGCGACCGTGCGCGGCTCGACGTTGACGATCTCCTCGCCGTGCCAGTTGATGATGAGTCGACCGGTGTCGGTGACTTCGCCGAGCACACTCGTCTCGACATCCCACTTGCCAACGACCGCGAGGAAGCCCTCGAGCTTCTCGGGCCTGACGATCGCCATCATGCGCTCCTGGCTCTCCGACATGAGGATCTCCTCGGCCGTCAGAGTGGGGTCGCGCAACAGCACCTTGTCGAGTTCGACGAACATCCCGCCGTCGCCGTTCGAGGCGAGCTCGCTCGTTGCACAGCTAATACCGGCCGCGCCGAGGTCCTGAATGCCCTCCACCAGATCCTGCTGGAACAGTTCGAGGCAACACTCGATGAGCACCTTCTCGGCGAACGGGTCGCCGACTTGCACGGCCGGACGTTTCGTCGGGCCACCCTCGGCGAAGGTGTCGGAGGCGAGAATGGATGCTCCGCCGATGCCGTCGCCGCCGGTGCGGGCTCCAAAGAGAACGACCTTGTTGCCGGCGCCTCGGGCATTGGCCAGGTGCAGGTCTTCGTGACGCAGCACGCCGACAGCAAGAGCGTTGACGAGTGGGTTTGCTTGGTACACGGAATCGAACCACGTCTCGCCGCCGATGTTCGGCAGGCCGAGGCAATTGCCGTAGAAGCTGATTCCCGAGACGACACCGTGCACGACGCGAGCCGTGTCGGGGTGGTCGATCGCGCCGAATCGCAACGCATCCATGACGGCGACCGGGCGGGCGCCCATCGAGATGATGTCGCGCACGATGCCGCCGACGCCGGTCGCGGCGCCTTGGAATGGCTCGATGTAGCTCGGGTGATTGTGGCTCTCGATCTTGAAGGTGACTGCCCAACCCTCGCCGACGTCGACGACTCCGGCGTTCTCGCCCATGCCGACCATGAGGTTCTTCTTCATGGTCGGGCTGACCTTCTGACCGAACTGGCGCAGGTAGATCTTCGACGACTTGTAGGAGCAGTGCTCGCTCCACATGACCGAGTACATCGCGAGTTCGCCGCTTGTGGGGCGTCGTCCGAGGATCTCGCGGATCTTCGCGTATTCGTCAGGCTTGAGTCCGAGGGCCGCGTAGGGCTGTTCCCGATCGGGCGTCGCCTCCGCGTTTTCGACGGTATCTGCGACGTGGAGTGCGGGCGAATTCACAGGCTTGAGGTCCTCAATCTGGCGGTGCGGAATCCCTCGATCCTACCCGGCCGCAATGTTGGCGCCGGTGCACGGCCGGCGCCGATTGGATACTGCGGCGTCGGGCTCCGTAGGCTGGAACATTACCGAATGACGGAGGCTTCATGTTCGAATGGCAATCCTGGATCGGGCTCCCCATCGCTGTGGTCATCGCCCTCACGATCGCGATGGTCGTCATCGCGGTCGTCTCTCTTGTTGCTCGCGTCGCGGCGCGCAGGCGTGACTGGCCGAAGGCTCTCATTGCGGGATCGCGCGTGCCATTCCGTCTTCTTCTCGCGATCATCGCCACCTGGGCTGCGGTCGCCGCCACGCTCCCCCAACCCGGCTGGCGCGAGTTCGTGAACCATGCGTTCCTCATCGCGACGATCGCGTCGGCGGCATGGTTCGTCGGGCGGCTCTCCTCGTTCGGACTCGGTGTCGCGATGTCGCGGTACCGCATCGACGTGCCGGACAACAGAGTGGCGCGACGCGTGCAGACCCAGTTGCTCGTCATCCGCCGCCTGGTGCTAGCTGTGATCGCGATCGTCGCCGCCGGTGCAATCCTGTTGACCTTCCCGGGCGTGCAGGCGGTCGGGGCGAGCGTGCTGGCGTCTGCGGGCATCGTGTCGATCGTGGCAGGTCTCGCTGCGCAGTCGACGCTTGCGAATGTCTTCGCTGGAGTGCAACTTGCGTTCAGCGACGCGATCCGGGTCGACGACGTCGTCATCGCCGACGGTGAGTGGGGGCGGATCGAAGAGATCACGCTCACCTACGTTGTCGTGCACATTTGGGATGACCGCCGCATGGTGCTTCCGTCGACCTACTTCACGACTACGCCGTTCCAGAACTGGACGCGGCGCGGCAGCGAGCTACTCGGCGCAGTCGAGTTCGATCTGGACTGGCGGGTGAGCCCCTCGGAGATGCGGGAGGAACTGGACAACATCCTGGCGCGCACACCCGCGTGGGACGGCCGCACCCGGGTGCTCCAGGTGACGGATGCGACGGGCGGCTACGTGCGCGTGCGCATTCTCGTGACGGCCGTGGATGCGCCGACCCTGTTCGATCTGCGCTGCGCGGTGCGGGAGCAGATGGTGGAGTGGCTGCATACGAAGAGCCCAGTGTCGTTGCCGCACGAGCGCTTCGAGGCGGTGGATGGCGGTGGGGATGTGCCGCGCACGCGGATGGTCGCGTCGTCGCCGGAGGGGTTGTTCACCGGAAGCGTTGCGGCGCAGGAGCGCGCCACGCACTTCGGTGCCGCGGCCACCGCGCCGGTGACGATCGTTCCCGGAGCAGTAGCGCCGGGTTCGGCGTCGCCGACGATTCCGCCGGAGCGCTAGACCCGAGCGGCGAGGTCGGCGACGACCGAGGTGAAGAACGCCAGTCCGTCGGTGCCCGACCGCATCGCAGCGGCGGTGTCGGGGCCGAAACCCTCTTCGACCGCATGCTCGGGGTGGGGCATGAGTCCGACGACATTGCCGCGGGTGTTGGTGACGCCCGCGATATCGTTGAGCGAACCGTTGGGATTGACGCCGACATAGCGGAAGACCACGCGGCCCTCTCCCTCAATGCGCGCGAGCGTCTCCGCATCCGCCATGAAGCCGCCTTCGCCGTTCTTGAGCGGAATCGTGATCTTCTGGCCGGCAGTGAATTCAGCGGTGAACGCCGTCTCGGTGTTCTCCACGATGAGTTGCTGGTCGCGACAGATGAAGGTGCCGTGATCGTTGCGGATGAGACCACCCGGCAACAGGCGGGCCTCGGTGAGCATCTGGAATCCGTTGCAAATTCCGAGCACTGGCATGCCGGAGTTGGCCGCGTCGATGACCTCGGCCATGATCGGCGACAGGCTCGCGATGGCTCCGCAGCGCAAGTAGTCGCCGTAGCTGAAGCCTCCGGGGAGCACAATCGCGTCGACGCCGTGCAGATCGTGCTCGCCGTGCCAGAGGGCAACCGGCTCTGCCCCGGCGAGACGCACGGCGCGTTGAGCGTCGCGGTCGTCGAGCGACCCCGGGAAGGTGATGACGCCGATGCGCATTACGCGGCGTCCGTCGGCTTCGCCTCGTGCACCGAAACGACATCCTCGATGACCGAGTTCGACAGCATGTCGTCGGCGAGAGTGCGGATGTCAGCGAGAACCGCATCCGTCACTTCGCCGTCGATGGTGATCTCGAACCGCTTGCCGATGCGCACGCCCGAGTAGTCGGTCTTGCCGAGGCGAGCGAGGGCGCCGGCGACGGCCTTGCCCTGTGGGTCGAGAAGTTCGGCCTTGGGCATGACTTCAACGACGATTACGGGCACGAGAACTCCAGGGGATTCGCCAGCGGTGGAACGCCTCAGTCTAGCGCGATCAACGCATTCGCCCGGCGGGCACCGGCCTCGATCAGTCGGGCGTTGTCCTCGTCTGGCCCCTCCGCCCAGGCGACCGCGTCGACCTGCGGCTTGCCGAAGGAGACGTGCCGGTCGATGAGGCGTTGCAGACGGATGCGGCGATCGACGGAGACGTAGTAACAGGCGTCGAGCAGCTCGGCAACCCGCTCCCAGCCATCGCCATCGTGCAAGAGGTAATTGCCCTCGACGACCACCGTTGAAAATTCAGGAGTTATGCGAATCGCGTCGGGCACTGGTCGCTCAACCACGCGGTTGAATCCAGGGGCGAGCACCACTTCTCCTGAATTTCCGTGGAGGGCGCGGACGGTGGCGACGAAGCCTTCGACATCGAAGGTGTCGGGCGCGCCCATCCGTTCGCGGCGGCCGAGCGTCACAAGGGCCTCGGGCTCGAGGTGGAAACCGTCCATCGGCAGGAGGGTCGCGTTCGGTCCCAGGGCCCGAACGAGTGCTTCGGCGACCGTGGACTTGCCGGCCCCTGGCGGACCAACAATGCCGACGACGGTGCGCGGCGAGGCTGGCAGGGATTGCACCGCGCTCGCAAGCGCGGAGACGGAGCGGAAGACGGGACGGGGCTCGGAACTCATCGACTCCAACCTACTAGTCTGAAACACGCCGCTCTACGGCCGTTTTCGGCCGGGCACCGCGCGACATAGGGGAGAACATGGCGACGGAATGGGGACGCACGACCGTGCTCGTGCACGACATGGATGCCGCCCGAGACTTCTATCGCGCCGCGTTCGGATTCCGCACGATCCTCGACTCCGCGGCCGCAGCAGACGCGATAGCCGACGGGGAAACCGCCGCCACAGAGAGCACGCGTGTGTTACATCTCGGCTTCACCGGAAGCGACGCGGGAGTCTGGCTCGTGCAGGCCGAGGGTGGCGACGCCTTGCGCGTCGGTCGACAGGCGGGTGCCGCGCCGCTCGGCGTGCTCTACGTGGACGACGTCGACGCGTCGCTACGCAAGGCCGTCTCCGCTGGCGCGCGGATGCTCGGACCGGTCGACAGCGACGCCACTTCCCGCTTCGCCCGCGTTCGCGACCTTTACGGAAACGAGATCGTGCTCGCGCAACCGAACAAGCGGAAGTCGGCGACGCCGAAGAGCGCGACGGCCGCGACGGCGACGCCTAAGAGCGCGACGGCCGCGAGCCGATCGGCCGCGACCCCCACCAAGTCGTCGCCTAAGTCACCGCCCAAATCGGCGCGCCCACCCCAGAGCTAGCGCGCGGTCGCCGGAATCAGGTTCGCCCACTGGCCGTCGAACGTCAGCGTCTCAGGGTCGTCCGGCCGCGAGGAATCGCCTCGCCAGGGTCGCGAGCGCGGCATCCGAGAACGCCGGCCCAATGAATTGGACGCCGAAATCGTCTGCTCCCGCCTTACCCGCCGGCACCGCGACGGCGGCTAAGTCGAGCAGATTGGCGAAATTCGTAAAACGCCCCAGGCGTGCGTTGACGGCCAACGGCTCGGTCGCGACGTCGTTGAGGGTCGGATGCTCGACGGTCGTCGGAAGCAGGAGCGCGTCGATCGCGGAGAAGACGGCGGCGGAGTGCGCTCGGTGGCCGTCGAGCACCTCGAGGTCGGCAAAGAGCCGGTGGGCGGGGATGTCTCTCGCCGAAGCGATGATCGCGCCCACCGTCGGATCGACCTCGTCGCGATGCGCATCGACGAACGCCCCGACCGCGGTGTACCGCTCGGCGACGAATGCTCCGTCGTAGAGCGACTGGGCGACCGCGAGAAACCGGCTGATATCCACGGCGACGGCGGTCAGACCGATTGAGCCGAGACGAGTCACGGCCTGCTCGAAGGCTTCCGCCCAGCCGGGAGCCAGCTCGCCGAGCTGGCCGGGAAGGGGGATGCCGATCCGCCGCAGTTCAGTGTGTTCGGGTCCCGGCGGTGCGACTCGCGAGAGTGAATCGCGCGGGTCGAAACCCGCCATGGTGCTGAGTGCGTGCTCTGCCACGTCGACATCGGGCGCGAGTACCGTCACGCAATCGAGAGTGCGGCACGCCGGCACAACGCCAGCGGCGGACACAAGCCCGCGGGTCGGCTTGATGCCGACGATGCCGTGGAACGCCGCGGGCACACGCCCGGATCCTGCGGTGTCGGTGCCGAGCGCGAAGTCGACGATCCCAAGGGCGACGGCCACAGCGGAGCCGCTGCTCGATCCGCCCGAGATCTTCTCCGGACGAAACGCGTGCGCTACGGCGCCGTGCGGGCTCCGAGAACCCACCAGTCCGGTCGCAAACTGGTCGAGGTTCGTCGACCCGAGAAGGACCGCGCCCGCATCCCGCAGCAAGCTCACGGCCGTCGCATCCTGTTCCGCGATCTCGCCGTAGCTGGGACAGGCGGCCGTCGTGCGCACGCCCGCGATGTCGATGTTCCCCTTCGCCGCAAACACGAGACCGGCGAGCGGTTGCGGCTCGCCCGCGCGGATACGCTGCTCCACGATGGCGGCGTCGGCGAGCGCGTCCGCCTCGGCGCGCACATGGATCCACACGTCGGGGCGGTTGCTCCCGCGCAGGGTGTCATAGGCGCGCGAAACCCGCTCGGTCAGAGTCAGCTCGTCGACGGTCATGAATCCTCCTGCATGATGACGAGCACCGTTCCCGGTTCAACGTGGCTGCCTGCGCTCGCGACGACGCGCACGACCCGACCGGCGAACGGCGCCTGCACGGGCGCCTCCATCTTCATCGCCTCGAGCGAGATAAGCGTGTGCCCAGCGGGCACCACGTCTCCTTCGACCACGTCGATGCGAAAGACAGTAGCCGTGAACGGTGCCTCGATGCCCTCGCAGCCTTCTGGGACGATCACGGCGTCGCTCGGTGCGGCGACGCTCGGGGCGTCGACCCGGTCGAATTCGCCGGCTGCCTCCCACGCGTCGCGTTCGATCGCGAAGGCGCCGCGCTGGCGCTCCCCGAATTCGGCGATCGAATCGGCGTTCTCGGCGAGGAAGGCGTCGTACTCCGCCATGGAGAAGTGCCCCTCCTCGATGCGCACCGGCATGCGGCCCGCGGTCATGTCGGCTCGCAACTCGAGCAGTTCATCGGCGGTTACCGGATACCAGCGGATGCGGTCGAAGAAGCGAAGTAGCCACGGCACGCCGTCTTCGAACGGCGCCCGCTGTCGAAGGGTGGACCAGATGGGAACAGTGCGCCCGACGAACTGGTAGCCGCCCGGGCCTTCCATGCCGTAGATGCACAGGTAGGCGCCGCCGATGCCGACCGCGTTCTGCGGTGTCCACGTGCGAGCCGGGTTGTACTTGGTGGTCACGAGTCGGTGGCGAGGATCGGTGGGTGTGGCCACGGGAGCGCCGAGGTAGACGTCTCCGAGTCCGAGCACGAGGTACTCCGCCTCGAAGACGGTTCTCAGCACGTCGTCTACGGTGTCCAGCCCGTTGATGCGCCGGATGAACTCTATGTTCCACGGGCACCACGGTGCGTCGTCCCGAACGCCGTTGATGTAGCGCTCGATGGCCTCTCGCGTCGCCGGGTCGTCCCAGGAGAGCGGTAGCCAGACCGTGCGGCTCGGCACGGTGAGTTCGGCGGTCGCCGGGAGTGAGGTCTCGATGTCGGTGACGATCGCGATCACGCGAGCGATCGAGATCACGTCGGGGTGGACGTGCACTTGCAGAGAGCGGATGCCGGGGGTCAGGTCGACGATACCGGCCAGCTCGCCGGAAGCGCGGCGCGCTTCGAGGCTTTCGGCGAGCGCGTGGACGCGCATCCGGGACGCGAGATCGAGCGTCATCTCGCCGTATTCCACGAGGAGGTTGGCGTCACCGCTGCGACGGAAGGTTACCCCGGGAGCTCGGTCGGTGGCATCCAGTCGACCGAGGATGCCGCCGTCGGTGTGCGCTGCGCGGTCGGTGCTCGGCATTGCGAGCGGTTCGCCGCGCAAGCGCGCTGCTTGCTCTTCGCCGATCGGGACGAACGAGACGGTGTCGCCCGGGCGTAATTGCCCGAGCTTCCAGAGTTGGCCGGTGGGAACCGTGGCGGGGCAGGTGAATCCGCCGAGGCTCGGGCCATCGGGGCCGAGGATGATCGGCAGGTCGCCGGTGTAGTCGACCGCGCCGATCGCGTAAGGAGTGTCGTGGATGTTCGAAGGGTGCAGTCCCGCCTCGCCGCCGTCACTGCGCGCCCACTCCGGCTTGGGGCCGGTGAGTCGCACGCCGGTGCGGGCGGAGTTGAAGTGCACCTTCCACGCGGCGGAGTAAAAAACCTCGACGTCTGACGGCGTGAAGAACTCGGGGGCGGCGTGGGGCCCTTCGAGCGCGCCAATGCGCCAGTCGCTCACGAACTCCGGGCGCTCATCGATCGGCACGGGTTGCGCCCCGCTCGTCGATTGAGTGCCGAGGGGCACGACATCGCCGGGGCGCAGCGGCCGGCCGGTGAGGCCGCCGATCTCGCCCAGGTCGAATGTCGCAGCCGCGCCCAGCACAAGCGGAACGTCGAGGGAGCCCCGCACGAGAAGGTAACTGCGCATGCCGATGGTCGGAATGCCGAGCTCGACGACCTCGCCGGCGGCGACCTCGACCGGCGACCACTGATCGACGGCCGCGCCATCCACGGTCACTGTCGTCGGGGCGCCGGTGACCATGATGGTCGCCGCGGTGTGGAAACGGAGCGTCGGTCCCTTCATGGTGATCTCGAGACCTGGCGCGCCCTCGGGGTTGCCGAGCGCCCGGTTGCCGAGGCGGAAGGAGAGGTCGTCCATTGGTCCCGACGGCGGGATACCGACCGACCAGTACCCGGTGCGGCCCGGCCAATCCTGAATAGTCGTGAGCATGCCCGACTTGAGAACTTCGAAGCGCGGGCTCGTGTTGGCGATGGTCGCAACGGTGGCGGTGGAGTGTTCGGCGGCGCGCACGACCGGGTCGCTCGCAATAGAGCGCAGCATCCCGAGATTGGTGGCGACACCGTCAACGCGTGTCTCGTCGAGCGCCGCGGCGAGGTTCTCCCACGCATGGTCGCGCGTTTCACCCCACGTGATGATCTTGCTGAGCAGCGGGTCGTAGTGTGTGCTCACTTCGGTGCCGGCTTCGAGCCACGAGTCGACGCGCGCCTCGGCCGGATCGACGATGCGGGTGATCGTGCCGGCGCTCGGCAGGTTGCCGAGGTCGGTGTTCTCGGCGTACACTCGCGCCTCGACCGCGTGACCGCGAGCGAGGAGCGGGGTGTCGACAACGCTCGTGTCGCCCTGGGCGAGGCGCAGCATCCATTCGACGAGGTCGACCCCATAGATCGCTTCGGTGACGGGATGCTCGACCTGCAGACGGGTATTCACTTCGAGAAACGCCGCTTCTTCTCGCACCGGGTCGTAGATGTACTCCACCGTGCCGGCGGAGCGGTAGTCGACGGATGCGCACAACCGCACGGCGGCGGCCGTGATGTCGGCGCGCACCGATTCCGGCAGATCTGGAGCCGGAGCCTCTTCGAGCACCTTCTGGTTTCGCCGCTGCAGGCTACAGTCGCGGTCGCCGAGCGCGACGACGCGACCCGCGCCATCGCCGAACACCTGAATCTCCACGTGCCGCGCGCCGACGACGAGCCGCTCGAGAAACACGCCGGACGAGGTGAAGTTGGCGCCGGCGATTCGCCGCACGTTCTCCCACGATGCGACGAGATCGTCGCTCGAATGACAGGCATTGATGCCAATTCCGCCGCCGCCCGCGGTGGCCTTGAGCATGACCGGGTATCCGATCGCGTCGGCCGCCTCGAGCGCATCGTCGAGGGATTCCAGCAGTCCGGTGCCAGCGAGGAGCGGTACCGCTGCTTCCGTCGCGGCGACGCGCGCTGTGTGCTTCGACCCGAACAGGTCGAGGTGGGCGGGCGTCGGACCGACGAACACGAGACCTGCGGCCTCGCAGCTTCGGGCGAAGTCGGCGTTCTCCGAGAGAAAGCCGTAGCCGGGGTGAATCGCTCCCGCGCCGGCTTCGAGCGCCGCCTCGATGATGAGGTCGCCGTGAAGGTAGCTCTGCGACGCCGGTGCCGGGCCGAGCAGGATCGCCTCGTCGGCAAGGTGCACGTGCGCCGAGCCTCGGTCGACCTCGGAGTAGATCGCGATGGTGCGCAAGCCCATCGCCTTGGCGGTGCGAATGATGCGCACCGCGATTTCGCCGCGATTGGCGATGAGGAGGGTGTCGAAGGTCATCCGCTCAAGCCGTCGCAGCCGTAGTCACGCCATCGCTGATGATCATCTCGGCGCGGGTCGGATTGAAGCCGTTGCACGGGTTATTGATCTGCGGGCAGTTGGAAACGAGCACGAGCGTGTCTTTCTCAGCGCGCACCGATACCGACAATCCGGGCGCGGAGATGCCGTCGACAATGCCCAATGCGCCATCCGGATCAACCGGCACGTTCATGAACCAGTTGATGTTCGACACGAGGTCGCGCTTGGTGAGTTCGTGCAGGGACCCTTCGATCAGGAAGTTCTCGGCACACGCGTGCTGCGACCAGGTGTGCACGCCATAACGCAGCGTGTTCGATTCCTTCGAGCACGCTCCGCCCAGAGTGTCGTGTCGGCCGCACTCGTCGGCGACGATTGTCATGAGCGGCTCGTATTCGTTGTCGCGCAGAACCGAACCGGTCGTGAGGTAGATGCTGTCCTGCCCCTGCAGAGTCGCTTGCGCACTGTAGGCGCGCGAGGTGTCATTCGCGTCGTAGGCGAGGAAGTCGATGGCTTGGTTCCCGTCGACGTCGACGATCGTGAGCACCTGACCGGCGCGCACGACCGCCGACCACGGTGCGCGCGGTGCGACGATCTCGCGGCTGAGCTCCGTGCCGAACTCCGTTGTCGTCGTCATGCGATACCCCTTGCCGTCAGGTAATCCTCGGTGTTCACGAAGGCGCGTCGACCTTCGGGCGTCTCGTTCCAGAGTGGGTCGCTCTCCCGCGTGGGGTTGTCGCGCCACGCGACCACGTCGATTGGCGTGGAGTGGAACCCCGGTCGCGGATCGAGTGGATGCGCGGTGTTGGCGATGAGCAGAATGACCGGCATTTCGAAGCGCAGGGTCACGGATGCCCCAGCGCCCGCGGTGCCGGTCACGCTCGGGTGCCCGTCGGCGCTGATCCGCACTCCCGTGAAGAACGAGATGCTCGCTGGCAGGTCGCGGCGCTCGAGACCGTGCTTGGCCGCGGCGAGGGTGAACAGTTCGCGGCCGGCCGGGGAAGCGCTGTGTGCGGTGCCATCACCGTACTTCTCGCGGTTCCGGGCGAGCGTCGACGTGCCATAAATCATGTCGTGACGCAGAGAGTCATCGACCGTGATCGAGGCCAGCACGCGACCCTGGTCGGAAAGCAGGAGGTAGCCGGTGCCGGGGTAGACCTGCCACTGCACCTTCACCGTATCGGCAACGTTCAGTCGCTCGAACGGCTGCAGGGCGTTGAACACGAGTACGTGCGCACACGCGTCGCCCTCGAGATCGGTAAATCGCACCTGGGTGCCGCGGGCGAGGAGCTTGTGGGTGTAGTTGCCACCGGCCACCGTCTCCGCCCAGACGAGGTCGCCCGGGTCGACTCCGTGCGGGGCCGAGGTCGATGACCGTGCCGGGCGGATCGGTGCCGCCGCCGCAATGGTGCCCTCTTGCGCGCGAGCGTGCAGCTTCGCGCCGTGCGTCGTGGACGTCGTCGGCGCATCCGTCTGGTAGCCATCGCTCACGGCGCACCCCTTTTCTATCGATTGATAGAAAGTAAATCTCTCAGCAGTGTCGATCCCGTGTCCGTCCTGTTAACACCGTGTAACGGGCGTCCGGCGTGCGCCACCTGCCGGTCTGCTACCGTCATCACGTTATGAGCACCCCGCGAGGACGACCCCGGGCATCCGGCTCCTCGACGAGCGGTCTCGGCACCGAAGGCGACATTTTGCGCGCTGCGGCACGGCTGTTCTGCACCGTGGGCTACGGCAGTACAAGCACCCATGCGATCGCGCGCGAAGCGGGCGTGCGGCAGGCGTCGATGTACCACTACTTCTCCGCGAAGCACGAGATTCTGCTTGCCCTGCTCCGGGGAACGGTGCGGCCGTCGATCGAGGTTGCCGCCGAACTGCTGGGTCGAGACGAGCCCGCCGAAGTGCGCTTGTGGGCCTTGTGCGCGCTCGACGCTCGATTGCTCGCGTCTGGTCCGGACAACTTGGGGTCGCTGTACCTCCTGCCCGAGCTCAACGATCCGAAGCTCGATGAGTTCCAGGTCTTGCGCGATGAACTGCGCGCCGCGTACCGCGAACTCGTCGGGGAGTGTGTGCCGACGTTCGCGGACGACGTCGCCCACCTCGCGGACATGGTGCTCGCGCTCGTCGAGAGCGTTATTCTCCGTCGCCGACAACAGCCCGAGGTCGACATCGCCGATCTCGCCCCGAGCATCGCCGACGCGGCCTTACGG
>JANOYC010000104.1:0-10605 GCA_031428675.1 Microbacteriaceae bacterium | reverse complement strand
CAATGCGACTTGCCCCACTCGATGATGTCGCGCACTTCGTCGTCACTCACGCTCGCCGCGTCAAGGTGCACCACCACGCGAACGCTCAGCGGTCCCGCCGGAATCATTGCGTCCACGCCCAACACACCACGATCGTCCGATTCGCTGTCGACCGTCACAAGAAGGCCGCTGAACTCGGCGCCGACTTCGGCCGCCCGCATCGCGATGAGCGTCGCGACACAGGACGCGGTGGCAGCCCGCAGCAGCCACCCGGGCGACGGTGCAGATGCCTCACCGCCGACGCCGCGAGTCATGTCGGTGACCAAGGATTCACCGTCGGCACCGGTCACCTCGACACGGAGCCCCGATTGCACCGAGGCCGTCGCGGCACCGTCGCGATAGCGCGCCTCGTCGGGGTTCGCCCGCAGATATTCTCGCGCCTTCGCGATCGCCGTTGCCACCCGCTCTTCGTGCATGTCGGCTCCTCTCGCCGCCAAGGATAGGCCCGGGTGAACACCGCGACAAGCCGGAGTCACCGGCCGGAATCGGGAAGTGCGGGGCTAACAGCCGACCAACGCAGAGTCGATCGTCGCCCGATCGTCCGGATCAATGGTCAAGCCATAGTTCACCAACACCGTTACGAACCGCTCAAGATACGTGCACACATAGGCGTCATTCTGAGGCAGCCACTCGCTCGGCCCTGAGTCGGATTTTTCCATATTCGAGGGCCCATCGACTGCTGTGAGGTTGTGGGGATCATTCGCGAATTCGAGTCGCTGTTCGTCGCTCCACTGCCACGCGCCGTGATGCCACGCGTACGACAGGGGAACGAGATGGTCGATTTGCACCAACTCGGAGGTTTTGTTCCCCCGCACGAAGGGGATGGTCGCGCCTGTGAACGGATCCTGAAGGATCCCGGTTTCAACAACACAGTCACCGGTGCCGGGGCGGAACGTCGGATCGACAAGTTCTTTAGCAAGCGTGTCGTTTCGGGCGTCGCAGCCGTTGCGATCCGGGTCCTTCCAACCGGCACCGAAGGCGTCCCGCACATAGGGAGCCGCAGCCTCGACGCTTTGTGTAGAGAGCAGCGCGATCATCCGCATTAATCGATTCGCCCTCCCCGACGGCGCATCCCCGGGAAGTTGCGTACTCCTTGGCGTGATCGCGACTGTAGGCAGCGCTAAAGGGGTCTCTATCGGGGCGGAGGACCCATCGACTTCTCGGGGCGCCGATAGATACTCCGCGCCAGAGACGCGCTGCAATTCGCCACTCGCCGAAATCATTCCGCTCGCCGCAATGGCCACCGGGGCGAGAACCGCAAGGACTACTGCCGACGGAAAATTCACACGACGCACGGTTGCTGGTGATCCCTTTAGATGCCTGAATTAGCGCAGGCTAAGCCGGCACGCGGATCGGCCGCGGGACACGACTCGCGCCCACATCTGGGGCACTTCGGAGCCCTACCTATTTCAGCAACCGCGTACTGACCGCGTCGCGAATCGCCCCACACATGGATGGCTTCCGGCGGCACCGGTCCGGCGATGTCGATCCGCACCACCATGTCCAAAGATCGCGCGCGATCTTCGCCATACGACTTGACGACCACGTCGGGCGCGATGTCCGCCGTCAGATCTTTCGCTATGCGTTCTGGCACAATCACGTAACTCGTCAGGTCCTGATGGTGCTTTTCCTGAAGTCGGTACGGAGCAATCGCGAGGGGCGAAATTGGAGTGACCGGGTCATCCGGATGCCCCAGCGCGCCGCGCAAGAACTCATTCCACGGAATCCTGTTCGACCGCTCGTCGAGATCGTCGAGCGTCGACAGCATTGACGCCAACGGGTCGGATGAGACCCGCATGACGTCTGTCGCCGCCCCGTACAGTGATCCGCTCTGCACTTCCTCAATGAGTTGACCCAACAGCCGAGCGGCGACATTCTCGAGGAGCTCCTCACGAGCGAGATTCGCGCGCACGATTGCCCGCGCGTGGTTCGTGGAATGCGGAAGGTCAGAGTCTAGGGCGTCCACTCCGATGGCGCCGGGGTGCGCGCCGACTTCGCGGGAGATCTCTCGGAGCAGCATCTCGAACGTGTGCTGCCGCCATCCTGGGCGAATGAGTCGGCGTGCGGCAGCTTGCTGCAACCGTTGTGACGCTTCGGCGTCGCCCTCGTCTGCATGCGCGATCCGCATAGCGAACGGCATCCCGTCGTCGCTCAGGTGTCGCCGCGACGACTGAAGCCACGCTGCTTTCACCTTCCACGGCTGGTGAAGCGCCCGCGACATGATGTCGAGCCAGTCAACAAGTTGTTCTCTGACGCTTACGAGACGAGCAGCCTCTTGCCGGCTCCACAGCAGTGCTTCTTCCAGGTTGTACACCCGGTCGACAGTCACGTCGATTAGGCGCTCGAATGTTGACCACCCTCGGTAGTACGACGCGGCGGCCATGATCAAAAGCAACAGGAATGCCAATGAAGCACCGAGAACAATCGCGATGTCGTTGGGATACCACTCGAGGTCGCGAACGCTTTGACTTTGCTGGCGTAGCCAGATTGCGATCGCGGCGAGTCCTGCCAGTAGGCACAAAGCCAATGCCGCCCGACCGTGGAACCGCTTACGCAGTTTGACGAGGCCGCCCGCGCCGGGCACATCGAACTCAGCGAGCTCCTGTTCATAGCGAGCCGCGTCTGCTTCGGCCTCGGCGACACTCGCCGTGAGTCGGCGTAAAAGCTGACTGTCGAATGAGTGCTCATGCCGCTGCAACCAGGCCGTATACGATTCGAGATCGGACGACGCCTTGGTGTGGACGACCATATACCGCTGCTGCAGGTCTTCAAGCTGCTGAATGCCGTGCTCGTAACCGGTGGCCTTGAACGGAAGCTGACGGTAAAGCTCCGCGAGCGTAGCTGTTTCGTCCGGTGTGAGGTCCGACTCGCTATCGTTTACAGGAGCATTGCCGGCACCTCGAGCAACGACGATCGTTCCCGACTTGTTGTACTTGAGCGCACCTTTTTCGAGCAAAACCGCTTGGAGGGTTGCGTGCTCCGCTCGGCATTCGGCTAGCGCCTGGTGAATGGTCGCTATATCGGTCTTAGTACTTTCGATCTTCTGCTCTACGTCGGATACCACCGCGTGCATCGACTCCAGCAACTCGGGATTGCGAAGAGCCGTCGCCCTGTCGATGGACGTCGCGACTTCGCTCCGGATCGTGGCTTCGCTGGCTTCCCACGACTCGTGGGGATCGAGCAACACATCGGTGACCTTCGCGAATACCGGTGCGACCCCGTCGGTCGGCACGAATCCGTCAGCCGACAAGTCGGAACTGCCATCGAGCGTGCCGAAAACAAGCGCGCGAAGGCCCTTCCACAGTCGAGGTGTCGCTCGGATGCGGCTTGGTTCGGTGAGCACCTTGGAGCGTTCGCGAGCAATTTCAGCTGACCGCAGCACCCGTTCCCTCACGGCGAGGAGCAGATTGTCGCGGGCGTCGACGGCATCATCGTGCCCTACGATCGAGCGCCCGCCATCACCTTGTAGTCGTCGGTTGAGCAAACGGCCGAAGGCGTTTCGAATGCCTATCGCGAACCACAGTGGAATCCAGGCGACCTTCGCGAGAAAAAATTCGGAGAACAGGAGCAACTGACGCCACGGGTTGATTCGCACCCGAGGTCGCTCCGGTACTCTCGGTCGGACTGCGTACGCGAGTTTGTTGTCATCGAGGCGGAAAGCGGCATCCACCATAAGGCCGCGATAACGGGCGACGAGTTCGTCAGGGATGGGCGAAGTGCCCGGCGCGGGCACCCCGCGATGCGGATCAACGAGTGCGGAATTCGCGTCCGCGGCCTGCTTCAGCACTTGAGCCGCTATGCGACGCGCCAGACCGTCTGTCAACACACCGTTGACGAAAACCCGGGGTATCCAGATCTTGTTCATCGACGACGCGTCCATGTCGAACAACTCGAGGGTTCCGATCGGGAGACCCGTCCACAGGCCACCGACGGTGCAAATGTGCATCAACACGAATCCAATGAATCGGTCGTTGTCACGCACGAACGCGTCACCCGCCCACGGACTGGCCCTGTCTTCCGGAGATGCCACGAGCATCACGCCGGTGTCCTGCGCGGACCAGGCTACTCGCTCGCGCAACTGGAACTCGGTGGGCGCGCACACGAGAGTCGCCCGGGTCAGCTCAATCCCGCGTCGATTCTGATTCGTCCCCGGGGTCGATGCGGGCATCGAGAATCCGACGTATTCAGAGACGACCCTCGCGATGTCGTCCTGGATCTCATCTTGTTCCTGGCTCGGGGACGTCGATCTCACCTTGAGCAACCTCACGAGAGAGAGGGGTTCTCGGGCGAGGAATTCGAATAGATCACCAGCGACCTCAGCAAGCTCACGCTGAGCGTTGACGCCGATCACCGTGGCTTCAATGCTCGGCGGCCCGTTGACTTCGGGAGTTACCGCCTCAGGCCGCACCCAGAGCGCCGGAGCGAGGAGGCCGTGCGCCGCCCAGTCTCGAGCGCGCTCTAGAACCGCCGCTCCCTGCTCTCCGCTCGGCAACAGCACGATGGAGACCGCGCCGTTGGTCCAGAATCCGCTGGACATTATTAAATGCCCGACTTCTTGGCCCTGGTCTCGAGAACACCGTCGCGGAGGGCGTGCAGACCGCTTCGGATCTCGTCCCGAATTTCCCAACTCACCGGATACATATAGACCGATGTCAGCGGGTCCTGCGCGACAATCTCGGATTCGAAATCCGCGATCTCGTCGTCAATGTACGACTTGACGACGTCTTGGCGCATTTCCAAAGTGTCTCCTGCGCGACCCGCGCGGTCGGCGTTCGGAGTCGGCGACGACAGCGGCATGACGCCATCTTGCAGCCACGAAGACAGCGTGGCCGACACTTGCGAGCTCTCGCCGCCAAGGTCCATCAGCCGGTGGTATGCGCGAAGCGGCACGAGCGATCCCTCCGAATTACACATCGCCAGAGCCACGATGAGTGACTCCATGATGATTCCGGGAAAATCGTGCGACGGCGCTACACCACCGTAGAGAAGGGGATGCGGGAACGAGACGTAGGCGTTGGCCGACGGATCCCAGATCTGCAGTTCTGGTCCCTGCCCGTCACTCGGATGCTCGATCTGCTTCAGTTGTCCCAAGATTTTTGCGACGTACCAGCCTCGCAGGATCGAGTCGAATACCTGCGGGTCACAGGGCACTGACTCCCGCAACGGTCTGGCGCGCTTCCACTTCCAGAACGCAGCTCGGCTGTCTGCACTGTTGCGCTCCGCAAGCCACCCGCGCGCGACCGGCGCCATAACCGAGTCCATCACTACCGGCTGGTAGGGATAGCCCGACATCGCGAATACCTCGATGCTGTCGACACGAGAGTCTTGGAACCAGCCGGGTGACACGTTCTCATCCCAAACTCGGTGCGAGGTCAAGACGTCCTTCGTGATTTGGAACATGTCTGTGCCCGTCGCAAACGGGATCGAGCTGAACACCAGCCGTGAGCCCTCTCCTACGGACTTGCCGTGAACTTCGGCGAGAAGGGAGGGGTTGAGCTTCACGAGCGGCTCGCTGCTCCCGAGCGCCGCACCGAGTTGTTCGCGGAACTTGTCTTTGCGCGCCTTGAACTGGTTGGGCGCCAAGCGGTCGCCATCGAAATATGCCCGGAGGTCCTCGGTGATGTAAGCGGCGAACGCCGTGCCCTTTCGCAGCATCCACTTTTTAGCCCGCTCCGCATATTCCGCGGGGTCATCAGCGAAGTGGAATCGCGGCTTGCGTGTGGCCGACACGGATTGGCCGGTCTCGGCCATGACGGCCGGTCGCCACGTCGAAACGTTGGCGATGAGGCTCCAGCGCTCATCCCTCGCGATCGCGTCGTCGTCACCCGTTCCGATGAGCAAGTTGGTCATGATGGTCGACATGGCGTCATCGAAGCGCGTGCTCCCCGCCGATGACACAACGAGATCGTTGAACTCGTCTGGATAGTCGGTGTGCTCAACCAACAGTCGCTCGTTGGGAGCGGGCTGGTATTTGCGAGGAACGGTAGCGTCATTGCGACGTGGCCAGAAGTCGAACTCGTTATCGCGACCGTCACTCCTCTGACGCGCAGTAGCGCTCGAAAGCAGCGCTTCGTGGCTCGACTCGAGGAACTTGCGCAGGGGGTCTAGGAAGTCCTGCCGGAACTCGTCGAGAACTGTGGATGCAGAATCGCGCAACCGACCCTCCGATTCCCATTCAAAAGACTGCTCGATGCGCGATAGCGCGTCGTCGACGACCGTTTGCTCGGGGCGAATCGACTCCTGGTTGGGAGCTTGGCTCATCGCGTCGTTGAGCATGCCCGGTAGCCGCTGAACCCACTGTCGTCGCGTTTCCGCTTCAGATCGCAGTTGATCCGAAGCGGTTCGCACCACGTCGGTCAGCTTGCGCATGAGTTCGATGGTGACGGGGAGCCCTTGCTCTGAGATCGACGTCTGAACGACCTCGATGAACCGCTTCGGCGCTTCCGCAACCCAGTCATCCAACTTACGTTGGCGATTGTTGGAGTCGCGGGACAGGTACACGTCAATTCGCTCTGCCCGCGCGTTGGTCAAGCGAACTAGCCAAGAATTGAGGTCGAGGCCGCCACTCTTGTCCATCGTTTCGGGTCCACCGACTCTGCGCATCACGTCGTGCCGCAGTTCGGCCGAAAGAGCCTCTCGTTCTACCTCGGGTCGTAGTGCGTCAATGACGTCGTTGCGGTCCTCCGTCTCCTCGTTCATCCCGCTGGCGCGAATGAACGACTCGAGCGCCCGCTCAGCGCGGAAGTCGATCCATTCCTCTTGCGTGCGTTGCTTGAAGTCCGGATCTTCGCTGGTGTGCGCATACAGCATCTGGTCAACGCAGGCGCGAGCGAATCGCTCGCCCGCGTAGTCCAGAAACTTCTCGCGCCCGAGGGAGACCCGACCGAACCCGAGCGCCGAGAACGGCGGCGACTGATCAAGCGGGCGCATGAGCCTTGTGGCGTCGGGCAGCACGTTGGCACCGACGTTGGCCGCCCAGTTTCCGGTGGCGTACTCGTCGATGTCGCCCTGCACCTTATCGTCGGTCATCCATGCTGCGACGCTCGTGGCCACTGCCGAATACACCTGAGCCTGGTTGTCGAATGAGACCTTCGAGTTCTGCCTTCCAACGATAAACGGGTAGGCGGCGCCGATGCGATCACGGGCGCCACCGTAGGACGGATGTAGGCCTTTGCTCTTGAAAATCGAGAGCGTGGACTCCGTCGGGTTGCGGGTCCAGAAGCCCGCCATAGTCTCGGCAACCGTGGCCAAAGCGTTGCTGGGAATCCCGCCCGATCCCTTAATCTGGTCGAAAACATCCGGCGCGTAGAGAAGGCTGAAGAACTGGTGCGCCCAGGGCTCTGACTTAATCGTCGACTTGACTGCCTCGATCACGTCGAGATATTGACCGGCTCCGGAGCCGCCGGCAATCGACGAAACGACGATCACAGTGGGGTTTGCGCCCAGACCGCCGGCTGGTTTCGCGCGGAGCAGTTCGCCGAGCGACTGCAGTTGTCCGAGCGCCTTCGCGTCACTCATCCGGTTGATGGCATTGCTGGCCGCGTTGCGAATGTCTCCCAACTTCGACAAGGCAACGGCGCGTCCGACCGCGCGGTATTGACCGGCACCTTTCGTGACGTCGACGGGAACACGGGCGGGGTCTGGCAGTTGGCGCTGAACGTCTTTTTGCTGGTCAGCGGGGATGCGATTGCCGTGCATGATCGCGCCATACACGGTCTCGAACGCCCCGCCGCTCGCGACCAGTCCGTGGTAGTTGTCGGCGGGCATGAACGGCAGTGCGAAATCGGTGCCGTCTTGTTGAAGCGGAGTGTCAATGTGCAGCAATTGCCACGCATCGGGAAGTCCGTCTTTCCACCCGGCCTGTTGTAGTCGCAGTTCGAGGGAATGGCGAAGGCCGCGGAGCGTCTTGCCGCCCGAGCCGCCGACGCCAACGATGAGAAACGGTCTGAGCATGCTGATTATCCTTCGAAAAGTAGCGTTTAGCGACGAGGGCTTGGCGGAGCCGGTGGTTCTGGGTACTGGGATGGAGACGGGGGTGGCGATCCCGCGCCGGCTGCACGTCTCTGCACGGGAGGCGGCGCGTCACCGCCGGTCCGGCGAGGAAGAGGCGGCGGTTCATCCGCTGTTCCCGTTCGGCGCACGGGCGGCGCATCGCCCATCGACGAGCCTGAAGACTCTCCCCGGCCCGGCGCGGCCGAGGTTGCAGAACCGGTTGCTCCGCGCCGCTGTTGCGCTGCCGCCAGTCGAGCCTCAAGCGATTCGCGAGCAGAGAGCACACGCGATCGGAGGTTTATTCTGCCGAGAACGTCGATCATCCTCTCCGCGGGCGAGGTGCGCTCGGCGTCGAGGTACACGACGAGGGTGGCGGGGATGTCCGCCGCCGAATCTGCGCCGAGCAGGTCGTTCTCGCGAACGACGAGCACCCACAGCGTTCCGAGATCTCCTGAGAACACGGTTCGGCGGCCGTCGGCATAGCGCCAGCCCTGCTCGTGGCGAGCAGTCTGGGTGGCGCTGAAAACGTAGCGCCCGGCGGAAGCGACGACCTCGAATTTCGCTTCATTGAACGGATTGAGCGGCACTCGAACGCGGAGTGTACCTAGGTCCGGATCGACGTAGGTACGCACTCGTCCCATCGGGGAAAGGTTCATGAATGCGAACCGTCCTTCGGGCACCATCGGATCAGCACCGTTCCGGCCGGCAAGAGATCCGTCTGGCTTGAGCACGACCGGCATTGACGATCGCATGAGGTTCTTGGCTCCAGTGATTCTCGTTCCGAGGAGGATCGCATAGAGCAGCAACAACGGCATTAGCAGTCCCAGGAGCAACAACACTGCGAGCAGGCCGAACACTACTGCCGTGCTCAAGGGGCGCGTTGACGCGAACTCGAAGGCGACTTTCAGATTGATGTCGGCGTTCGTTTCGCTTCCCGACGTCACGGTACCGAGAAGCTCTGCCCGCACGTCGCTATTGGCCGGCGATGGGTTCTCCGCCATCACCGTGAACACGAGATCGGGGGCGCCGGTGGCCATTTCAATACATTTCTTGGAGAGCGGCGTGCCGCTCGAATCGGTGATAGTCCACTGCCAGGTCGATACTCGACTCTGCAGCTCGGAATCACTGACGACGGTGGGAACGTGGGAGCTGAAACAAATCTCCCCCCTGGAACCCGGCACCGTCGGGGCGGTCGCGGTGAATGTGCCGCGCGCTACACCGCCCGAACCCTCGAGCGGTGAAAGAGCCACGACACTGGGCGTAATGCGCGGGTACTGGCCGGGAACCGAGACACTAACGCGCTGAGTGCTGGAGACGGGGGCCAGGTCGGTACCGGACGGCGATGACTTGAGGCCCTGGAGGCGGGCGGTCATCTCGATCTCTCCGACGGGGTCATCGGACGTCACCGTGTACTGAAACTGCCCTGTGGTCGCATCGATAGAAACTTCACCAGGCTGTGACGTGACCGTTGGAGACTCGAGCGTTAGCTCGAACTCATAGTCACTGAGGTCGAGGTTGCGGCCTTGGGCCGTTTGCTTGATCGTTCCGGAGATCGTGGCTGGGCTCCCGGCCACAATCGCGTTGGCTTCATCGAACTGGATGGCTAGCCCGCTGTAGACGAACAGGTCGCTCGCTTGTGCTCCGGAAGATACGGACCAGGTTCCGACATCTGCCGGCGTGATATCGACGCTGATTCGCGTCGCGCCGCCGATCGTCGAGACACGACTGTCGGCCGCGCTGAGCGACTCTCCTGTAGGAGTCCTCAATTCCCACTTTTCAGCGGATGTCACAAAAACAAATCGAACCACGCCTCGATCAATGGCGAAGGTTCCGTCGCTGTTAAACGGCAGCGGAAAACCTCCGTTGACAGAGGCGCCCAAACCCATAAATTCGCGCGCCAGTTGATCGACATCGGAAGCTTCCAGCAGCACGCCATGCACGTACGACTCCGGGATCGGGTACTCGCCGCAGCTCTGGTTCGCGCCGTCGACAGGTCCGATTCCCTCGACGAGTGGGCGCATGTAGGGCACGCGCTGCTTGTCTTCCTCTGTGAGCTCGCCTCGAAGAAGCACGCCGACGACGATTACGCCAGATTGCCGAAGAGCGTTGAACTCTCCCGTGCCGGTGGGAGTAGCACCGGTAGCTTCAATCGCTCGTCCACACAGCGAGTTGATCGCATCGTTCGTAGCCCGCGCGTCGCCTAGGTTGATACCGCCGTCGGTAAACCACACCAACATCTGGCACCCGGATTGACCGGTTGCGGCCTGCTGGCGTTGCAGAGACTCTTGCGCGCGCGTGATGCCGAGGGCCCAGTTCGTTGCGCCGAGTTTTTCTTGATCGCGCACTTGCTTGGCCAACTTCGTCGCGACTTCGGCGGCCCGCTCAGCTCCACTGCCAAGCGACGTCCATTCCAGCCCGTCGCGGAAGCGGCTGCCGAAGAATCCGGCGGCGATCGAGACATTGACCCCGGTAAGTTCGGCGAGTTGGCTGACGCTGTTCTCGAGAATCGCCGCGCGAGTGAATTCAGGGTCGGAGCCGCCCGTCGTCGGGTCGGAGGCGAACAAACTCCCCGAC
>JANOYC010000103.1:0-1739 GCA_031428675.1 Microbacteriaceae bacterium | reverse complement strand
CGCTCTCGAGTCTGCGCCCGGAGCGGAAGCATCGTCGCTCTTCCTCGAGCAAATGATCGTGCACCACATGGGCGCGATCGACATGGCCCAGATGGAGCTGAACAACGGCATAAACGCAGACGCGCTCGAATTGGCTCAGAGTATTTCTGATGCCCAGACGTCGGAGATTGCCGAGATGCAACAGCTCCTCACGGAGTTGTAACGTCGCTCGGATTTCGGCTCGCCCGATGGACGAGACCGCGCCGGGCAACTGCCGGGAATGTCATCGTTATGTTGACATGATAAGCGCGGACGTCAACAACAGGATGACAGGGTGCAGTGGTCAGAGCTAGAGATTCTTGGAAGCGCCCACCGGCATGGGATTTCTGATGACAACAACCAATAAGAAGCATGCTGTCTTGGAGGCTCATGCAGCAGGAGATTCCTGGTCAGCCATCGGTCTTGTACTTGGTACATCTCGCCAAGCCGCCCATCGGAAGTATGCGCGTCCCTGATCTCGCCCCCATGCCGCACACCGGTAGAGGTTCACGGGTGCCCGCTCGCCGCATCCTTCGCCTCCGTGTATCGATCGTGGGTATCGAACCGGAGATCTGGCGCACCATCGACGTGGACGACAGTCTGTCGCTCGCCCAAGTGCACATCGTGCTGCAGGTGGCGTTCAACTGGCTCAATTCGCACCTGCACCGCTTCTCCGAAGACGATCCTTGGGCGAGAAGCATCCCTCGCATCGGGCGGCAGCCTCGCGCGTGGGTCGATGCCTGGTCGCTGGCCGAGGTCGAACTCGAGGGCGAGGAAGATGAGGCTGAAACGACCATCGGCGAGGCAATGCAGCACGGGGGACCGCTGTGGTACGTCTACGACCAAGGCGACCATTGGCTGCACCGCATCGATCTGATCGAGCGCGATGTCGCGAGAGCTGGCGAGCCGCTCGCGCAGCTGATTTCGGGGGAGCGACGCGCGCCCTTCGAGGACTCCGGCAGCCGAACCGGCTACGAGGAGATCGCCGAGATCCTCGCCGACCCTTCGCATCCCGAGTACCTGTCGACGACGGCGTGGGTCGCCAGCGCAGTCGGGCCGTGGGGCACAGATGACCTCGAAGATGCCGATCTGGACGGTGCGCGCGTCGAGCTAGCCGCTGTGTTCGGTCCGGCAGGGGCTGACATGTCGGGAATGGTGGATGCCACAACCGGCGTCACAGCCGACTCGCCTATTGCCCGGTTCGCCTCAGACCTCCCCGCGCCGCTGCGGTCGAACTTGCGCCGGCATGCTCGCCGCAGTGGACTGCTCCGACCTGAACAGTTTCGCGTCGAGGACGTCGCTGACGCCGTGCGACCCTACGCCTGGCTGATCGACCGTATCGGTGTCGACGGGCTGACGTTGACGAAGGCAGGGTGGATGCCGCCCGCGGTCGTGCTCGAAGGGATGACTACCCTCGGTTGGCGCGATGAATGGATCGGCGAGGCGAACCGGGAAGACCTTACCTATCCCATGCGCGAGCTGCGCGCGTCAGCCGAGGGGCTACGACTGATCCGCAAGGTCAAGGGTCGGCTTGAACTGGTCGGCCGCACGCGCCCGGCCATCGCACGGCCGACGTTGCTTGCCGAACAGATCGCGCGGATGCTCTTGCGCCAGCGGATGACGGATGGCCAGCGAGTCGCAAGCACCGCCCTCGTGATCGGCCTGGCCGACGGGAGCATCACCGCGCGACGCGACGCGGAGCGTCAGGTGATCGACATCCT
>JANOYC010000102.1:0-22919 GCA_031428675.1 Microbacteriaceae bacterium | reverse complement strand
GCGACGCTCTCGTCGCCGATGAACTCCTCTCCGATGATGAACGCTTGCGCGAGTCCGTCCGGGCTCGGCTGCACCGCATACTCCAAACGGATGCCGAGGTCGGTACCGTCGCCGAGCAGCGCACGAAACTGTTCGTTGTATTCGGGGGTCGTGATGATCAGGATCTCGCTGATGCCTGCCATCATGAGCGTCGACAATGGGTAGTAGATCATGGGCTTGTCATAGATCGGCATCAACTGCTTTGAGATGCCCTTGGTGATCGGCCACAACCGGGTACCTGATCCGCCGGCCAAAATGATTCCGCGCACGATTACGCTCCGTTCGATTCGTTCAGGGATGCGTACCACGCGCGCACGTCGTCGAATACGGGCAAGAGACCCGATTCAGCCGCTTCCGCCAACGACGGCGCTTCGACATCTTTCGGGGACAGCAGCGGCTCGCCCGCCTCGGGCGGGAAAACCAGCCCAATCTCCGGGTCGAGCGGGTTGATGCCGTGCTCCCTCGACGCGTTGTAGGTGTCGGTCACGAGGTAGCTCACCGTCGAATCGTCCTCGAGCGCGACGAAGGCGTGCCCAAGCCCCTCACCGAGGTAGATCGCCTTGCGGTCGATCGTGTCGAGCAACACCGAGTCCCACTGACCGAACGTCGGCGATCCCACCCGAATGTCGATCACGTAGTCGAGGACCGCACCGCGCGTGGCCGTGACGTACTTTGCCTGCCCGGGCGGGATATCCGCGAAATGGATACCGCGCACGACACCCCGCTTCGACACTGATGTGTTCGCCTGACGCAGAACGATCGAATGACCGGTTGCCTCCGCAAGCTTGTCAAAGCGATACCACTCGAGGAATACCCCGCGATCATCGCCTCGCTGAATGGGAGTTATCTCGTAGGAGTCAGGTATCGACAGCTCGCGGATGTGCACCGTCGCAGTCTACCGAATGCTCGAATTGCTCAGCGGTTCGTCGAGAACGTAATTGCGTTGAAGGTGGTGTCGCTCTGGTCGCTCGTGTTTCGCCCGGCTGACAGGAAGGAGATCGACGGGTTCGTGGCAGCGACGGGATACGGTCCGAGCTTCGTCTTTCCATCGACGATCAGTGTGATGCCCGCCGTGGACCATTCGATATCGAACACGTGGGACGACCCAGACAGCGCGCCGGCCGCCCAGTATCCGCCCACCGGCTTGCCGCCGGCCGCGCCCTCGATCATGAGGGTCGTTCCGGTGGGCGAGACCCCGGGGTCGCGGATGAGCCCGAAGGCGATGAAGTTTGTCGGGTCGTTCCACAGCTGCACGAGTCCCTTGAATCCAGTGCCGGAGCCGTAGCCGCACACGCTACCCGAACAGTGAGTGCCGTCCAGGCGCACGCTCAGCGATCCGCTGGAGCCCGCCCTGGTTCCCGTCGTCGCTCCGGCCTGGTAGTTGACCTCCCGCGTGCCCCATGCTCCGGCTGACTTGCGCGTGCCCCACGCATGCACCGTGCCAGTTGATGCCGAGGCGGTGGCGTACAAGCCCGGATCCCAGCTGTGCGGAGAAAGGGTAGACGGGTTCGGTGTGGTGGTGCTGGGCGGCGCGGTGTACGTCTGGTTATCGCCGAGAGAAACGGTCACCGTCGCCGAGGCCGAGGTGACTGCACCGAGTTCGACGAGCACGGCGCCTGACGGGGAGACGAAGCTCCACCCTTGGGTCAATACCGGGGAGCCCCACTTTGGTTTGGTCGCGTCGATGTAGTGCGTGTACACCTCGGTGACGACTGATCCACTCGAGGTGTCCCGAATGAGCACGCGAAGGCCATTGCCGCCGCCCCAGCCTTCGGTGCAACCCGAGTCCTGACAGGTGCGGGGGTTGCGGGTGTACGCGGCATTCGCGTCGGCTCCCGCACCGGTGCGGTACTCGAGGAAATATTGGACAGTCGTGTTGGGGTCATCGACGCGGATGGAGCGCAGCCCGGAGGCATCCGTCGACGGCTTGAGTGTGAAGGTTCCGCCGGCGGGCGCTTCGTAGCTGGGCAGCACGGCTTGTGCGCCGGCCGGAAGCGCTCCCAGGGCATCACGCATGGGAGCGGGCAGAGCGGGAAGCGCGGGGTAACCCACCCAGGCGTACCCCATGACGCTGTAGGCGTCGGCGTAGGAGTACATCGAACACGACGACGACTCTGCTGACGCTCCGCGGCAGTAGCTCAGGTTCGAGTGCCCGAGTCCGAGGTTGTGGCCGATCTCGTGGGCGATCGTCGGACGCATGGTGTCCTTGTACTCGACGACGCGGGTGAGCCCGCCGGACTGCAGCGAACCGACCGAGCCGAGGCCGAGCCCCATGGATGCGAGGCACGCCTCCGGAAGGATCACGACCAAGTGGCGGCCGCTTCCGGAATAGTAGGACGATGTCGTGCGGCCGAACTTCGCTGCCGCTTCAGTCCAGAAACTGTTGTCGGCTCCCGTCGCGCAATTGACGGCGCTCGCGTAGCGGGTGATGCCGCCGGAGCGGACGAAGCCAGAGATCGCGTTGTTGGTCTCCCGCATCCAGTATCCGCCGACGTCTGACAGCATCCCGTCGAGGGTGACATTCGTGACTAACGGAGCGGGAGCGTTGAGCGGATCGACCACAGCAACGTCAAACGTGTGGGGGGCAGAGGTAGTAGCGGCGGCAACGTCGGCCGGTTCGACCGAGCCTTCCTGCACCGTCAGCGGCCCGGACGAAGCACCGAGGGCGTCGATGACGCCGGCGCCTTGTACGGAGTTCGCATCAATGGTCGCTCCCGGCTGAAGACCGAGTTCGGCGATGACATCGTCGGGAACGGTGAGAACCCCGGTGAAGGAATCACCCGACGTAGCGTCTTCCAGCCCTGCGCCGTCAACGGGGATCACGTCTCCGGATTCCGTCACTACCGCGTACTGCCGCGTCGACGACAGCGGCGCAGGATCGATCTCGCCTGCTTCGTGCGCGAGATCGTCGCCGCCATCGGCCAAGACGACGAGGTCGCCTGTGGTCACGAGCGCAGCGCCGGTGCCCGAGAGGCTCGAGTCGGCGCTCGCCGCGGTGGTCGAGCCCGCGACCATGGCGATGATGAGTGCTGATGCCGTCAAAATGGCACGGCTGACGTGTGAGTGGATAACGACCTCGCTAAATTGCGATCCCCCCGGATCGTTGGCTCAAACCCGGTCCGAAGACCGTTGTTCTCAAGCGATCCCCCCGGATCGCGTTGTCCCATCAGACTAGGCAGACGCGCACGAGACGAGTAGTCCCACCAAGGGGTGCCGCCCTGACGGGGGACACTGCGCGAAACGTCGAAGTGGCTCCGTCCTGATCGCCGCTACAATTCGACGAGACATCGACTAGGAAAGAAGCCCGATCTGTGAAAATTCTCGTCACCGGCGGCGCCGGTTTCATCGGCTCGAATTTCGTCCGCCGCACTCTCGAAGATGCCTATCCCGGTCTGGAGGGCGCGGAGGTGGTAGTGCTCGACGCACTGACCTACTCGGGCAACCTGGCGAATCTTGCTACCGTTGCCGATTCGCCTCGCTACACCTTCGTGAAAGGCGACATACGCGATGGGAAGCTCCTCGACGAGCTCTTCCCCGGCCTTGACGCCGTCGTTCACTTCGCCGCTGAGTCGCACGTCGACCGGTCGGTGCGCGACGCGTCGATCTTCGTCGAGACGAACGTGCTCGGCACGCAGCAGCTGCTTGACGCTGCACTGCGCAACGAACTCCCCCGTTTCGTACACGTCTCCACTGATGAGGTATACGGCTCCATCGCCGAAGGATCGTGGGACGAGAATCGGCCGCTCGAGCCGAACTCGCCCTACTCTGCGTCGAAAGCCGGAAGCGACCTGCTCGCACGGAGCTACCACCGCACGCACGGGCTCAACATCTCGATCACCCGCTGCTCCAACAACTATGGGCCCTTCCACTTCCCCGAGAAGGTGATCCCCCTATTCGTCACGAACCTCATCGACGACAAGCACGTTCCTCTCTATGGCGAGGGCAACAACATCCGTGACTGGCTACACGTCGACGACCACACGCGCGGCATCGCGATGGTGCTCGTCAAGGGGCGCGCCGGCGAGATCTACAACATCGGCGGTGGCACCGAACTCACCAACAAGGAACTCACCGAGCTGCTACTGGAGGCGACCGGCAAAGACTGGTCCTACGTCGACCGCGTGCAGGATCGTCTCGGTCACGATCTGCGTTACAGCGTGGACATCTCCAAGATCCAGGCAGAACTCGGCTACGAGCCTCTCGTGCCGTTCGAGAAAGGCCTAGCCGAGGTCGTGCAGTGGTACCGCGACAACCGCGAGTGGTGGGAACCGCTGAAGGCACGCGCCGCGCTATGACCCGCTACCTCATCACCGGCGGCACCGGCATGCTCGGCACCGACCTGCAGGCGGCGCTCGCGGGTCGCGACGTCACGGCGCTCGGTCGCGCAGACCTCGACGTCACCGATCTGGAGGCCGTTCGGGGTGCCGTTGCTGGCCACGATGTGGTCATCAATGCTGCCGCGTACACCAAGGTTGACGACGCGGAGTTCCACGAGAACGACGCCTATGCGGTGAACGCGACGGGCGCCGCGAATCTGGCCACGGCGGCGGCGGAATTTGGGGCGACCCTGGTTCAAGTCTCGACGGATTATGTCTTCGACGGGACCGCGACGGAGCCCTATGCCGAGACGACTCCGGTCAATCCGGTTTCGGCATACGGTCGCACCAAGGCCGATGGCGAGAAACTCGCAGCAGAGAACAACCCCGGCCGCACCTACATTGTGCGAACGGCGTGGCTGTATGGAGCGCACGGGCCGAATTTCGCGAAGACGATGCTGAAGCTTGCCGCTGCCCGCGATCAGGTGAGCGTCGTGACCGACCAGGTGGGTCAGCCGACCTGGACTCTCGACCTCGCGCGCCAGATCGTGGCACTTCTTGACTCGGATGCGCCAGCAGGCGTCTACCACGGCACCAACGGCGGAACCGCGAGCTGGTTCGACTTCGCTCGCGCAGTCTTCGAGGCCGCTGGCCTCGACCCGGAGCGAGTTCTTCCGACCGACAGCTCAACGTTCCAGCGCCCGGCGCCGCGCCCCGCGTTTTCCGTGCTCGGCCACGACGCCTTCGTCGCTGCCGGAATCGCGCCCATGCGCGATTGGCGCGATGCCTTGTCTGCAGCGACCGCCGCAGGAGTGCTCGAGGTCGCATGACCACCCTCCGCGTGATCATCGACCAGATGCTCGCCCCGGAGCCGGGCGGCATCGGTCGATACACGCACGAGTTGACGCGCGAACTCATTCGCACGGCTCCGGCGCACTGCGCGGTCGAAGGCATCGTATCGGCGTCTCCGGAATCCGACTACGAGCGAGTAGCCGAGTTGCTTCCCGGTCTGTCGGGTCTGTTCAAAAGCGCCCTTGCTCGGCGAGAGCTCATGGCGGCCTGGCAACACGGTTTCACGCGCCTGCCGGGACACGGCATGATCCATGCAACGAGCCTGCTCGCTCCCCTTGCCCGACATGATCGCCTCAACAATGCCGGTGACCAGATCGCTGTCACGATCCATGACGTCGTGCCATGGACCCACCCCGATCAGCTGAGCACCCGCATGGTCTCCTGGCACAAGTCACTCGCGAAGCGCGCTCACCGTTTTGCGGATGCCGTGGTGGTTCCGACGCACGCGGTCGCTGAAGAGCTGGCGGAGATCCTCGATTTTGGCGACCGCATTCGCGTGATCGGTGGCGCACCCGGCTCCGGGCTCCTGATCGGCGATGACGCCGACGAACGCGCAGCGCTGCTGGAACTCCCGGCTCGCTACGTACTTGCCGCGGGAACCGCTCACCCGCGCAAGTCCATTGCCGAACTCATCACCGCGATGGAGCGACCAGCGCTGGCCGATCTCCCGCTGCTCGTCGCCGGCATCGGCGACGCCGAGTTGCGGGAGCTTGCGGTGACCGCCGGTCTCGATCCCGAGCGGGCGCGCGGGATCGGCTATCTCCATGACGAAGATCTCGCCGTCGTACTCAATCGGGCGTTCATCTTCGCGTTCCCGAGCCTGGCGGAGGGCTTCGGGCTCCCGCTCGTCGAGGCCATGCATTTCGGGCTTCCGATCATCCACTCCGACGCGCCTGCTCTGGTCGAAGTGGCCGGAGGCGCGGGCCTTGCCGTCGAGCGCGACGGCACCGAGCCATATGCGGATCGACTCGCTGATGCGCTGGAACGAGTGCTCACAGATACAAAACTCCGGGACCGACTGCGCATCCTCGCCCGGGATCGCGCTAGGGCGTTTTCGTGGTCGTCTTCGGCCGAGAAGGTGTGGCAGCTACACGCCGATCTCTGACTTACTGACCATTCCAATACTGGGCGATCATGCCGATGCCCGCCACGAGGTGACTGTCCCAATCGCCACCCGGCGGAAGCCCCGAAACCTTACCGGTGATGGCAAAGTTCGCGCCGTTCTGCGTCGCGCTGTTAGTGCGCGTTGCCTTGAGCCCATAGAAGTTGAATGACGACGTGTTCCAGGTGCCATTCAGCCCGCAATACTTCGGGCAATCATCGCCGACGGCGATCTGCACATTGTTGACAGTGGAGTTGACGGTGTCTCCGTTGAGGCGTGCGTTCCCCTCGGCGTTGAAGAATAACCGCGGGTGCATAGTCACAGGTATCTCCGCGATGAGTTTGCCATCGGCGTAGAAGAGCGCGGTGCCGTCTTTCCACCATTTCAACGTGACGACGTGAGCCCCCGCCGGAGCCGGCGCGACGTAGCCATACGTGAACTTGCCGCCCTGAACCCGCTCCCACACGTAATAGGGCGCTCCATACGATTCCGGCGAGCCGTAGTCCGTCTGAATTCCGATCGCGAGCGCGTTGTTATGCGCATCATGTGCGTTGATATAGCTGGAATGGCCCGTGCCACTTCCGCCATCGGTGAGTGTGGCGCTGTAGGTCAGGTAGGGGCTGCCCGCTGGCACACCATAGGGCGAGTCGCTCAATGAGCCCGCTGCGAACGAGATGGAGTTGAAGGTTGTGTCGCTGATGTCGTTGGTGTTGCGGGCTGCCGACAGAAACGAGATCGACGGATAGCGAGCGGCAACCGGATACGGACCGAGAGTTGTCTTTCCGTCGACCTTCAGCGTGATCCCGGATGACGACCACGACACATCGAACAGGTGCGACGATCCGGAAAGAGCACCCGCTGGCCAGTATCCGCCAACCGGCTTGCCTCCAGCCGAGCCTTCGATCATGAGAGTCATGCCGTTCGGAGATACTCCCGGGTCGCGAATGACGCCGAAGGCGATGAAGTTCGCGGGGTCGTTCCACAACTGGACGAGGCCCTTGAAGCCCGACCCGGAGCCATAGGTGCACGATCCGGCGCCGCAGTAGGTGCCGTCAAGACGAACGGAGAAAGATCCGGATGACGCGCCACGATTGACTGTCGTCGCGCCCGCTTGGTAGTTGACGCCGCCGGTGCCCCATGCTCCAGACGTGCGGCGCTGTCCCCACGCGTGCACCGTCGACGACGTTGTCGTGGCGTAGAGCCCCGGATCCCAACTATGCGGCGACAGGGCGGCCGTCGCCGCTTGCGCTGGCACCGGCGCCTGAATCCCCGAAATCAGGACCGCGCCGACTAGCAGCGCACACAAAAAAGTCCACTTCCCCCAAAGCATTGTCTCAGTGTGTCCTATTCTTCGACGCGGCGCGCCCCCCAAACGGGGGCGCGAGGTGCGGGATGCGCCGCGACGACCTCTGGGCCGCGCTTTCGCGCGGGTCACGAACAGCTCGCCGGAGCCGATTCGGGAACGGCGATCTGGCCGTCGGTTGCCGGCGCATCCGGTGCAGGCTCGGCAGTGTCTGTCGGTGCGACGACCGGAGCAAGCGCCTGCTCAACGACGGCCCGCGTGAGACCGAAGTCGGGGTTCACCTGATCGATAAGTGGCGGTACCAGTTCGATTTTCGACACGGGCTGCTGCCTCGATTTCTGAGCGAGATCAGCGAAATGTGCGAGCATTCCCTGCGGAATGTCTGTCTCTACTACTTGCGCTCCGGCTGAAGCGACGGCCTGAAACCGCAGCAGCACGTTCGCGGGATCGAATTGCTGCAGGATCGCTTCCTGAACTTCGCGCTGCCTGGCCATGCGGTCGTAGTCACTCGTCCCGTGACGGGCCCGCGCGTACCACAGGGCGGTCCAGCCATCCATCTTCTGCACACCCGGCTCGATCCAGTCGATGACCTCGATTGGCTGTCCGTTCCGGTCTTCGAAGCCCCCGATGGGATAGCGACAGCGAGCTTCGATAGTCACGCCACCGAGCGCATCGATGAGATCAGAGAAACCCTGCATGTCGATGAGCACGAAGTACTGCACGGGCAAACCGAGCACGCCTTCGGCGGCATCCTTCATTGCCTCGACGCCCGGAGACGACCCGAGCTCCGCCGCCTCCGGATACAGATCAGGATGCTCTTCGCCGTACACGTAGAGATAGCTGACCAGACAGTCCACACCGCAGTCGTAGCCGCTCGGATATGGTTCCCACAGCGGAGATTCCTCGGAGAACGGCACGCGTTGCATGTTCCTCGGGATGCCGAAGATGGTGGCCTTGCCGGTGTCGGCGTCGATGCTGACCACCGAGATGCTGTCGGGCCGCATGCCGAGTCGATCGGGCCCGGCGTCGCCGCCGAGCAGGAGGATGTTGTAGCGACCGTCAATCGGCTCGGCGATCTGACCGTTGCCGAACACACTGTCGAGCAGCCCCCTGGCAGATCCGGAGACCGACGACAGGTAACCCGACGTGCCAGCGACCGCGACAAGTGCGGCGATGGCCACTCCCGCCGTGAGCGCGCGCGCTTTGGGCGCGAGCATCACCAGGCGGGCGAGTCGAATAGTGTCGATCGTGAGCACGACCCACAGCAACGCGTAGAACATAAGTGCGGCTTGCACCAGGAGAAGCACGTAGACGTTCGTGCCGAGTATCAGCAGAAACGGCCGCGCGAGCACGGCGATCGCTGTGACGACCACGACGGCGGCCCAGAATCCGATAGTGGAGCCAAGCCCGAACCGGCCCAAACGTCGGTTGCCGGCGAGAGTCTGCGCCGAACCGGGAATGAGGATGTTCATTCCGATCAGCCACCACGCCCGTTTAGACATGGCCGCCGTGTCGCGCGGGTTGGGATGCCGCAGTGGAAGTGTTGCGCTCACAGCGTGCGTTTGAGGGCGGCGTTCTTCTCGGCGACCAGGTCGGCGAGTCCGCGTGCGAAGTCGGCGAGTTGCTGCGCGAGCGCGTCATCGGAGGTGGAGAGAATGCGCACAGCGAGCAGCCCCGCGTTTCGCGCGCCGCCGATCGATACGGTCGCCACGGGCACACCCGACGGCATCTGCACGATTGACAACAGGGAATCGAGCCCATCGAGTTTGGCCAGCGGCACGGGAACGCCGATCACCGGCAGAGTCGTCACCGACGCCAGCATGCCCGGAAGGTGTGCTGCGCCGCCCGCGCCAGCGATGATCACACGAATTCCGCGCGAGGCAGCCGATTTGCCGAAAGCGATCATCGCCTCGGGAGTGCGATGCGCCGAGACGACTTCGACGTCATGCTCGATGCCGAACTCGGTGAGCGCCGCCGACGCGTCCACCATGACGCTCCAATCGGAATCGGAGCCCATGACAACTGCTACGCGGGGGGAAGACACCGCCCAATCGTACGTTTCAGTTCTCGAAAAACTCCGCAGCGGCACGCGCCCGGTAGCAGACGTCGTCGAGGTCGTCGCCCGTCGCCGTGACGTGCCCGATCTTGCGCCCCGGGCGCGGCTCTTTGCCATAGTTGTGGAACTTCACGTCAGGCTGGTCTCTGAACGCCCTCGGATAGCGGTCGGCCATGCTGCCCGTGGTCGGGCCGCCGAGGATGTTGACCATGACGCTCCATCGCTCGCGGCAGCCGGTGGCGCCCAGGGGAAGATCGAGTACCGCACGCAAGTGCTGTTCGAACTGACTCGTTGTCGCCCCATCGATTGTCCAATGCCCGCTGTTGTGCGGGCGCATGGCAAGTTCGTTGACGAGCACACGGTGGTCGGTGGTCTCGAACAACTCAACCGCGAGGACCCCGGTCACACCGATCCCATCAGCGACCGCGACGGCGATGTCACCGGCGATATCCGCCAGTCGGCCCGCCGAATGCGGCGCGGGCGCAACGACCTCGGCGCAGACCCCGCCCTTCTGCACGGTCTCGACGAGCGGCCACAGCGAAATCTCGCCCGAAGGCGTCCTGGCTGCGAGCTGGGCAAGTTCGCGTCGGAAATCGACGAGTTCCTCCACCAGAAGTCCGTCGGGATAGTCGCCGGCGAACCAATCTGCGGCGTCACGGGCTGCCTGGATCACGCGCACACCTTTGCCGTCATAGCCCCCGCGCGGAGTCTTCACCACGGCTCGTCCTCCGTTGTCGGCCAGAAACCGATCGAGATCTGCCGTTGATCGCACGCGCGCCCAGGCCGGAGTCGGGATGCCGAGCTCACTCAGCCGCTCGCGCATGGCGAGTTTGTCTTGAGCGAAGTGGAGGGCATCCGGCGATGGATGCACGCGCACTCCGCGTCGAGCGAGTTCGTGCAGGATGGCGGGTGGCACGTGCTCGTGATCGAAGGTGACCACATCCACGTCTTCAGCGAAACGAAGAACGGTCTCGGCGTCGCGATAGTCTCCGACCGCGCTCGATGCGAGTGCCGCCGAGCTGTCGACACTCTCCGCGAGAACGCGAATGTCGAGACCGAGATTCAGCGCAGCGGGAACCATCATCCGCGCGAGCTGACCGCCCCCGATGACGCCGACGACCGGGGTGCCCGATGGGGACATGACATGCTCCTGTGGATTGTGGCTACAGGCGCCCTCCCAACCGATGGCAAGGCGCGTCGGGCTAGACTTCTGCCCCTACGACCCTATCTTCGCCCATCCGACAGTGCCATTCGCCGAGGGGACGCATGAGAGCCATCGCCACCCAATTCGCGCGGTTCGGCGTTGTTGGACTCGGCGGTTTGATGGTGGATATCGCGGTGTTCAATATTCTGCGCGCGACACTGCTCTCTCCTGACGACGTGCACGAAGGCCCCGTGATCGCGAAAGTCGTGTCGGTGACCCTCGCCATCGTCGTCAATTGGCTCGGCAACCGCCATTGGGCGTTCCGCCATCACACTCCGCCCGCGTCGCCCGCAGGCGTTGCCCGCGAAGGGCTCGCTTTCATCGTCGTGAGCCTCGGCGGCATGGCGATAACGCTCGGCTGCCTCATCGTGTCCCACTACCTGCTGGGCTTCACATCGATCGTGGCCGACAACATCGCGAGCAACGGCGTCGGCCTTGTTCTCGGCACAGCGTTCAGGTTCGCCTTCTACCGGTCCTGGGTGTTCGCTCCCACAAAGGCACCCGCACAGCCACCCGCACCGGTCACGTCACGGGCGGCCGAGAGCCCGGTACGTCCATCCGGCTTCGCGCCACTCCGCCGGCTGCAGACAATTGCGCCCATCGACAATCGCTCGACCGCTCACGAGTGAACCGAATTCTTCAGGGTCGAGTGCTCGGTACTGCTTCCATTCGGTGAGCAATAGCACGGCGTCGGCGTCAACGGCCGCCTCCTCCGGGGACGCAACGTAGGTGAGTTCTGGACGCAACCGGCGTGAGGTCTCGATCGCCTCGGGGTCGGTGGCCATCACAATGGCACCGAGCTCGGCCAGTCGGCTGGCGACATCCAGTGCGGGAGAGTCGCGCACGTCGTCGGAATCGGGTTTGAAGGCGAGTCCGAGCACGGCAATCCGCTTGCCCGCCACGCTTCCGCCACACACCTCGGTCGCGAGGTCGACCATTCGCTCGCGACGCCGAAGGTTGATGGCATCAACCTCGGTCAAGAATGAGAGCGCCTGGGTAACCCCGAGCTCGTCAGCACGGGCCATGAACGCGCGGATGTCCTTCGGCAGACAGCCGCCGCCGAAACCCAGACCGGCGTTGAGGAACCGGCGCCCGATCCGCGCGTCGTGCCCGATCGCGTCAGCGAGTTGCGTGACGTCGGCGCCGGTGACCTCAGCCACCTCGGCCATGGCATTGATGAACGAGATCTTGGTCGCGAGGAATGCGTTGGCGGCCACCTTGACGAGTTCGGCGGTTGCATAGTCGGTGACGATTCGAGGGGTGTTCGCGGCGAGCGCCGTCGCGTAAACGCCGTCGAGAAGCGCCACCGAGTCGTCGTCGTCGTGGCCCACTCCGTAGACAAGCCGGTCGGGACTGATGGTGTCTTTGACAGCGAATCCCTCGCGCAAGAACTCGGGATTCCACGCGAGCTTTGCGCCCGTCGGTGCAATGAGGTCAGCGAGGCGCCTGGCGGTACCGACGGGCACGGTCGATTTGCCGACGACGAGATCCCCCGGGCCGATGTGCGGGATGAGCCCGGTCACCGCCCCGTCGACGTAACGCAAGTCGGCGGCATAGGTGCCCGCCTGTTGCGGGGTACCGACCGCGACGAAATGCACGGCGGCGCCTTCGACGTCGGCCATCGAGGTACTGAACCGAAGTCGCCCCGATTCAATCGCTGAGCTGAGCAGTTCCGGCAGTCCCGGCTCGAAGAACGGCGCCCGACCAGACGCGAGCATCGCGATTTTCGCCTCATCGACGTCGATGCCCACAACCTCGTGCCCCAGGTCAGCCATACACGCAGCATGCACTGCGCCCAGATAACCACATCCGATGACGGAGATCTTCATGCTCACACCGTATCCGAGGATTGTTACGGGAAACGCACAGTCATCGAACGCCGAATGCGGTCGTCTCGTCGGGATGCTGTGCGTCGAAACGCTGTCGCCTCGCCGCCACCGATCCGGTGCTGCGCTCCATCAGATCGTGCAATGCCGCTTGCACCAGATTGGCGCGCGGAACGTCACGGAGCACCACAGGCTGGTCGAGCCCGGTATTGATGCGCACATCGCCGCTGCCGAAGATCGCCTGCATGCCGTTCTTGCGCACCGCCACGTCGTAGCCGCGGCTGTGCAGCATCTCTTGGCGCACACGAGTCACGAGTCCGCTGCGAAGCACGATCCTGCGGGTGGTGATCGTGTAGTTGCGGCCGAGCCACGCGAGCGACGGTGCTAGCCACAGCAGGATGGCCAGCACCACCGCAGACCCGAGCGCCGCGAAGTTCTGCCACTCCTCGGGAAAGGAGCCCACGAAGTAACCGGCGGCTCCGACGATTGCGACGAGCGCCAGATTGGGAAAGAAGAGCGCCCGCCCGTGCGGACGCAATCGCGCTACGACGGTCTCCGGCGCGTTCGGGTACGAGCTGGTTTCACCCGTGTCATGCGAAGAGGCGCCCATTCCTCATTCATACCGCAGATGCGTTACGTCACCGGCTGCGACAGCCAACCGATGCCCATCCGAGGCTCGAATAACCACGAGTCGGCCCGATCGATCGATGTCGGTCGCGCTTCCGACCACGTCGTCAGCACCCGGTAGCTCTACGCGCACGTCTTTGCCGACGGTGCTGCATCGTTCGAACGCCTCGGCGCGGATGCCGGCCGCGTCGGCGTCGCCACCGGCGCTGAGGAAGTCACTCATCCGCGCTCGCAGTTGACTGAGATACGAGCCGAGCACATCGTCGACAAGATCGTTGGCGTTCGCCACGCCGAGCACGCCGAGCGACGTCGCCGTCGGCACGGGCAGCTGGTTGATCGACATCCCGAGGTTCACCCCGGCGCCGACGATGACTCCTCCGCCGAAAGATCGAAGCTCCGCGAGGATTCCGCTGATCTTGCGTTCGTCCACGAGCACGTCATTGGGCCACTTCACGCTCACGCGGGCACCAGGAAGAAATCCTTCGACTGCCGAGGCCATCGCCAGGCCTGCGATCAGCGGGATCCAGCTATACCGTTCCGCTGCGAGCGGTTCACCGGCCGGCAACGTCGGGCGCAACAGCACCGACGCCGCGAGGGAAGCGCCCGGCGGGGCTGTCCAGACCCGCCCCAGTCGTCCGCGACCGGCCGTTTGATGGGTGGTGACGACAACCGCGAAGTCGGGTGCGTCACTCCACAACGACACGACATCGTTCGTCGAGGGCGTCTCATCGAGGAATTCGAGGACGGATGCGATGGCGCGCGACCGCGGTAGCAGCATCCTCACAGGGTATCGAAACGAATTCTGTGGGGTTCCACCACCGCCGCCGACCGTGCCGAGGTGGGTAAAGTGAAGGTCGTGACCGCCAATGACGCAGCTCCCGACCTGTACACCACCGCCGGCAAGTTGGCCGACCTGAAGGTTCGCTACCACGAGGCGGTGACAGCCAGCGGCGAGGCGGCCGTCGAGAAGCAGCACTCCAAGGGCAAGAAGACAGCGCGCGAGCGCATCGACCAGCTTCTCGACCACGGTTCGTTCGTCGAACTCGACGAATTCGTGCGCCACCGCACCCACGCGTTCGGTATGGAGAAAAAGCGCCCCTACGGCGACGCCGTCGTCACTGGCACCGGCACGATTCACGGTCGACAAGTTGCGGTGTATTCGCAAGACTTCACGATCTTTGGCGGATCGCTCGGCGAGGTCGCCGGCGAGAAGATCATCAAGGTTATGGATCTCGCGCTGAAAACCGGCGTGCCGATCATCGGGATGCTCGATTCGGGCGGAGCCCGCATCCAGGAGGGCGTCGTCGCGCTAGGCAAGTACGGTGAGATCTTCCGCCGCAACACGGCTGCATCCGGTGTAATCCCACAAATCTCGATCATCATGGGCCCCGCGGCCGGAGGTGCTGTCTACTCGCCCGCCCTTACGGATTTCGTGATCATGGTCGACAAGACAAGCCAGATGTTCGTCACCGGCCCCGACGTGATAAAGACGGTCACCGGCGAAGACGTCGGCATGGAGGAATTGGGCGGTGCGCTGACGCACAACAAGGTCTCCGGGGTATCGCACTACCTCGCGACCGACGAGGATGACGCCCTCGACTACGCGCGCACGCTGTTGAGCTTTCTGCCCGACAACAATCTCTCCGAGCTGCCGCCCTACGAGAATGACGCCGAGCTGGAGATCACCGACGACGACCGCCGGCTGAACACGATCATCCCGGACAGTCCCAACCAGCCCTACGACGTGAAGACCGTCATCGAGCACATCGTCGACCACGGCGACTTCCTCGAGACGCAACCGCTCTTCGCTCCCAACATCGTCGTCGGATTCGGTCGGGTCGAAGGCCGCTCTGTCGGCATCGTCGCCAACCAACCATCGGCGATGGCAGGCACGCTCAATATCGAGGCCGGAGAGAAGGCTGCCCGCTTCGTGCGTTTCTGCGACGCGTTCAGCATCCCGATCCTCACCCTTGTCGACGTGCCCGGATATTTGCCCGGAACCGACCAGGAGTGGACTGGAGTCATTCGTCGCGGCGCGAAGCTCTTGTATGCCTATGCTGAAGCCACCGTTCCACTCGTGACGATCATCACCCGAAAGGCCTACGGCGGCGCTTACATCGTGATGGGGTCGAAGCAACTGGGCGCCGACATCAATTACGCCTGGCCGACCGCGGAGATCGCCGTGATGGGCGGGCAGGGTGCCGTCAACATCCTGTACCGCAACGAGATCAAGGCGGCCGAGGCCGCTGGCGAAGACGTCGCCGCCGTGCGCACCAGGCTCGCCAAGGAATACACCTACAACGTGGCGAGCCCGTTCCTGGCGGCCGAGCGCGGCGAGCTCGACGGCGTGATCGAGCCGGCCGCTACTCGAGTGGCGGTCATCAAAGCACTTCGAGCGATGCGCACCAAACGCGCGACGTTGCCACCGAAGAAGCACGGAAACATCCCGCTGTGATCGACCGCGACGAGCCAGCCTCAGCGACGGAGCTAGGGCTCCGAATCGACTCGGGAGAGACAACGCCCGAGGAGCTCGCTGCTATCACCGCGGTCATGGATGGCGTCATCGCCGAGATCGAGGAAGAGCGAGCAGCAACGAGCGTGCCCGCTGCTTCCGCGTGGACACTCAGCCAACGGGCGTTGCGGTCGGCCCACACGCCCGGTCCCGGCGCGTGGAGATCGTTTGCTGGCTGATCTCGTGGGTCTAATTGCGAAAGTGCGGGCGAATTCCGCTCGATTCGCAGTGAGGATCGCCCACATTCGCCGGAATCCGTTGTCCGCGTGACGAAACCCGTCGTTCTACCCCAGGTCGATGGCGATTTTCGCTCTTTTCAGGCCATTCGTACCCCGGTATCCGCACAAATCACCCCCTGACGAGGGGCAAAACGGGGGATTTCGGCGCGGAGGGTACAAAAACGTCCCCCAAAGTCCTCCGAAATGACGACTTTTCCACAGCCTGTGGAACGACGACTATAGATATTGCTAGGTGAAGCCCGCAAGGGTGACACCCACCGGTCACCGGCCGACTAGGGTAAGCAGGCCGATGATCTGGGGGCGAGTCAGGGCGATATTCGGGTTATCGCCCTGACTCGGGTTTCGCGAAAAGGCCGGAGATTTCTATCTCCGGCCTTTTCGCTTTTCTCGCTGGCGCTACCTCAGTGCCTTCCGAGGTCATCTGCCGCGACGTCAGTTCCCGGCGCGGGGAATCTCCACCCACAGATCAATCTCGTCTTCGTCTTCGTCCGCTCCGTAGCCCAGCAGGCTCGCACTGCCGTCGTCGACGATCGTGAGTCCCACCACGGTTACGGCGGTCGCGGAACCTTCCTGCACGGTGCGAGCGATCACCTTGTCGGCCGACGTGCTCCGAATCGCCTCGGCCAATTGGTTGTGGATGCGTTCAAGTTCCACAGCATCCACGTCATCCAGACCGCCCTCGTCGAGCAACGAGACAACCGCACCGCGGCGCCTTGCATTCATGACCTCGGTGCGCACGGCGTCATTCAACAGGCGGCGGCCTCGGATCTCGTCGCGGATCGCCCCCTCGAGGTAGAGACACTCCTGCCGGTCGGCGTCATCCAGTTCGCCTTTTTTCGAAGCGATCACGTTGAGCATCTCAATGGCCATGGTGCTCGTCTGCCCGAGCCTGAACTGACGCTCGGACACGTGGGCGTCTTGTGCGGCCTGCCAATCGGTGGCCTCGCGCTCGGCCATCGTGAAGCGCTGAGCATCTCGTGATGCCTTCGCCATTCCCGAACTGAGCACGTGCGCGACGCCCACCCAGGTGATGCTTCCCACGACCCCGAGGTCTACCAGCGCTCCCGGGCCGGCCCAGACAACTGTCTGCACAGCGAGGAAGCCGACGCCCATCCAGGCGAAACTGTGTCGCCGCCGTGTCGAGGTGATCACCATAAGGGTGCCTACAGCCGCGACATACCAGGTGGCGTATCCGTTCTTCTCGCCCGGATCAAGTTCGGACGTCACGAGGAGCGGGAGAGTGATGGACACAGCAACGTTGAACGCCGCCATCCAGATCGGGATCCGCGACGGGCCGACCGGCAACAGGCTCACCAAAGTTGCGACGGCGTACAGCGCGAGTGCGCTGATGACCGGGGCGGGATCGCGCGGGATATTCATCGAGTAGGCCGCAAGCACAACGTGGTACGCCGAGAACACGGCCGCGAGCGACACAATCAGCGAGCGCGGGACTCCGATGTTCACGCGTCGGACTCCGCGTCTCGCGAATGCTTCAGCGTCTGCGGCTCGAGCTCCCCGAACGGGGCGTCGCCTGCCGCAGCGTTTGGATTCGGCCACACCAGGGTGACAATCGTGCCGACTCCGGGAGCCGAGTTGATCTCCGCTCGACCGCCGGCATTCGCGACTCGCTCGATGATGCTGACACGCACGCCCAGCCGCTCGGTCGACATCGACTCGGTGTCGAAGCCGACGCCGTTGTCACCGACCTCGATGTCGATGCCGCCAGTCGAGGTGGGACGAATTCGCAACCACCGCGCCACATCGCCGTCGCCGCCGTGCTGAAGGCTGTTCACCATCGCCTGCACCGATGCGGACACCATCGTTTCGGCCGCGTGCACCGGAATAGACAGCGCTCCGACGTGCTTTGTCCGGATTTCGATCGACGGCGACATCTCCATCGCGGAATCGGCAATGCGACGTGCTACGGTCGCGATTTTCACGGTCGAACCGTCGTCGGGCGTGATCTTTGCCGCATCTCGCAAATGGGCCATGGCGTTCCGCGCCATAACGGCAGCGAGATTCTTCGCCTCAGGCGTGAATGCCCGCGCAGCAGACAACAATGTGGTGAGCACGCTGTCATGCACGATCGCATCGACTTGCACGCGTTCCACTTCGGTGGCGTGCTGGCGCACGGCATTCGAGTAACGATCGAGAGCGGCAGCCTGGGCGAGATCGACCGACGATGCAGCTTGACGCAACAGAGCCGCAATGATGATGATCGCCCCACCGAGAATGGTCGCATAGAACGAGTCGAGCACCGCTTGCTCCCACCGCACACCACCGCCCGGCGGCGTCATCCGGATAATTCCGTAGATGGCGCTCGTGCCGAACAAGTAGAACGTGGCGACCCGCGTTGAGAACACGATCGCGGCGGTCGCCGCGGCGACGGTGAGGAGGAAGTACAGCCAGTGGTTTCCCTGAGTGACGTTGTCGGGGTCAACGACGGCGAATGGCCACGTGCCGAGGGCGACTAAGTAGAAGAAGGCGACGAGTGCGAGCGTTATGCCCACCGCACGATTGAGGAGGGCCGACACGAAAGCGACGACGATACTTCCGAAAACGATGATGCCGACGAGCATGGCCCACCACGGCTGCCCCTCACCGGCCTGACTCAGAAAGACCGGGAAGGTCTGCGCGCCGAAAACCAGTCCGAAGAGCCCCACCGAGCGTGACAGAATCCGTTCAACCTGCGCCCGACTGATCGGGTTTCGCGGCTGCTTGTTTTGTGGAACGCTGCGGATGGCCGGAGCGCTATTGGCCATCGCCGCCGTCCGGGTCGAGCCCGGGAAGAATGCCGTCTTCTACGGCTCGGCGCAGAAGGTCGACCTTGGTCGGTGCAGGCCGTCCCACCTCGACGTACTTGACGCGGATGCGGTCGAGGTACTCACGAGCGGTGGAGTAGCCGATGCCCAATTGCTGGGCCGCCAACTTCAACGGGAGGCCGGATGCGTACAAGTGCAGGATCTCGCGCTCGCGACGACCGAGTTGGGCCTTCGCGAAGTCGCGGTCAGCGTCGATGGCGGTGGCCCATTCGAGGTTGTTGAGCACGTCGCCCCTAGCGACCGCGGCTGCGGCGGCTATGACGACCTTGGTAGCCGACGACTTCGGAATGACGCCGGCGGCACCGGCGGCCAGTGCCTCGCGCACGCTGGCAACCCGATCGGCAATGCTGTGGATCAGCACAGCCGAGCCGGTTGCCTGCACATTCTTCACATTGTCGGTCACGGTCGATCCGTCGCCCAGAGACAGGTCGAGCACGACGACGTCGACCTCACGGCCGTTCAGCCCCTCCACAAATTCTTGGACGGTCGCGGCAGCGATGATGAACTGGTAGCCCTCTTCGATGAAAGCGGCCTTGAGCCCGAGTCTCACCGATTCGTGGTCGTCAACGACGGCGACGCGCAATCCTGATGCCGGCTTCACGCCAGCGACTTCCGTTCCGATGCTCTCGGCCACGTTCATCCTGTCTCCCCCAACCGCCTCATTACACGCGATTCTGTCCCCCATCGTATCGGCGACTGAGCTCGACAGCGGGTATGGTCGCCACATGTCTGCCCGCGTGCCCCCGGTCATGATCACGGTGGCGGCCTGCGCGCTCGCTCTCAGTGGCTGCTCGGTGCTCATCGACGGTGGGGCCGAGCGGATGACATCGTTCTCGATTCACTACGACATCGAACCGGACGGCACCGTTCATGCCACCGAGACGATCGACTGGAACTTCGGAGACCGTGAAGATCCGCACGGGATCGAGCGCGTGCTGAATTCGCGATTCGCAGTTGATGCGTCTACCGACCGCGTGTATCCCTATTCTGGGCTCACGGTTTCAAGCCCAACCGATGCATCGGCGCTCGTGTCAACGGCACTCGACAACAGCTATCGGATTCGGGTCGGCAATGCCAACGACACAACGGACGCGCGCGAGCGGTACGTGCTCGAGTACGACATCGCCGGGGTGCTCAACACGGTGCAACAGCCAGACGGACTCGTCGTTCAGCAGCTGTACTGGAACGCGACGGGCGACCGCTGGGGAGTTGAGCTCAGCAACATCAGTGTCACTGTAGAGGCGCCCGCAAGCCCCACTGGAGGCACCTGCTTTGCTGGGATCGCGGGTGCAACGACACCGTGCACGGCTGTGAGCACAAGCAACGACCGTGCCTTGTTCAGCCACCGTCGACTGGCTCCGTCCGAAGGCCTGACGATCGTGGTCGATTGGCCGGTGGGAACCTTCACCAGCACCCAGCCAATTCTTGACGCTCCGCTTGCTCCAGGCACTCCGCCGATTCTTGAGGGAAGCAACGACGGCCCCGACCCGTTCGCCCACCCTGTCAACTGGGGCACCGGGCTCGCTCTCCTTTTGGGGATACCGGCCTTCTTCCTCGGCCTCGTTGTTGCTCGTCGCCGAGACTCGATGTTCGCAGCGATCACCCCCGGCGAGATCCCTGCGCACGCAGAGACCGCGCCTGTGATTCGCGCGCCGTACCGGCAGACGATCGTGGCCAGGTACGAACCGCCGATCGGATTTCCTGTCGGAGCCGCGAATCGCGTGCTGCGAAAGTCCAAGAGACGCGCCGACGTGACAGCCACCCTGGTTGACCTCGCGGTGCGCGGCTACGTGCGAATCGAAGAGATTGGGGGCCGCACCGGTCGGCGAGCACGCGACTATCGCCTGGTAGCAACTCCGGAACGCGCTGAAATCAAGAAACGGATGGCACGGCCCGGAACTCCGAACTCACAAGACCTCGTCGCGCACGAATCTCTGCTGCTCTCCGCGCTGTTTGCCGGCGGCAGAGCATCGGTGTCCCTGTCAAACTTGACCAACACGTTCGCTCCGAGTCTGCGCGCGGTGAATGCGTCAACCGACTCCTTCGTCTCGACCAACCGATACTTTCGGGACAAGCTCGGAGCAACCAATCCTCTACTCGTCATGGGCATGGTGACGGCCGTTGCCGGTTTCTTCGGCCTCATCGTGCTGGACCTCGAACGGTTCATCCTCATCCCTATCGGTCTTGGCGCCGGTTGCGCCATCGCCATCACATTGTCTGCGCGCGCGGCAAGGCGCACGGCCCTCGGACACGCGGTCTACCTGCAGCTCGCAGGGTTCCAGCGATACATCGAAACCGCCGAGGCCGACCGCATCCGCTTCGATGAGACCGAGGACATCTTCAGCCGCTACATGCCCTGGGCGATCGCGTTCGGCCAAGCGGAGCATTGGGCGCGGGTCTTCGCTCAATTGGCCGCGGAAGGGCGCAACGTTTCGCACCCCGACTGGTACGTCGGAACTTCGTCGACGCTTACCGGCGGGGCATTCGGTGCGGCGGCCTCGCTGTCGTCGATCGGTGATGCCGTCAGCAGCTTCACGATGGCGGCAACCTCGTCGTTCAGCTCGACTCCGTCTTCTTCAGGGTCTTCCGGATCAGGTGGTGGCGGCTCGAGCGGCGGAGGTGGGGGTGGCGGCGGTGGCGGCGGCTGGTAACCGCGGATCGGCAGCGGGCGTCAACCCCGTGTGAACGTTCCGATCGCCTCGACGTGATGGGTGTTGGGAAAGAGGTCGAACGCGCGGAGCGCCGTGAGCACATAGCCGCGTTCGCCGAACGTCGCCACGTCGCGGGCGAACGCAGCGGGATCGCAGGCGACGTAGACGATCTGTGCGGGTTGCAACGCGGAGATGGACTCCACAACGTCCCGCCCGGCGCCCGAACGGGGCGGATCGAGCACGATCGTTGCAGCCCGGTACCGTGCGCTTTCCGTCGCCGTGAGAGTGCCACGCGCAGCATGCAACCAGCGATCGACCCGAGCCGTAACCGCCGAGGCACCGACCCAGTCCGCAAGGTTCTCCGCAGCATCCTCGGTTGCAATTGGGTCATTCTCGACACTCGTGATGCGCACCGTCGAGCCGAATCGGTCGCCCACCGCGGCAGCCAGCAACCCAACGCCGCCGTAGAGATCGAGGTTCGCCGCGCGCGGATCAAAGAGCGCCTCGTCAATCGCCTGTTGAACGGCGACCGACAGCGTCGCGGCCGCGCCGCGGTGAACCTGCCAGAACCCGCTGTCGCGGAGCCTGAACTCGCGACCACCGACGAGCTCTCGAATGATGGAAGGCTTCTGCTTGCCGACGATCATCCGAACGCCGCCGGTCGAGGGTGCGAGCAGTTCCACCGATTCCTCGCCGGGGAAGAGTTGATCGAGCGGCGCGGCCGAACGAATCTCGTCGACAGCGAGTGGAAGATCGGATACCGGCACGACCGTGTGGGAGCGCGCCGAGAACGGCCCCAGCCGCCCCGCTTGATCGACGTGCAGGCGCACGCGCGTTCGCCATCCAGTGCCGCCGGAGGCGTCATCGCCGTTGATAGCTTCGACAGCGGGTTCAGCATCGACCTTCGCCATCCGCGATAGCGAGTCGGCCACCACGAAGGCTTTGAGCTTCCTCTGGTGCGCGAGGGCGATGTGCCCGTATTCCGCTCCGCCGGCCCGCTCATCCGGATCGCGGTCGACCGACGCTTCCGCCCAGACATGGTCGACGCGGTGCGGGGACGCTTCGAGCACCTCCACCGTTTCGGCGCGCCAGAAGCTCTTCTTCGATGCCTCACTCACGCGAGCGCGGACGCGTTCGCCAGGCAGCGTATCGCTCACGAAGATCACCCGCCCCTCGTGCCGGGCAACCGCAACTCCGCCATGCGCCATGTTGGTAATCTCGAGCTCAAGTACGTCGCCGCGTGTTACATCCACCCATCGAGCATAGGAGTCCGTCTCGCGTCTCTACCTCGCCTCCACGTCTCCGGCTCGACTTGCCACTCTGCGCGCGGCCGGAGTCGAGCCCGCCGGTCTCATCGCGCCCGGCGTCGA
>JANOYC010000101.1:0-2583 GCA_031428675.1 Microbacteriaceae bacterium | reverse complement strand
GGGATCAATGAGCAACGCGAGCGCCTGGAGTTGATCGAGAGGTCCGTCGATGGCGTCAATGTTGCCTCCAGGCGCCGCGCCGCCCAGCGCGATCGCACCGAGAGTGTCGGGGTGCTCGGTCTGCAGTGTCAGATTCCCGTGGACGCGATGTCGTGTGCCACTCCCTGTGAGCCGAGGTCCCAAGTCTCAGTGAGCCACTCCTCGAAGTCGAACGAGTCGCCTGGGGTGACGTCATCGTCGATGCTTGCATCCTCCCAGTCCTGGTCGCGGGTGGCGTCCCTTGGGCTGGAGTAGTTTCTCGGCTCGAGTGTCACGTCGAGAACGTGGTGAGCCATCGTGCGATGGTCAGTGAGAACTGTCTAGGAATCTCACGGAAGGACACAATCGCACGATGGCTCTTGACCAGTCTGCCCTGTCGACGACGCGTGAATACTGACCGACGCGCTACCGCTTCGCTTACGCGCTGCCGTGACGTGCTCTCGTTCTCGCACCGACGCAACGCACAAACTCGCAACGTTTCACACACTCGGCTGCATCGCGTCGCGTTAATGCGTCGTGTCTTTGAACGTCACTCGTAGCCCAATGCCTTCGCCGCCGCGTGATACTTCGCAGTCTTGTCGTGCTGGCCATTCATCCCGTAGACGACTCCAATGTTGTACGTGACACCCCCTTGAGCGCAATCATTTGGTTGCTGGAGGTGGTCGTAGATCTTTTCGGATTCAAGCAATGCCCCTAACGCCTCCGGCAACCGACCGCTCGCCATGTATGCGACTGCCATGTTGTTCAACGTTTTCGCCAAATCCTCCTGGTCGGTCGTTGCCGACGCACTCTGCAATTTGTAGGCCTGCAGCAACATGTTGCCTGCTGCCTCGAGCAGGTAATCCGCGCCGCCCAACGCATCGCGCAACATGTTGAATCCAACCGATGCCTGCATGTCACCCGAATCATCGACCACGCCCTCGAAAAGCGGAATCGCGCAGATGAATACGTTCACACCGGCCATTAGCTCGCACCGACTTCATCGACCGTGACGCGAAAGAGATTTCCGGCAGAGTCGGCGACAACGAACTGATCCGCAGGCAGGTAGCTTTCGTTGCGATCGACGTCTTCTGCGACGAGGCGAAATCCGCCTCCGATGACACCCGCTTTTGCTGTCTCTAGGACCTTATGAACTGACACCTGCGCTCCCAATCTTTGCTGGGTCTGTTTCAGTAATGGTGTTTCCGGCGGTTTTCATTTAGTAGGTCTCCGCGGCCGGCCAGCGGTCGGCGAAGGTGATGGCGAATGCGTTGAGAGCGGGCTTCCACCGCATCGTCCATCGAGTGCGGCCGCGACCGGTGGGGTCGAGGCTGCGAGTGACAAGATACAGGCACTTCAGCGCCGCCTGCTCGGTCGGGAAGTGACCTCGCGCCCGCACCGCGCGCCGGTACCGGGCGTTGAGTGATTCGATCGCGTTCGTGGAGCAGATCACCTTCCGGATCTCGAGGTCGTAGTCCAGGAACGGGATGAACTCCTCCCACGCCGATTCCCAGAGCCGGATGATCGCCCCGTAGCGTTTCCCCCACTTCTCGTCGAGGTCTTCCAGAGCGGCTCGGGCAGCGTTCGGGTTCGGGGCGGTATAGATCGGCTTCACGTCGCGTTTGAGCGCGTCCCAGTCCTTCTTCGAGGCGAGCTTGAACGTGTTGCGGATCAGGTGAAGGATGCACGTCTGCACCGTCGTCCGCGGCCACACGTGGGCCACGACGTCGGGCAGTCCCTTGAGCCCGTCGCAGACGAGGAAGAACGTGTCCGTGACGCCGCGGTTCTTGATGTCCGTGAGGACGCTCATCCAGAACTTCGCGCCTTCACCGCCGGTGCCGACCCAGAGTCCGAGGACGTCCTTCTCCCCGGCCAGGCTCACCCCGATCGCGGCGTAGATGGGCCGGTTCGCGACTTGCCCATCACGGATCTTCACCACGATCGCGTCGATGAAGATCGCCGCGTAGACCTCGTCCAGAGGCCGGGCGGACCAGTCGTTCATCTCCTCGATGACCTTGTCCGTGATCCTCGAGATCGTCTCCTTGCTGACCGAGGCGCCGTAGATCTGCGCGAAGTGCGCGCTGATCTCTCCCGTGGTCAGCCCGTTCGCATACAGCGACAGCACGATCTCCTCCACCCCGTTCAGGCGGCGTTGGCGCTTGCGCACGATCTGCGGCTCGAACGACCCATCGCGGTCCCGCGGAACATCGATCGTGACCTGCCCGGTCGCCTCCGTCAGCACCGTCTTCGGCCTCGTCCCGTTACGCACGTTCCCGCCCTCACGGCCAGGCCCGGCACGGTTCTTCTCGTGCCCGAGGTGCTCGGTGAGCTCCTCGTTCAACGCGGTCTCGAGCACATTCTTCGTGAACAGCTTCAACAGCCCGTCCGGCCCGGTCAGGGCAAGGCCCTGCTCCTTGGCCAGCCGGACCAGCTCGGCCGCCGCAGCAGCCTCCGCGGATCGGTCATCATTCTGGTGCTTCTTCGGACTCACAACGTCCAGTGTCGTGCTCATCACGGCACCTTTCCCGCCACGCATCACGCGCGGCGCGTCAGGCCGGAAACACC
>JANOYC010000100.1:0-3607 GCA_031428675.1 Microbacteriaceae bacterium | reverse complement strand
GGCGGGCGCGCCATCCTGCTGCAGTTGGCGCATCCGGCTATCGCGCGCGCCATCGCCGAGCACAGCGACTTCGACGCGGACCCTTCGCGCCGGCTTCGGCGCACCCTCGCATACGTATACGCACAGACGTATGGAACGGATGCGCAGCGCGCCGCGGCCGTCGCCGCAGTCGATCGCGCGCACGCGGGCGTTGTTGGGGGTGTGGGGGCGGGCGGTGCCGGGGCGGGCGTCGGTTTCGGGGCTGGCGGTGCCGACATCCCGTACTCGGCGGACGACCCCGAGCTCCAATTGTGGGTCGCGGCGACTCTCTACGACTCGGCGCTCGACGCGTATGAGCGCGTTTACGGCCCCCTGCCCGATGAGGTCGCCGATCAGATCTACCGTGATTACGCCGTGCTCGGCACCGCCCTCCGCATGCACCCCGAGCTCTGGCCCGCCGACCGTCGTGCGTTTCGCGCGTACTTCGACGGTGTCGTCGCCGGGCTGTCGGTGTCCGCAGAGGCGAGAGCGCAAGCGCGACGGTTACTGTTCCCGGCGCGCGGGGCGCCGTGGATGAAAGCCGCCGCACCCCTGGGGCGGCTGGTCACGGCGGGGCTGTTGCCGGCATCCATTCGCCAGGAATTCGGGATGCGGTGGTCGCCGCGCCTGCAACGTCGCTTTGACAGGTGGATGGCCGTTATTCGCGTCGTGTACCCGAGGCTGCCTGCGGGCCTGCGACACTGGCCGCGCGATCGGTCGCTCGCCGAGGTGGCTCGGATGGCGTAGGCGGGGCCTCGAGCGACCCCGCCTTCCGGGTAGCTGGCGCGCTCCAGCTTCGGAACGGCGTGGTCGAGCTCTGGGTCTCCACCTCTTCTCCACCTCTCCGCTAGAAATCTGTGGAGAGAGAGTTATTCACATTTCATCGAACATACGTTCGAATGTGGGAGAATAGACACATGTCCATCACCGCCCCCACTCTCGCGCAGGCACTGGCCTCCGTCGCCGAGCTGCATTGTGCGGGCGACGAATTCGCGGGGCTCAGCGACGCCGACCTCATGGAGTGTCAGGCGCAGCTCGCGCAAGCAGAGAAACGCATCCGCTCCTTCAGCGCGATGGCCGCAGGCGAGATCGCTCGCCGCTCCACGCGCGAGCACGGGTTCGACGGTCTCGCGCAACGCACCGGGTGCCGCACGCCGGCATCCCTCGTGCAGAAGCTCACCGGCGCGTCGAGCCGCGAAGCGTTCAAGCTCGTCGCCGCGGGCGCCGCAATGCACGCGTCGGTGTGGGAGTCTGCGTCGGTGTCGGGTTTGGGCGAGTCGGGCGAGCCAGGCGAGTCGGGCGACGCGCCTTCCGGCGATCCGGGCACGTCACTTTCCACAGCCGGAGTCGTCGCACCCGCCGGGCTCGACCTGCTCGCGGGGCCGTGGTTGCGGTCCGTCGGCGAAGCCTTAGTGCGAGGCATCCTTTCTGTCGACGCTGCGACGGCGATCCGCGTCGGTCTCGGCGCACCCAACGATTCCGTCTCTGTCGAACAACTGGCTGGGGCCGCTACCGCGCTCGTCGCGGCCGCAATGTCGCTCAACGCCGACGAACTGGGTGTGCGCGCCCGAGCGATGCGCGACGATCTCGATCTCGAGGGCATCGCGGTTCGCGAGCGCGACATGCGCTCCAAGGAATATTTGCGCATCTACAAGCGCCCCGATGGCATGGTCGCCGGCAGTTTCCTCTACGCGCCAGAGAACGCGGCTATTCTCACCTCGGCACTCGATGCGGTCACCGCCCCTCGCCGCGGCGGACCGCGAATGGTCGACGAAACCGAGCGCGCCCGCGAAGTCGCCATCACCAGCGACACCCGCACTACTGAAAAAATCAACGCTGACGCGCTTGTCGACATGATCCGCATCGCCGGTGAGGCAGACCAGCAAACAGTGTTCGGCATCCGGCGGCCCGCAGTGCACGTGCTCACGACGGCGACTGCCTTGCAGCACCGCCGGGGTCGCGGTCACATCGAAGGGGCAACCACCTCGGTGTCGATTGCAACCGTCGAGCGCATCGCGTGCGCTGACGGCACAGTCGCCGTCACCTTCGACGACCACGGCCAACCCCTCGACGTCGGCCGCACGCAACGCACCTTCACCCACCGGCAACGCATAGCCCTCGCCGCCCGCGACGGCGGATGCATGGCTCCCGGATGCGACCGACCCCCGTCGTGGACCGAAGCCCACCACATCAAACACTGGCTTCGCGACCGCGGCGCTACAGACATCGCCAACGGAATACTCCTGTGCCGCTACCACCACCTCCTCCTCCATGACGGCGAGTGGGAGATCGAGCGCAGAGACGACTCTTTCTGGATGATCCCGCCTGCGGCGGTCGACCCTCATCGCACGCCGATCCGACTGCTCTCCAAGAGTGCGGCGTTCCGAGATCTGCGCCGCGAGCCCGAGGTAGCGTGAGGCGGGTGGCTTACCACACGGCAACATCGCAGACGAAGATAGACAGATGACGCCCCCGATGCCACCCGTCACGCACCACGACGGTACCCCCGAACCACACGCCGTCGAGCTGTCCAGCAGACTGAACTGGTTGCGTGCCGGAGTGCTCGGCGCCAACGACGGGATCGTGTCCACCGCCGCCCTCGTGGTAGGTGTCGCTGCGGCGACAAGCCAGATCGCGCCCATCATCACCGCGGGAGTCGCCGGACTCGTCGCCGGCGCGATCTCAATGGCGCTCGGCGAATACGTGTCCGTGAGTAGCCAACGCGACACCGAGCGTGCCACTATCGCGCGGGAGCGGTGGGAACTCGAGAATGACCCCGAGGGTGAACTCGCCGAACTCGCGCAACTCTACGAAGCGAAGGGCCTCTCCAAAGAAACCGCCGCAACAGTCGCCGTCGAACTCACTGCGCACGATGCGCTCGGCGCCCACCTCGAAGCCGAACTGCACATGTCGGAAGACGAGGTGACGAGTCCGTGGCACGCCGCGATTGCATCGGCGATCGCCTTCACGATCGGATCGGCTCTACCGCTGCTCGCGGTTATCTTCGCGCCGCAGCCCGCGCGCATCGGCGTGATCGCGGCATCGGCAATCGTGGCGCTTGCTCTCACCGGCGCGACCGGCGCGCGCCTAGGCGGCAGCCCGGTACTGCGAGCCACAATCCGGGTGGTCATCGGCGGCGTGGTGGCGCTGCTGGCCACCTACGCAATCGGCCGACTGATCGGAGCGACAGTGTTCTAGGCGAAAGCGCTCGCGCTGAAGGAGGTGCCAGGCGAATCGTGACAAGCGCGCGGTGAACCGAACAACGTAGACACGCTAGACACGCTAGACACGGCGGAGAACGACGATGGTGACGTCATCCGGCTGAGTGCGGCCGGTCAAGGCGATGATGCGATCCACCATGTCCTGCGCACGAGATTCGCTCCGCACAATGTTCTCCACCTCTTCGAGGCTGTCCAACGTGCCATCGAACAGATCCAGCACCCCGTCACTCACCGAGATGAGCGTGTCACCCGACTCGAGCGTCACACTGTGTTCCGCCCACGTCGCTTCCGGATCGATACCGAGAGGAAAGTCAAACGTTGCCAAACGCTCCGTCGCACCGTCCGCACGCACCACGACCGACAGACCG
>JANOYC010000099.1:0-16679 GCA_031428675.1 Microbacteriaceae bacterium | reverse complement strand
CGTGCGCCGCGCAGATACGGCTCGCAGCCGTACTGCGGTATACGCCAGCATTGCCACCGTGCTCGCCATCGTGCTCGCGCTCGCCATCGTGTTTCGCGGCACGGTCTTGGGGCTGCTCGGCAAGAGCGAGGATCTCACCGGCCGGTTGGAGATCTGGGACGCCGTGATCGGACTCGCCCTGCAACGTCCGATCGTGGGCTGGGGTTGGGTGAGCTACTGGGTGCCGTGGGTCGAACCATTCGACGACCTCGTCATTCGCAACGGAGTCGTGCAATTGCACGCGCACAACGCGTGGATCGACGTATGGCTGCAGCTCGGACTCGTGGGCGTCGTCGTGCTGGCCATCCTCGTCGTGATGGCATTCGCCCGCGCGTGGCGGTTGGCCACGACCCTCGACCTGCAGAAGGTGCCCGTGGGTGGACGCTACACGGCGCTGTCGCTGTTGCCGCTGTTGCTGCTCGTCGCCATCATCATCCAGAGTGCGGCGGAGTCGCGATTGCTGGTCGAGTACGGGTGGATGATTCTCGTCGTTGCCGCAGTCAAGCTCAAGCGCAAAGAACTCGCCTAAACCGCCGCACCGGCGTCGTTCGCCCGGCGCAGCGCCCGCGCCCAGATGTGCCGACGGCCGAGTGGCAGGATCTCGACCGAAACGTCGCGGGATGCGTGTGCCGTCAGCGCCGACGGACGAACGCGCGCGCCACGCCACGCCGGGTCGAAGGTTTTTCTACCCCGGACGCGGTGAACGAAGTGCCCCGTCCAGTCGAGGATGCGCGCCACGACTCCGGGGCGCCGGAACTGGATGAGCACCCACCCTCCGGGCGCGATCAAGCGGATGGCTTCGGCGAAGTACCGCTCTTGAGCTGACGCGGTCGGCACGTGCTGCATCGTGATGTAGGAGAAGACTGCGGTCGCCGAGCCCGCCTCGCCGGGAAGCTCGCCGTCGCCTCCGATCTCGACAAAGGAGACATGGGGCGAGTCAGCGAGGTTCGCGCGAGCCTTCGCGATCATGTCTCCCGACACGTCGGTGGCCACAACCTGCCCTGCCCGTTCCGCAAGTCGTCGGGTCATTCGTCCGACGCCGCACCCGATCTCCACGACAAGATCGTCTTTGCCGAGTTCCACCTCCGCGAAACGCAAGTAGGTGTCGACCTCTCTCTTGCCCGACTCGAAGAACTCCGCGCTTTCACGGTCGAAGCCCGTCGCGATGTACCACGCGGCATTCTCCTGAGCCGCGCGATTCCAGAACGCCTTCGAGGCAGCGCCGTCTCGCATGCTCCATTCTTACCAGAGAGTGGGTTGCGGCCCTGGGCGCGGTACCGTGGAGCCGATGACGCACCACACCCCGCTGATGACCGCGCTGCACGCCTTTTTCGGTTCCGCGCGTTTCGCGTCGGCCATTGCCACGGCCGCCGTCGGGTTGGCCATCGCGTCGTTCTCGCTACACAACATGATCGGATGGGCCGGGCTCGTCAGCGCGCTCATCGGTCTCGTCACTCTCGCGTCAGCCTCACTGATCGCACGACGACATACGATCGAGTGGATGGCGGTCATTCCCATCTCGCTGCTCGTCTTCGTGACCTGGGCTGCGGCATCCGTCTTCTGGAGTCAGTACCGAACGGCGACGGTCGAGGGGCTGTTGTATCTCGCGGCATTCACCATTCTTGGCGTGTATGTGGCGTTGATGCGCGACACCATCCAGATTGTGAGGGTGTTCGGCGATGTGATGCGTTTCGTGCTGGCGTTGTCGCTCGTTATGGAAGTGCTATCGGGGTTGCTGATCGATTCCCCCATCGCGTTTCTCGATATCGAGGGTCGACTGGGGAACGGTGGGCCGATCTCAGGGATCGTCGGCAATAGAAACGACCTTGGCCTCATCGCGATCATCGGCGCAATCAGCTTTGTCATCGAATGGCGCACGCGATCGGTCGACCGCGGCGTCGCCGCAGGGTCCATCGTGCTCGCGGGAATCGTGCTCTTCTTCACCCGATCGCCGATCGCGTGGTCAACCGCCTTCGTCGCGCTCATTGCGCTGCTGGCGCTGTACGGCATCCGCCGCATCCCACCAGCGCATCGACGGTTCTGGCAGTTCGCAGCCCTCGCCGCGGTGGCGGTCGCCGCGATCGCGATCTGGGTTGCTCGGGCGCCGATCGTCTCAGCACTCAATAGTGGCGGAGAGCTCACCTACCGCCTTCGCCTGTGGCAGCAATTGTGGGCGCTCGTGCCGCTGCACCCCCTCGAAGGCTGGGGCTGGGTCGGGCAGTGGCACCCCGATGTTGCGCCGTTCGTGCTCTTCGGCATCGGCACCAATCGTGAAAGTTCATCGGCCGTCAATGCGTTTCTCGACGTCTGGTTCCAGCTCGGGGTCATCGGCTTCGTCGCGTTCGTCGGGCTCGTCGGGCTCGCGTTCGTGCGTTCGTGGCTACTCGCGGCTCGCCAGCGCAGCGTGATCTTCACGTGGCCCGCGCTCGTCTTGGCCGCACTTCTGACCGCATCCGTTGTCGAGAGCGGAATCCTCGCTGAGTTCGGCTGGCTCACTTTTGTCGTGTGCTGCGTCAAGGCGTCGCAAAGCCTCAGTTGGCGCACGGCATTTCGGCGGCCGCTGGAGCAAGAGCCACTCGGCTGAGCGCCGTCGTCGGCAAGCAGTTCACACGGGCTGGAGCAGATCACGCACAACGTCGAGTCGGCCCTGGCTGGCGAATCGGGCGTACGATCCCGCGCGGAGCTCCCGAACAACCGGCCCGATCCGGCGAAGCCGATTAGCCGGCAGAGCGGCGCGAGCCGCCTCAAAGCGGGCCTTGGCGTGGGCCAGTTCGCGATAGGGCGCGGCCACCTGCATCTCGTCGAGCCGCTCGGCGAGATCGACTGCCCGCCGCGCCAGCCGTGCGTTGCGCACTCCGCGCGACGACAGCATCCGCCGTACGCGGTAACGCATGGTCGGCTTCTGCACACCGATCTGATTGGCGCCGTGCTGGCGGTAGTCGATGAGTTCCCGGTTGAGCACCTCGACTCGGCCGAGCGCGGCCGCGATCGTCGCGAGCCACTCGTCGTGCACCCACGACGCGGGAAACGGCAACGCCTTCTCGACGAGCGACCGGCGCACGATGGCGGTGGCGCCGGTGGCGAGGTTGCGGCGAAGGTAGATCTCGAACGCGCGACCGGCGTTGATGCCGTCGAGCTCATCCCGCGAGACCTCGAGCGCCTCGAACAGTCCGATGCCGAGCGGCTCGCCCGCGGCGCCGACGAGTCGCGCGTCGCCGTGCTGGAACAGCAGAGCGTTGTCGTTGGCGAACGAGGGCACCGCCGACGACAACCGATCGGGATGCCAGACATCGTCGTGGTCACACAGGGCAATGAGTTCGCCCGAGCACGCTTCGATCGCGCGCTGGAAGTTGGCTGTTACACCGAGCCCGCCCGTACCCACGATGACTCGAAAACGGATGCCCGTTTCGTTCGCTCGCTCGACAAAGCTGCGGGCGCGTCGCACGGTGTCGTCGGTGGAGCCATCATCGGAGATGACGATCTCCCACGGCGGCGGAGTGAGGTCGAAGATGCTCTCCAGCTGCGCGTCAAGATACGAGCCGCTGTTGTACGTGCACAGCGCCACCGAAACGGTGAGGGCATCCCGCGGATCAGCCACAACCGGTCCTCATTCAGCGGCGCTGCAGGCTGACGTTCAGCACGCCGAGGAACAGGCCGCCCATGATCGTCTGCGCACCGAGCATCATCAGCAGCGCCGACGGCAGGGCGATGCGGAGCGTCGTGTCTGTGTCGAGTGCGCCGAATCCGGTATCGGCCCACATGACGAACTGCACGATCGCGATGACAAGCCCGAGGATGAACAGGAGCAGTCCGACAACGGCACCGCTCTCCAGGCTGATTCGCCTCTCGAGCCTCTCGAAGTTGCGGCTACGGGGTATGCGGAACCCTTCGTGCTGGGCATAGATCTTGGTGAGGATCGCGAACAGGAGCGATTGGTAGCCAACCACCGTGAGCGCGGCGAGGTAGACCTGGCTCGACAGGTCGAAGCCGATGTCGCCGATCACCACGGGCCCGAACGCGAGGAATGCAGTTCCGATCAATCCGACGACGAACGCGGCCGTGCCTGGAATGAGAAAGAGCCAGCGCGGGCTGAAGATGAGCAAGAACCGCAGGTGCCGCCACCCGTCGCGCCAGCTCCGCAAGTGCGGAGGACGCGACCGACCATCCTTGCTGAGCGTCGTCGGCACCTCGCTCACGCGACGGCCCCCGAGAGTCGACTTCACCACCATTTCGCTCGCGAACTCCATGCCCGAGGTGAGCAGATGCAGGTCGAGCATTGCCTGACGATTGAATCCACGGAGCCCGCAGTGAAAATCTTTGATCGGCGACCGGAACAAAACCCGGCCGATCCACGACAACACCGGGTTGCCGAGGTACTTGTGCAACGGCGGCATGGCTCCGGCTTCGATCCCGCCGAGGAAGCGGTTGCCCATCACCAGTTCGTCACCCGCCCGCAGTCGCTCCACGAAGGCATCAAGCGAAGAGAAGTCGTAGCTGTCGTCGGCGTCGCCCATGATCACGTAGCTGCCGTACGCGGCCCTGATGCCAGCGGAGAGCGCCGCGCCGTAGCCGCGCATGTCTACGTCGATGACGCGGGCGCCCAGCGACCGCGCGATGTCCTGCGAGCCGTCGGTGCTGCCGTTGTCGGCGATGAGAACTTCGCCGACAACACCGCTGCGCTCAAGATACCCCTGCGCCTTCCGGATGCAGGTCTCGAGCGTTTCGGCCTCATTCAGGCACGGCATCAGGATGGTCAGCTCGACGGGGAGCGTGGTGTGCATAAGTGCGCGGCCGGCTTTCGCTAGTACGGGACGGCACCGATCCTATCCCCAGCCGGCACGCGCGCCGCGGAAGCGACAATGAGTGAGAAGCTTGGGACAGCATCCGGGCGGCCAACGGAATTGGGAGAACGAGTGTCACTGAGCGTCGATGTCGTGATTCCCGTCTACGGCAAATGGGAGTTGACGAAGGCGTGCCTCGAATCGCTCGCCGCCCAATCGCGTGAGCACCGCATCATCGTCGTCGACGACGCGGGCCCAGATGACACCGTCGAACGGCTGCGACGCGGCTACCCGCACGTCGACGTCTCGCAGCTCGATCGCAACAGTGGATTCGCTGCCGCCTGCAACACCGGCATCCGGCGCGGCAGCGGCGACATCGTCATTCTCGTCAACAATGATGTCGTGGCCGAGCCCGACATGATCGAACGGCTCGTAGCGCCGTTCGAGACCGACGGCTCGCTTGGCAGCGCGTGCCCGCTGCTCCTTGCACCGGATGGCACGATTGACGCGTTCGGCATCTGCGCCGACGTGACGATGGCGGGCTTCGTGCGCCTGCACGGTGATCACGAGGCGGCAGTCCAATCGCCCGCGTCCGCCCTCGTGGGGCCGTACGGAGCCGTCGCGGCCTACCGCCGGGCCGCGCTGAACGATGTCGGGCTGCTCGACGAAGGCATCGTCATGTATGGCGAGGAACTGGATCTCGCGCTGCGACTCGGGGCAGCTGGCTGGTCGACGACCGCCATCCCCGACGCCCGCGGAGTGCACCTGGGCGGCGCGTCGTCGGGGCGAGGCTCCGCAACCCAGCGCGAGCGCGCCGGTTTCGGGCGCGGCTACCTGCTGCGCGCCTACGGTGTGCTCCGCAGCAGGCACGCCGTTCGCGCGATCGTCACCGAGGCGATAGTGTGCGCGGGCGACGCGGTGCTCTCGCGCGATCTCGCGTCCACGCGGGGCAGGATCGCCGGATGGCGAGCCGGCCGTTGGACCTTCACCCGCAGTCGTCGAATCCCGAACATCGACCGCTCCATCGGCTTCGTCGACTCTCTGCGCTTGCGGGTGCGGTCGCGATGACAAGCCCGGTCATGTCGACGGCACGACTGCGTCGCGCGACGACGTCGCTGATCACCTTGGCGGGAGGGGTATCGCTCGCGGCAATTCCGGCAGCCACACTCGCAATATCGTCCCGCGTTTTCTCGTCGAACGAGCAGGGCGTCATCTCGGTCGCGATCATGGCCTCGACCTTCGTCGGTCAACTCGCGTTTGCCGCCGTAGTCGAGTCCCGGCTCAGCTCCGCTGCCACGGAACGGCGCGTAACGTTCCCGCTCTGGCTCGCCGCGGCATCCGTCATCGCTGCCGGCGCCGTCGCTGTCAACTTCGCCAGCCCATGGGTGATCGCGATCGCGCTGCCCGTGTTGCTCGCGTCACTCGAGGTGGGTCGCGGTGTGTCTGTTGCCGAGCGACTTGACGGGCGCGAGACGTGGGCGGCTGTTGTCGTGGGCGTCGGGGCGTTGACCGGCGTGGTGGTGGCTTTCGTGGGGGCGGAGTGGGGTTTTGTGCCGCTTGTCGCCGGAATCACCGGAGCCACCGTCATCCGCTCACTTCCCGTTGCTCACAAGCCGAGTCGACCGTCCCCGCGGGTCACCGGCTGGGTCGTCACCGATGTCGCCATCACGGGCGTCATCTACCCCGCACTCAACGCCGTCATCCTCGTCGCGCTCGGTCCGGTCGCCGCCGTGCTCTTCGCCGCTATCTCGACCGTGTCGGGGCTCCTCGCCATTCCGCTGAACTTCATGCGGCTACGGCTGCTCAAATCGCATTCTCTCCTCGACATCTGGGTGTCTGCCGGCACACTGCTTGCGGGCACGGCGATCATCTTCGTGATGGAATTCACCGGGCTCCTCGGTTTCATCTTCGGCAACTCCTGGTCGACAGCGGCGACCATCGTGCCACTCGCCATCGCCTGCCTGTGGCGGGCGGCGTCGCTTGCGACAACGCTGCCCTTCGCCGCGCTCCGCCGGGCGGGAGCGGTTCGGCTCTTGACGATCCTGCGAGGCGCGCTCGCCATCGCAACCCTCGGGGTGGGGCTCGCAGTGCTCCCCCTCCAGAACATCTCGGTGATTTTCGCTGCCATGCTCGCAGGTGAATTGGCGCAGGCGATCGTCTACGAATTAGCCCGACGGCGACGCGAGTCCCGCCTGTCAGATGCGGAGTCGTCGCTTGCGCATCCTCGTTGACCTGCTGTTCTACTCGGGCACCAAGGGCGGCATGGAGTCCTACGCCCGGTCGGTGTACTCCCACATGAACGCCGACGACCTCGAATTCGTCGGGCTCGCGAGCACTGAACTTTGGCGCACCGGCGCCGAGTGGTTCCCCGGGGAACTCATCGACTCCGGGATCGCCGGCGATGACCGCCGTGCGTGGGCGTGGGGCGAACTCACCGCCGTCGGGCGCACGGCATCCCGAACCGGTGCCGACCTCATCCACGCCCCGGCGAACGTCGGCCCGTGGCGCGCCCCGGTGCCCGTCGTGCTCACCGTGCACGATTTGCTCCCGTTTCGGCATCCGTCATTCGTGCCCGGACCATACGCTCCCGTACTGCGCACGCTCATCCGGGGCGCGGCGCGCAATGCGCGTCGGGTGCTCACGATCAGCGAGTCGTCGAAAGCGGACATCGTTCGCTACCTCGGCAAGAATCCCGACCTGGTCGATGTCGCTCCCCTCGCCGGTCACGCGAGGCCGGGGCTACCGAATGTTCCGCGCGAGCCGTCGCTGCTGCTGGCCCTCGGAAATCGCATGCCCCACAAGAACTTCGAGACTCTCATCCGGGCGGTGGCGGCCATTCCGGCGGAGATCCGTCCGCGTCTGATCATCACGGGAAGCCACGGCGACGATCCGCTCGCCCCACTCGTGCGTGAACTCGGGGTCGAATCGTTCGTCGAGTTGCGCGGGTGGCTGACTGACGACGAGGTGGAATCGTTGTATGCCAGCGCGACCGCCATGGTACTTCCGACCCTGTTCGAGGGCTTCGGGCTTCCCGTCATCGAAGCGATGGCGCGCGGTTGCCCGGTGCTCTGCTCCGACATCCCCGTTCTCCGCGAGGTGGGCGGCGACGCCGCGCTGTACGTGAATCCGCACAGCGCGAGCGCTCTCGCCGATCAGATCTCGTCCGTGCTCGCCGATCCGCTTCGCCTGGCGGCGTTATCTTCAGCCGGACGGTCGCGCGCCGCGAAATTCTCGTGGACGCGTACCGCTGCTCAAACCGCGTCGGCGTTTCGGCGCGCTCTCGACGCGCCTTCGCGAGAGGCGTAGCGAGCCAGGATCACATCGACGGACGCCTCCAGCCCGTGATCTCTGCGCATATCGTCAAACCATTTCGCCGTTTGCGCCCTCATCGCCGTGCCGGCCGACACGACGCGCGAAATGGCACCGGCTAGCGCCTCCGCATCAGCAGAAGCCGCCACCTCGCCGTTGACTCCCGGCACAACGAGATCAACAGCGGCGTTATCCTCACCGGCAACCACGACACTGGGTGTGCCGAACGTCGCCGCCTCGGCCACGACGAGACCGAATCCCTCACGAGCAGACGGGTTTACCAGGGCAACCGCATTGGCCATCAGAGCGTGCACAGCATCGTCGCCGACGCGACCAACGAGCGTGCACTCTTTCTGCAACCCGAGTCGGCTGATCTCAGCCCGAACGCGATCGGTATCTGGACCTGTGCCCGCGATGACGGCGCGGAGCGTCGGGTGCGACTGTCTGGCACGAACGAGCGCGCCGGGGATCGCATGAACCCGTTTGTCGGGAATATGGCGACCGACGAACAGCACGAATGGCGGCTCGGCGGCCGTGCGTCGGTCAGTACTCGGTTCGACGAGATCGACGAGTCCGAGCACGATCGGGTCAGCACGCCGTCGGTACGAAACCATGCGCCGAGCAGTGAACGAGCTGTTGACCGTGTGGGCGTGAGCCGATCGGATGCCGACGACTTGCAGCACAAAGGCCATCGAGCCGGCCAGCACCCCCGAGTATTCGCGCCACTTCCGCCACGTCCACACTTCCAGCCAGTCCGCGAACACGAAGGTTCGTGAGCCGACGAGCGCTGCGCGAGCGGCCAGCATCGTGAGCACCGGCAGGGCGCTCGCGATCACGATGTCGAACTCCGTGCGGTGCGCTCGGAAGAACCGGTACACGGCCACCGCGAAGCTCAGGGCACCGCGCGGCGTTCGCGACCCGTTCGCGTCGTAGATCTCCCCTCGCCAGATTGGTGCGACTCGAAACGGGGCATCCGGATTCTGATTCGGTGGCCACTGATCGCGCGTGACGTAGGTGACGGCGGCACCCCTGGCGACAAGCGACTCCGCGATCCGCCGGTAGACGCGTTCGCCGCCGCCGGTCGCGAAGGGGAAGAGGCAGTCGTAGGCGATGGCCACCCGAAGATCAGGCACGGACGTCGGTTCGTGGAGCGGTCGACACGTCTTCGGCGAAGGCTGCCGAGTGCACGAATGACTGGCGCACGACCCACACGCCGAACGCCACGATCACCACTACGAAAGCCGGAATAAGCACCATCCAGCCAAGCGGTGGCTGCCATTCCACGTCGAAGACCATCTGCGTTACCGGCTCGTCGATCCCGACGGTGTAGCGGCGAAGCACGAGCGCGTACGCCGCGATTCCGTAAGCGGTCAGCAAAAACACGCCGACTGCAGTGAGCCTCGGTGCGATGAACATCGTGCGAGCACTATCGCGCTCCGACAGCACTAGCGCGGCGATGAGAGGTACCGCGATGTACAGGAAGAGTCCGTATCTGCCCTGCCAGATGATGCCTGTCTGGGACACCGAATATGCCTGCACGAGAGCGGGCACGAGAAGCGCCACTCCCATGACGGTGAGGATGCGGACGACTCCGCGACGGCGCACCGCCACGAGGCCGACGATGACGAGAAGCGAGAACGCCACGAAATAGGCCGCGTAGGTGATGGGCGGGAGGAGGGTGTCGAACCAGCCGAAATAGCCGACCGCTTGTTGGATGAACGCGAGAACGTGGCGGAACATGAACGCGAAGCCCTGGAGGAACGTACCGCCGACGAGGAGCGCGTCGCCCTTCTGCGCCTGCCCGGAAAGGCTTCCTCCGAACAGAGTCCACCACACCGAGAACAGGCCGCCGACGGCGATGATACCCATCCACAGGTAATTGCGACCGGTGGTGAAGAGCGTGATCGTGGCTATCTTCGGCGACAGAAGCAAGCTCGTGCCGACGATGACGACGACCCACAGCGGCCCCAGCGCCCTGGCGTTCGCAAGAAGAATCGCAGATGGCACGATAATCGCCCAGAGAGCACCTCTCGACAGCGTTGGCGGGCTGCCCGGTGTGTAGCTCTGTAGCAGACGTAAAAGCGCGACCCACAGCGCGGCAGCGACCGCGACCTCCAAACCCTGCGGATTCACCGCACCGGTGAAGTAGATGATCATCGGGCTCACCAGGAACATGAGGGCGAAAGGCATCCACGGCGAGCCACGCACGCTGAGCGCGGCCATGAACGCGAGGGCGAGGAACAGTGCACCAACGAGCGCGCTCACGATCCGCATGGCGTAGATTCCGGCCGACCCGTCGAAGAGAAGACTCGGCCAGGACACGATCGCGTAGTACGTCGGGTTGTACGCGCCCACCCACGTGGCGAACCACGGCGTACCGCCCGGATCGCCGAGTTCCGCGCCACAATTGGCACTGACTGTCGGCTGATAGACGAAGCAGATGACTTGCGGTGAATACCGGTACCCGTCGGGAAGATCGACGACGATGTGCCGAACGCCGTCGACGTTGTAACCGATGATCTGACCCCGTGCTTGCGCGATGGCCTTGCTACCGTGAGCGTTCTCATCGGGCACCGAATAGATCGGGCTCGCAAGTGCCCAAAGCACCCCGAGAAGTGCAATAGCCAGGAACGAAACCAGAAATACGATTCCCGGCCGCGCCGTTCGCACCGGGAGCGCCCGACGCAGGCTGTCAGTCATCGACCCAAGCCGAGCCGCGTCCTGACTTTACTTGCCACGACGCGAACACCTCCGTGTCGCAAATAGTGCACCGCACGCGTCACGTCATGGCGGATCCCTGATCGTCGAAGGGGCACGACCGCGAGCTTCGATCTAGGCGCGATGGGAGACGCGGTCAGCACGAGCGACCGGTTGTCGGCGGCGTGGTGCGGGTCAGCAACGAAATCGACCAGCGGGGCGAGAGCGCGCTCCCACTTGAACGACTCGCGCACCCGCTTGATGTTCGTCTTCGCCGTCCTGATGAAGGCCTCGTCGAAAAGCACCTTCTCCAGCGCGAGCGCCAGTCCGTCGACATCGCCGGATTTCACTACGATACCGAGTTGCTCGCGCTCAATGATCTCCGCGAAGTGATCGCCCTCGGTGACCACCATCGGCAATTCAGCCCACAAGTAGTCGAGGATGCGGGTGCGGAACGAGAACGTCGTCTCGACGTGCGAGAAATGTGTGCTCACGCCGGCGTCGGCCTCGGTGAGGTAGTTCTGCCGCTCCGAAAAATCTACCCACGACTCGTTCAGGAAAACGGACTTCCCGAGCACGCCGAGCTGCTGCGCCAGTTGCCTGGACTCGGAGACGATCGCCATTTCCGGCACACCCGGGTGCGGGTGTTTTGTGCCTTGAAAGAAGAGACGAATCCCGGGTCGCCTCGCGTCCAATTGAGCGACGGCACGGATGAGCGACTTGGGATCGAACCAGTTGTAGAGGCCCCCACTCCACAACAGCACCTTATCGTCGGGGCCGATGCCGGGCACGACGCCCTTGAGCACCTGCCGGACGTGCTGCGGCGGATGCTCGGCAAGTCCGAACGGCGCGACCGCGAGGAAGCCTTCGAGGTCGGGGTCGTCACGGTAATTCGCCGGATTGATGCGACCGAGCGCGGCGAGCTGTCCGAGGTAGAAGTGCCGTTGGCGCTCAGACGCACAGAGGAAGAAGTCGCCTCGCATGAGTTGCTCGTTGAGCACGTCGGTCGCGTCGGAGACCTGCTTCTCCCACAGTTCGGGGCCAAGCTCGCGGCCCTGTTCGAGCTGTTCGAGGTGCATGGGGTCGTAGATGTCGACGATCACGATCTTGCGCGTCGTGCGTAGCGCCTCGAACACGGCCATCGCGTGTCCCTGGAAGATGATGACGTCGGCCCACGCCTCGAGCTTGTCGAACGCGCGGTTGGCACCCGGCGCCACATGCACGATGTCGAAGGGCGCATCCACGTCTTCGTGTCCGGCGAGCGTGACGAGCTTCACCTCGTGATCGCGCGACAGCAGGTCGGCCATGTTCCAGGCTCGGATTGCCGGCCCTGCGAGTTTGACACCAATGGGGTCGCCCGTGATAACCACGACGCGCGTGGGGATGAGCGACTTGTTCATGCCGAACGCAGCCGTCAACGTTTCGTAGCCGCGCAAGTAGCTTTCGGCACCGTAGGCGGGTACATCGGTGTTGCCGAACAGCTTCCAGATCCGGGCATCCGTGACGACGCGCGTGTCCTGCACCTTTTCTCTGGCCACGACGAGGTTGGGTAGGGCTTCAACGAACTGGTCGATCGCGTACACGCTCGCGAGGGTCTGGCGCGACACCGATTCCTCGTCGAGATTCGCCGCCCCGCCCTTGACCCGCAGGTCGAGTGACGCAGAATCGAGTTGTCCCTTGGCGACACCGCGCCTGATCGCCAGCGCCATCGCGGCGGGAAGAACGTGATCGAGGTGGGCCCGATCGAAGTTCTTGTAGAGCGCGAAGAGCGCGTTGCGCTCCAGCAAGTACTGTTCTCGGAAACTCCCGAACTCGCCCATCGACGCATGGTGCTTGTGGAAGGCAAGCGATGCGGGCTCGTAAACGAACCGCCAGCCGCGAAGATTCAGTCGCCACCCGAAGTCGACATCTTCGAAGAACATGAAGAACGTCTCGTCGAAGCCTTCGAGATCGTCGAACACCTCGCGCCGAACGAACATGGCCGATCCCGTGCCGAACAGTACGTCGGTGGACGTCGGCACGCCGGCCGGTTCCGGCTCGGAGGTGAGCGGTTTGTATCCCATGCCGAACCACGTGAGACCGGCCCCGATATAGTCGACGCGTTTGCCGTCCCAATCGAGCACGCGGGATGCGACGGCTCCGATACGTTGGCTCGTCGCGAAACGCGCGACAGCGGCGCGCACCCAGCCGGAGTCGGGTTTCGCGTCGTTGTTCAGGAAGGCGACGATGTCGCCGGTGGAGTGGCGGACGCCGAGGTTGCATCCTCCGGCGAATCCGAGATTCTCCGCCGATTCGACGAGGATGATGCCCGGGTCGGCCGCGCGCAGTTGCGTGACGCTGTCGTCGCCCGACGCGTTGTCGACCACCACGATCTCCAGCCGATCCTTCGGCCAGTCGAGCGCTCGCAGATGGCGAATCGCCTCGATCGTGTCCGCGACACCGCGGTAGTTGACCAGGACGACGGAGACCACACCGGCTCGCAACTTGGGCATTGAATCCACTCTCGACTCGGTTCGGGACACCCCATGCTACCAATCGCTATCGGCGCTGCAGGGTCAGCGCATTCGGCGCCGTAATCCCGCGATGCGCACTCGAACCCCGATCGGCACCGCGCGTCTCACGACGCGTCGCACGATTCCGCGCACGTTTCGCCCTGTGGTCGCATTGGGCTGTCCGTACGTTCGGCGCGGACGCTCTGCGGGCGGCGACGGCGCGAAGGCCAACGACCTGGAGACGGTCGGGTGCTCGACGAATCGCACCACATCGGCGCACACCATCGCAGCCCACGCGTCGCCCGCCTCTCCTCGTGACTGCTCGCTCGGTGCGGGGATAACGGAGATGATCCGGCTGGCGTCGTGGGCAAGCGCCGGATGCAGTCGCCCCGTTGCGATCAGAAGCTCCAGCCACCAGCGACGACCGGCTTCGCTCTCGGTGAGGAATAGGTCGGTGCGGTTGATGAGTGCGCGGACATCGTTGCTCAGATTGTCGGTCGCAAACCGCGAGCGTTCAGCCTCGGAACCCGCGTCAAGCACGACCACGGCGTCGTTGGCGTTGTACATCACCTCGGCATCGCCGAGATTGCCTACCGACACGATGTGAATCGTCGACGAACTCGACACGAGGAGAGGAACGTCCTTTGGGCGGACCTCCACCTCCGCGATGCGTGCCAGTTGGGCAGCGATGAGCGCGGTCCTCGCGGACTCCGGCGTGTCGGTGGCGCCAGCAGTGATCGTGACGGTGCGCCGATCGGCAGACGGCGCAGGATCGAGAGCACTCATGATGCGCGCATAGCCGTCGAGATAGTCCTCGATCGGGTACGCGGGCTCATCCATGACGCCGAAGAGAGCGCGCAGGTCGCGGTCGGAGCGTGCCCTCGTTCGCTGAATGTGGGCGCGGGATTCTGCCAACGACGGCAACATTTCGGCGAACTGGTCAACCGCGAAGACCCCTGCCATGCCGATCTTCGCCACGGGAATGGTGCCTACGCCGTCGCCGCCCGGACGGCGCAGATCGAGCTGCGTCGAATCGATATCTGCCCGGGCGACCGAGCGGCGTACCGCGAGGGTGAGCGCAGCCGGCAGAACCCGGGAAAGCTCCTCGTCGCCGAGGTTCTTGAAGAGAGTGAAGATCGCGTTGCGTTCCAGCAAATACGTTTCCCGAAAAGGTCCGAACGCCTTCATCGACGCGTGATGCTTGTGGAACGCGAGCGACGCGGGCTGGTACCGGAACCTCCATCCGAGCAGATTGAGGCGCCAGCCCAAGTCGACGTCGTCGTAGAACATGAAGTACCGGTCGTCGAAGCCTTCGAGCTCATCGAAGAGCTCGGCCTTGATGAACATGGCAGCGCCGGTGCCGAACAGCACGTCGCGCTCGGTGTTCCAACGACCGTCATCCGGCGTACCCGCAAAAGGCTTGTAGCCCATCCCATACCAGGTGAGTGCCGCCTCGGTGAAGTCCACGTCGGCGCCGTCCCAGTCGAGCACCTTGCTCGCCACCGCGCCGACATCCGGCTCTCGTCCGAACGTCTCCATCGCCGCACGGATCCACGATCGGTCGGGGCGGGCGTCATTGTTCAAGAAGGCGATGTACTCGCCGGTCGCCTCCTCCGCACCGCGATTGCACCCGCCCGTGAAGCCGAGATTAGCCCCGGTCTCGACCAGGCGAAACGGCAAAGCGGAAGCTCGGAGCGGCGCCGCCAAATCCTCGCCGGAGTCGTTGTCAATGACGATGATCTCGAGCCTGTCTGGGTCCCAGTCGGTGCGCGTCAGCTCTTCGATGCACGTGAGGGTGTCTGCTGTGCCCTTGTAGTTGACCAGGATCACCGACACAACGCCGGGTCGCTTCTCGCTCACAATCACCCTCTCGTCGCGGAGTCGGGCCAGCCGATTCCGGATCGAGCTTAACGGAAGACTCGATCGTGCCAGCCGTCAGCGGGTAGCGCTGGTACCCCCTCGCGCCATGCCCCCGACACCGTCCATTACAGTAATTGCAGTGCCCGCGAGTTTTGCACAACCCGCAGACAGGCCGACATTTTGTCATGTCAGAGTTGACATGCCGCACTCGAAGGACGCTACTGCCCATGCATGTACCCGTGAAGGCAAGTCCGCCGTCGGTGACCGTGCGAGACGACCAGGCAGCGCTCTATGCGGAGATGGTCAACGGGCACCACGCTGACGGGCACAAGGGCCGGGTGATCTTCTGCGTGTCGACCAGCGACCTCGATGAAGGCAAGGGCGACCCGTATGTCGCGCTCGGACTCGCCAAGTTCCTCATCGATCACGGCTGGGGCGTCTCTCTGTGGCCCCGATCCCGTTGGCACGAGACGCCCTCTCCCATGCCGACAACGGCAATCGTCATGGTCGAGTCGTTCATACCAGGAATGCTCCCGGCGCATACGGCAACCATCGCCTGGATTCGCAATTGGGCGTCAGCTTGGGCAGAGCTTCCGTACCTCGACGAGTTCGATGGTGTCTGGTGTTCTTCTCAGGCGTCTGCTGACGTCATCGCTGAGCGCTACGCGGGCGACGTCGCCGTTGTCCCGATCGGTGTCGACCTTGAACTGTTCACTCTCGAACAGCCGTTGCCGCGCTCGATGCCCGTGATCACCACGGCGAATTTCTGGGGTGCGGAGCGAGGCATCCAGACGGCACTCACGGAGTTGTCGAGGTCGACGCCAGTGACCTGGTTCGGATCGAACGGCGAGCATTTGGTGCGTAGCTCGACCATCGCCCACGCGGACAAGGTTCCGTTCTTCGGACTGCCCTCGGTCTACGGGCAGAGCCTGCTCGTGATCGACGACCTCATCGACGCCGCCCGAGTCTACGGCAACCACAACAGTCGGCTCTATGAGGCAATCGCCTGTGGTGCAGTTCCCATCACCAACACCGACCGCGGCTTAGACGAACTCGGGCTGAGCGAAGTACCAACGTATTCAGACGAGGCCAGCCTCGCCGCCGTGGCGAACGCGCTGCTGGCGGATCGGCCCGCGCTCGCGACCCTCAGCGAACGGCTACGGTCGGTCGTCACCGAGCGACATTCCTACCGCTCGCGCGCAGAGCAGGTAAGCCCACTCCTCGATGCGGCCGTCGTTCGCGCTTCGCATCGCGAAAGCCGCTCCGCCCTGCTCGCGTGGTCGACCGCAGAGCGGAAGCGACTGCAGGACGCGGAGGCGCTACGCGACGGTCACCTGATAACAGTGCGTCGCCTGGAGCGCGAGATTTCGCGCATCGAACGCGAACTCGTCGACCTTCGCCGTGAGCGGGATGCGCTCGTTCGCGAGCTGCAGGTCATTCGAGGCAGCCGACTTCAGCGCGCCGCTCTTAAGGCTAGCGAGGTCATCGGACGGGTACGGCA
>JANOYC010000098.1:0-3072 GCA_031428675.1 Microbacteriaceae bacterium | reverse complement strand
GGCGGTCGTTTTCGAGACGGCTCGGACGCTCGACCTGATGCGGCGGAGTCGATCATGGCGCGTTGCTCGGGCCATCAGTTCGCTCCGACATCCCTTCACCCGCTGATCGAAAGGCTTCATCATCAAGATCCTCGTCACTGGCGCCGCTGGCTTCGTCGGAACAAACCTCGTTGAGGCCCTCCTCCTGCGGGGCGACCACGTCGTCGGCGTCGACTCGCTGTCGCCGTACTACTCCGCCGAGAGCAAGCGGGCGAATGCGAGATCCCTCTCGCATCGTCGGTTCCAGATGATCGAGGGGAACCTCAACGACATGAACCTCGTCGGACTCGTGCGGGATGGAGTCGACGCGATCGTGCACCTCGCCGGTCAACCGGGGGTGCGGCTGTCCTGGGGCTCGGACTTCACGGCGTACACCCGCGACAACATCGACGCCACGCAACGCCTTCTCGAAGCAGCGCGCGACGCTCCATCCCTGGTGCGCTTCCTCAACGCGTCATCCTCGTCGATCTATGGCCAGGCCGAGACCTTCCCCACCACCGAGCGGACGCTGCCCCAGCCCTTCAGCCCGTACGGGGTGACCAAACTGGCCGGTGAGCACTTGGGCTCTCTGTACAAGTCGAACCACGGCGTACCGGTGTCGTCCTTCCGGTTCTTCACCGTGTACGGACCCCGTCAGCGACCGGATATGGCGTTCACCCGTTTCCTCCGTGCCGCGCTCGCTCATCGAACCCTGACGATCTACGGAGACGGAACCCAGATTCGGGACTACACCTACGTGGGCGATATCGCCAGAGCTCTGATCCTCGCTCTGGACTACGACGGCGAACTCCCCGCGGTCATGAATCTCGCGGGGGGATCGAGTGTCTCGGTCAACGAGGTGCTCGCGTCGATCGAGTCCGTGACGGGGCGCACGCTCGCCATCGAGTACCTGTCCTCGGTGAAGGGCGACGTGTTCCGTACGGGTGGTGACACGACAGTCGCTCAGACGATTCTGGGGTGGGAGCCGATCACGTCGCTCGACGAGGGCATCCGACTCCAGTACGAATGGATCCGGACAGTGCCCCACATCGCGTGAGGCACAGGGCTCAGACGCCGATCGAGGCGGAAACGTCCATCGCGACGATGCCGGTGCCGAACGCCGGAGGCATCACCTGGAACGAGGACGCGGGGTTCAGCCGGTCGAGCGACTTTCCGCTCACTTCTTCGAGGCTGCCGCGGATGACGAATTGACCGGCACCCAATGCCTGGCGTGCGAGCTCGAACCGTACGACATGGTCGCCGGGGACATTCGGTATCCCGAGTTCGAGCATCTTCGTGTTCAGGCCGAAGACCGGCTGTCCGGTCGACGTCTCGATAGCGATCCCCGCGGCGAGCGGGGCCGTGTCGCTGTCGAGGGAGTACCGGAACGCGATCACGATCGCCTCTCCCGACTCGACTGAGATGCGGTCGATCGGGTCGGTCGATTCGACGACGATGCTGGTGATGTGCGAACTCGCGGCGAGAACCTGATGGCCCGCCTGGCGTTGCTCGGCCAGACGCTGCTCTTCGTAACCGAATCGGAGCACGCGCAGTCCGTCGGCGGGGGCGCCATCGAACACCATGTTCCCGTGCTCCATCACGACGACCCGGTCGCAGAGGCTGCCCACCTGGCCGGCCGAGTGGCTCACGACGACGATCGTTCGTCCCTCGTTCTGGAATTCGAGGATCTTGTCCATGCATTTGCGCTGGAAGGGCTCGTCGCCGACGGCGAGCACCTCATCGACGAGCAACAGGTCTGGATCGACGTGGACGGCGACCGCGAAGGCGAGCCGCACGTACATGCCCGAACTGTAGAACTTCACCTGCGTGTCGATGAAGGCTTCGATGCCGGAGAAGTCGACGATCGCGTCGAAATAGCGGTCGATCTCCTTCTGGGTGAGGCCGAGGATGGCGGCATTGAGGTACACGTTCTCGCGCCCGGTGAGGTCGGGGTGGAATCCGGCCCCGAGCTCGAGGAGCGCGGCCATCCGACCCCGCCTCGAGACGGACCCGGTCGTCGGATCGATGATTCCGCCGATGACTTTGAGCAACGTGCTCTTGCCGGATCCGTTGTGACCAACGAGACCCACCGTGGAGCCCAGGGTGATGTCGAGATCGATGTCGCGGAGAGCCCAGAAGTCCTCGCGGAATTGGCGTGCGCGACCGAAATTGACGATTCGCTCCTTCACGGACTTGTGCTTGTGCAGCACGAAACGCTTCGAGACATTCTCGACTCGGATGATCGTTGTCGTCGACAATTCGGTTCACAGCTCCTGTGCGAAGTTGCCCTGGAGCCTGGCGAAGACGCGCTGGGCGATCCAGAGGATGAGCACGCTCACGCCGAGGGTGATGAAAAGGCGGAGGACGATATCGGGAGGGAACACCTGCGCGAGATCTCCGGTCGCCGAGGATCCGGCGCCCCAGGCGGCCTTCTGGAACGCGATGATCGAGATCGTCACCGGGTTCGCGAGGTACACCTGCTCCCAGATCGAGCCCCCGAGCTGATTGTGCACGAACGTGAAGGAATAGACGATGGGCGACGCCCAGAACAAGAGGATGAGGGCGATCTCAACGAAGTGCTGGATGTCGCGCAGGTACACGTTCAGCGCGGCGAGAAGCAGACCGATGGCCGTGCCGAAGACGATCACGACGACGGTGGCCAGGGGCGCGAGCAGTAGATCCGGTCCCGACGGGTACTCGGAGGCCAGCACCACGATTCCGATGGTGAGAACGATGAGTTGGATGCCGAAATTGACGAGTGCTCCGCCGACCGAGCTGAGCGGAAAGATCTCGCGAGGCAGGTAGACCTTCTTGATCAGGCCCGCATTGGCGAGGATCGATGTCGTACTCGCGCTGACGATCTCACTGAACAGCGCCCACATCGTCAGACCGATGAACACGAAGATCGCGAAGTCCGGGGTGGCTCGTGCCGCGCCGAGGATCTGCCCGATCGCAAAGTAGTACACCAGAAGCTGGGCGATCGGACGGAACAGGCTCCAGACGATTCCCAGCGAGCTGTCCTTGTAGCGGGCTTTGACCTCGCGTGCGACCAGC
>JANOYC010000097.1:0-21995 GCA_031428675.1 Microbacteriaceae bacterium | reverse complement strand
TTCGAACCCCACCCGGGGTACTGGTCAGGATCCGGCGAAGTATTCCGGTCGACTCACGTACGTGTCGGAGACGAACATCACCCCCGACGACGACGACAGCAGGGGGCGCAAGCCCGCCACGAGCGCGTCGGCGCGGTCGTTCGGCGTCACTGTGATGATGAGTGTGAGCGCGTCGGAGTCGTTGAACAACAGCCGGCCCTGGTGCTCGCCGTGATGGCCAAGCCCGGCGACGCCGGTGACGCTCGTGTAACCGGTGGCGCCGATGGAACGGATGAGTTCACGCACCGCTGGCGCATCCGAACCACTGACGACAACCTCGATCTTCGTCATTGCTGTGAGGTTTGTTCTCATGAGCTAGGGAGCTCCTTCCAGCCGTAGGTGTCGTAGCGATACCACGGCGATTTGGGGGTGGGGCGAGCGGTCAGGGAGATCCACCCGTTGTCGAAGAGGTCGCGAAGCATCGTGTTGCGCGAGATGATCTGTCCGATGCGGTCGAGCGGCGCCTCGATGATCGCCGACAACCGCATGGGCTCGTGGATGAGTCGATCGCCGACGGCCACCGATTGTTCGGGCAGACCTATCCGTAGGTCGCCGCTATGGCCTGAGATGACACCGAGACCTCCGTGCACGTTGTGGATTGTCTTGCTTCCCGAACCGAAAACCCGGCGGTCGACCGATGAGAAGTAGTACTGCGCGTTGATCCACTGTGCAACGACGAGCGGAGCGGTCATGATCGTCTCGAGCGCCGTGCCGTCGGCGTCAATGCTTGCGTCGTAGGAGTGCAAGAACACGCGCCGCTCAAGGTCGATGTGCGCGGTCATCGCCCTCGGTCCGATCACCATCGCGGCGTTGCCGGCGAGGCCCCATTCCGGAAACACTTCGGCCCAGTGCGTTGCGCGCTCGCGCACTTTTCGCACCGAAGTTCCCGCGCCGGGGAGCGAGGCTGCGCGTTCCTGGCTGAGCGCGTGCCCGGCTGCACTGAGTGCGGCGGTGAGGGCGGCGACATCGGCCGTGTGGGTGTCGGGGGTCGAGTGGGAGTCAAGGATAGCGACCTGGTCGGTCACCGTGTCATGCTCGGCCGCGAGGAAAACGGTGTCGTCCGGGATGACGATGCCGCGGTGTGCGAGAGCCTCACGCACCGCGGGGTCAGCGAGTGCGATCGCCGCGACGCGCGCATTCGGCCCGCCGGGATTACCGCCACACGCGCCGCAGTCGAGCGACGACGCGAAGGGGTTGTTCACCGTGGACGAGCCGTGGCCCGACAGCACCACGACCCGAGCGAAGTTCGTTGTTAGCCCGATGAGGGTGAGCATTGCGTGGGTGAACAGCACGCGCTCCTCGAGCGTGAAGCCGTCGTCTACTGTCAGCGTTGACGGTGCCGTGGGAGCGACCGCGTTCCGCATCCGTGTACGGAGCGTCGCGAAGGGCGCGGATGCGAGGGTTTTGGCGGCGGCAAACGGTCCGGCAATCCAGCCGCTCGCTTCTGCCAGCGAAAAGGGCGCGAGAAGGTCGTGCTTCGCTGCGGAGAATGCGCCACGGAACGCGTTTGCCTGCTTCGCGCTTGCGAGCTGGCGGGCCGCTGCAGAGTGGGCGCCGCGGAGTGGAACTTCATCGACCGTGTTGCGGGGTGACACGAGCACGGGGCACGAATCGATGCTCGATCCCGATACGAGTGACCGGAAGCGGATGACCGCGGCGAAGAAGCCGGCGAAACCGAAAGTCTCCCACGAGCCACGCGCCTCCAAATGGCGTCTGATGCCTTCTGATCGCGGATCGATACAGAACACAAGTTGCGCGCTCGGGCGAGGGTGGCCGTCACTTGCGCCGGTCGCCTCGATGGTGGCGGGAGCGGCGGCGATTTCCGCCAATAGCGTTGCGCGGTAGTGGTATTCGAACGCACCCAGCCAGACAAACGCCCGGTCGACGGGTTGCATCGTATTGAGCACTCGTGTTGCCGAGACGATCTGCCCCTCGGCGGCCGACGGGATACCGAGAATGGCGATAATCCGCTCGACTCGATCGCGCGCACTCGGCGGGGCGATGGACTGCGTGCCGGCACGGAGGTCGTGGTTTGCAAGTTGGGGGAGCCCGTGCGCCGCGAGGAGCAGCGTTTCGTAACTCAACCGCATCGCGAGGTACGAGGTGAGATCGATGCCCGCGGTGCGCTCTGCGGCCCAACGGACGTGTCCAGCCCAGCCGGGAAGGCGAGTGAGGTGCGCTTCGGCGAGTCCGAGGGCGTCGGCCGGATCGACCCCGGCCGTGGCGAGGGCAGAGAGGATGGCATCTTCGGGGCACTCGGGAAGTGCGGAGAGTGTCGCCCTCACTTTCGACGGCAGTGTGCGATCGAGAGCCGCAAGGTCGCGCCATGCCGTGTAGAAGCCATTCTCGCGACCGGGCATCGCCCATGAAGTTTCGGATGCCCCGAGAAATGCGCCTACCCACTTCGCGGTGAGGTCGTCGATGACAAGCGCTATGTCTGGAGCTACGCGTTCGGCCGGAGTAATCCGGGTTCGCGCGGGGCGCGCCACTTGTTCGCCGTATTGGAGGTCGGCGATGAGCAACTCGCCGGCGGTGAATTCGGAATTGCCCAAAGTCGACGCGGGCATGGCCATTGCTTCCGGATGCAACATCGAGAGAGAGGCGAGAAGATCGACGTCGGTGATGCGCCCGGCCGCGTGAGCGGCACGGAACTCGCTCTCGTCGAGGGTGCCGCGGGCACCGAACCTGTCACCGGCGAGAGCGACCGCTCGGGAGAACGATTCGTGCTCGAGCCCCGCGAGTGGGTTCTGCGCGATGAATGTCTGCAGGGGCCACGGCGTCGAAATGGCGCGCGCCGCAATCGCCACGGTGGATCGGAGCTGCGCGTGAAGGGCAGCGGTGGCGGGGGTCGTGGTCGTGGTCATGGCAGGGGCTCCGATCCGAGTCGAGTTACTGGTGAGCTGGCGAGGGGACTGCAGTAGCTGGTGCGATGCGGGGGCGGCTCCGCACTGCCCGAACCGCGGGCGACGAGGACACGGTCGGCACGTGCCCAGCGGCGAGGGCGAGGGTGTACAGCTGCCGGTGCAGTCGGCCGAAGCGTCCGTATGTCGGCGAGCGCCGGACCGCTTCGGCGGCGACAAGCACCAGCACGAATCCGCCGACGAACCAGCCTGCGGTCGCTGAAGACGCGTCGACCGCGACCGCGGGTGCCACGAACGCCCCGAACGCGCTGAGCGCAGCGAGGTAGCCGACGATTGCGAGGATGCCCGTGAGCACGGCCAGGAACATCCCGAACGCCGTCTGGCTGGAGCGCAACAGGGCCGATGTCGCGACCGCTGCCGAGAACCATCCGAAGATGAGGAGGGCGGTGCTCGACGTGGAGGCTTCCGGATAGAGTGCGGGCGTAGCGACGAGGAAGATCGCGAGGCTACCGCCCCACGCGATAATCGCGTGGGCGACTGATCGCGCGGCTCCATGCGGCTCAGTGTGCGGCGCATTCTGGTGTGCAATGCGGGTGTTCACAGCGCCGCCGGCGCCTGCGAATAGGCCTGCCTTGTACATCCCGTGTGCGACGATGTGGAAGATTGCGACGCTGAAGGCGCCGAGTCCGCAGGTCATGATCATGAAGCCCATCTGCCCCATCGTGGAATGGGTGAGGGCGCCCTTCACATCGGACTTCGTGAGCATGAGCACTGTTCCGTAGACGGCTGTGGCCGCGCCGATCGCCACAGCGACGTGCATGACAATGTCGGATGCCGTGAACAACGGGCTCGTGCGCACCAGGAGGATCCCGCCCGCATTGACCACGCCGGCGTGCAGGAGAGCAGACACGGGAGTTGGCGCCGCGAGAGTCGCGGGCAACCACCGATGGAATGGAAGCTGCGCCGATCGCGCCAGGGCGGCGACAAGGAGCAGTGCGGCGATGACCGCCACGGTGCCTGCCGGCATCTCGAGGGTGGCGAGTTCCTCAAGGGTGATGTTGCCATGGATCGCGACGACAATGGCGACCGCCGTCCAGAGCGCTGCGTCGCCAAGGGCAAAGGCGGTCATCGTGCGCCGCACGCCGAGTCGCGCGGCGGGGAGAGGCGCATACAGTGACAGCAGCGCCCACACCGCGACACTGCCGATCGTCCAGGCGGCCGCTAAGCCGATGAGGGTCGAGGCGGTGACCATCGCTGCGGTAGCCGTCGCGAGGAGGCTTGCGCTCGCGAAGAAGCGAGGTTGAGCCGCGTCGCCGCGGAGGTAGCGCGTCGCGAAGATCTGGACCACGAATCCGACGCCGAGAACGAATGGCAGTAGCACCGCGCTCAACCGGTCGATTTCGAAGCCAGCCACGATTGCGCCTTCGACGTTCGCCGCAACGCTGATCGGGGTGCCGATGGTGGCGCCGATCGCGAGGACGATCGCGCCGACCGCGGCGAAGCCGTTGGCAATACGCGCCCCGCGAAGGGACGCGGCTGAGCCGCCGAGTGCGACGATCGCGAGCGCGGCCAACGCCGGTAGGAAGATCACGATGATGAGTGCCGTGGTCACAACTTTGCCTGTCTCTTATTACGTGCTTTCTGATACCGGAAAACTATAACACGTATTGAAAAGCGCACAATACGGAACGCAGAATTGCTCGTCGACTAGAATCACGACGTGGCCGACTGGACTTTCCTCACCAATCACGCACACGTACTCTTGTGCGTTTCTCGAGATCCTGAGGCGCGCTTGCGGGAAATCGCCAGGGCGGTGGGAATCACCGAGCGTGCAACCCAACGCATTGTCGCCGAACTCGTCGATGCGGGATACCTGGAACGGCATCGCGACGGCCGTCGAAACAACTATCGGTTACATCCAGAACTGCCATTGCGGCATCCGCTCGAAAGCGGATACCACATCGGCGAATTGCTTGAAGCGGTCGGGAGTACCCGGGTAGTGGCCCCCGACAAGAACTAGGGCCCAGTCGCGCGGAGAAGCCAGCGAGCATCCCGCGATAACTCGAAGCCCCAGTTCGGGGCTAGAGGAAGCCGAGGAGCGCGAACAGCGCGAGCAGCACGGTGATGCTCGCAGCAGTGGCGCTCAGAGCAACTCCCGCGAGGGGAAGCCAGCGGCGCTCGGTGCCGGGCGGCATGGTGAGCGCCTTCTTGCGGGAGAGTATCCAGCCCCCGATTGCGAACGGGAGGCAGATGATCGGGAAGATCACTGTGAGCATGGCAACAAGACCAAGCACCGGCCCGACCCAACGCGGCACCCGGGACGTGGCGGAAAGGGGCTGCGACATCGTCACAGCCTATGTGGTCGGGCTCGGTTAGTTCGGTGTGTTAGTTCAGTGGGCGTGCTAGTTCGGTGGGTCGCTGTCAGCTCGCGCGGCGAAGGGCGCCCATTATTCTCCGCGCGGTGAAGAATGCCGTCGCGTCGTCGAGCGTGTCGTGCGCGGATCGCTTGGACCGGTGCACATCGCCCACGGTCCATGCTTCATAACGGTCGGACACCCTCTCGATATAGCCGAGCGTGTCGCTCGAGATGCGGTTCGGCGACATGGCATCGCACACGAGCCACCGGGTCTCGGAGACGGCGACGACGACGATTTCATCTCGAGGCGAGAGGGCCGTTTCGGGCGCCGACGTCGGCGCATTGGTCGCGTGATGTGCGACGGCGGTGGGCCCCCCGGGCCCGAAGAAGGTGTTCGTCATTGATATTTCCCCTCAGTTCGCAACCAGTGGATCTGACGAGTCAGCTCCGATGTGGATGTCACTTTCGGGTAGTGACGAGGGCGGCATCATCACCGCGAGTCGGTAGTGCCCAGAACAGCATTGTCTACCACTTTGACCAGGCACGGGAAGAGTTTGACAAATTTTCACTGAATAAATAATGCGCCTCACGCTGCAGGCTGTACGTAGCGACGCCATCCCCATACCGCGAGCACTATCGCGGCAAAAAGCGATCCCACTGCTAGGAGCATCGCAATCGGCGGCATGGGCCCCGAAAGCACCGCGGCAGCCACGGTCACGAGCACGAACGTCGAAACCGCCCAGATCACCGGCGACCAATGCAGAATGGTCGCTCCCGGCAGCCCGTGAAGCGGAATCAGGAGCACAATCACCGCACCGAAGCCGGCCAGACAGGTGGCGGCGAGGAACTCACTCCCGAGCGTCGGCCAGAACCCCTCGACGCGTCCGACGGCGGAGTGTGCGACCCACGCCACAGCCGAGATGACGGCCACGCTCACAGTTCGTGCAAGTTCAATTCGTGCCGTGACTCGGGGCGATTCTCCGGCGGCAAAAGTGGCGGCGAGCACGAGACCGACCACGAGCGGCGGTTGGATGCCGAAGGATCGGGACAACAAAGCGGATGCTGCTCCGGCGGCGAGCAACGATGGCGCGAGCCTCAGGCCAGCGGTCGTGCCGAGCGCGCGAGCTGTGAGCTTGGCGGGCGCGACGACACCCGCAATGTTGAGCGCCACGACCGCGGCGGCAACGGCGATCGCGAGACGCACGAATCGCACCTCGCCCTGCACGCCGCTCGCGAGCACGCCCAATGTTGCCGCTCCGGCGGCGGCACCAGCGGCCAACACCCACCGATCAGCGACCGTGGTCGAACCGTTCTGGTCGATCGGCGACCGGTTTCTCCCCGTGAGCCTGTGCACCGGACGCGCCGTCGACTCGTGTGGCCCCGTGATCGACGAGATGAGCAAGCGCAGCGGGAGACAGAACAGAGTGAGGAACGCGATCGCGAGCAGTGCCGCAAGCCAGCCCCGACTCAGCGCCTCTGCGGGGTGGGGAATCGCTGCGCCATAGCCGGTGGGGGTGTCCCACGTGTGCTCCGGAGCAAGAGTGGTAATTCCACCTACAGGCGGCGGAAACAGCGGTGAGGGCGCGACCGCCGTTGGAGATGGAGTCGGAGCCGGTTCGGGAGGGGCGACCGTCGTGGGGGTCGGTGCGGGCGTCGACGTCGGCGCTCGCACAAAAAGCACTCGCAGGTCGGCAGACGGCGGAGAGAAGTTGCCAGCAGCGTCCCGCTGGATCGCCTGGATCGTGCGGGCACCGAGGGCGGTGTCGCTGAATGAGCACGTCCAGACTCCTCCGCCAATACCGGCTGTGCACGCGGGTGCGCCATCGATGAAGACATCGATCGTGCCCCCATTCTCCCCGTTCCCCTGCACGACGATCGGCTGGCTCGTTATCCGCGTTGCAGGCCGTGGTGCGCTGATCAGCGGTGCCTCCGGCGGAGTCGAGTCAACCGTGACAGCCCGTGCTTCCGACGGGTTCGACCACTCGGGAGGCGACGATCCGGGCCACGCCTGCTGAACCCCCATCGAGTACTCCCCGGTCGCGAGCCCCAGCGCGCACGACCAATAGCCGCTATCCAGGGCAGCGGGGCAGTCTTTGGTGGCGGATGTCGCGCCGCTTACGATGACGCGGATGTCGGCGCGAGGATACGCGACTCCGGTCACGAGACCAGTGGTCAATATCGGTGTCGGGCCAGCGAGGGTCGGCGCGCCGAGCACGCGAACACTCACCGGCGCGGATTCGCTCACAGGTTCTCCATCGACGAACTCTCCGGCGACGAGGGTCGATTGCCCGTTCTGCATGTGTACTGAGGCGCATTCCCACGTCTCCGATTCGCTCGTCGGCACCGAGCAGACGGGGTCGGGTTCACCGGGGCTCACATACACGAGCACCGAAGACCCAGCGGACTTGGTGCCGGAAATGGTCAGCAGGTTCGATGGCACGAACTCCCCAGAGACGGGAGCCGTGATCGCGTTGTCGGCCGCGACGGCCGCGGTCTCGGGCGCCGCGACGGGCGCGACGAATCCTAAGATCACCGCCGTCACTCCCGCGAGCAGGCGCGGGAACGAGCGCGTGCGGGGCACCTGGGTTCTCGCCGGGGGAGTGGACACTTGCGTTCCATTCAGCACGGTTATCGAGGAGTTGTCAACGATCGGTCGATGCAATCGGATGGGGGCGACCGAGGTGGCCAAGCACAGCGACCACGAGCGTGATCACGGCCGAGACCGCGATGCCGAGACCCAGGTGCACGATGAGCAGCAGGGCCCCGGCGAACGCGCCAAGTCCGATAAGTAGGATGGCGCCCCATCGACGCTTCCACTGCTGATTGGCGTTGCCGCCGAAACGGGAATCGAAGGCCACCCCGACCAGGGTCGATGTGACAACCACCGTGGTGACGTCTTTCACGGCGATATGGCGAGCGCTGCCGGCTTGCGCGCCCATCGCGAGACCGAGCGCGCCGGTGAGAGCGAGCGCGACCACGTCTGGCCGATCGTCGGTGCTGGCGAACGCGACGACGCTGCCCGCGGCGAGAATGGTGCCGACTGCGCCGAAGAGGACGGTGGAGCGCGTCGACCAGCCAGCGGGCAGGTCGCGCAGTGCCCTGCCCGCGATCAGTGCGCCCAGGAGAAAGGCCAGTAGCGCGATGACGGGGCCGAAAACGGGCAGGTCGTCTCCGCCGGCGATAGCCATGCCGAGGATGACGACGTTGCCCGTCATGTTGCCGGTGAAGACCCGGTCGAGCCCAAGAAAGCCCACGGCGTCGATAATGCCGGTCGAGAATGTGAGAGCGAGCATGAGCCCTAGGTGCAAGCCAGCCGGATGCTCCCTCAAGCGCATGAACATCTCTCTCCCTGGCAATGCGTGATCCTCTGGATGGTTAGGCTTTAGACAGTACTGGACGCGAGAGAGGCCCTACGGCATGCCCCGCACGGATGCTCTGCAACTCGGCGACGGACCCATGCGTTCCTCGACATACTTGCCGTCCGAACCGTCCGCCGTGCTCTGGGGCCGGCTGCCGTGCGCTGCCGACAGTCCGGTTCTCACCGTCGACTCCGGAAGCGACGTCACCATCGACACCCTCAGTCACGAGGGCATTCTTGAGGATCAGGGACGCGACCCCGCAGTGTTTTTTGCCGCACACGGGGTTGATCACGACATGGTGCTTCGAGACGCCATCGCGCTTGCGGCATCCGGGCGCCAGCGAAACGTCGTCACCGATGGCCCGCACGTGGTGACCGGTCCGATCCGGGTGCGGGGCGCTCGTCGCGGCGACCTGCTTGCCATGACCGTCGTAGAAACCCTCCGCCGCGTGCCCTACGGCGTTGTGTCGAACCGTCACGGTCGTGGGGCACTACCCGGCGAATATCCTTCGGTCGACGGCACCGTGAGCGTCTTCGCTGGCGTCGACGATACGAGTGGAGTGGCGGTCGGCACCATGGCCAGGCGCGCCGGTGGACCGGCGGACATCCGGTTTCCGCTCGCGCCGTTCCTCGGCATCATGGGGGTAGCGGTCGACCGCGATGAGCGTCCGCATTCCGTGCCGCCGGGATCACACGGCGGGAACATCGATATCAACCTGCTTACGGCGGGAAGTCGTTTGTATCTTCCCGTGCAGGTCGAGGGTGCGCTCGCCTATGTCGGCGACCCGCATTTCGCGCAGGGTGATGGCGAAGTCGCTTTGACGGCGATGGAGGCATCGTTGCGGGCAACCGTGCGCTTCGACGTGATCGCCAAAGAAGAGGCCTTGGAACAATTCGGGGCGCTGGTCGGGCCGCTCGCCGAGACGAGCGAGTTTCTCGTGCCCACCGGAATGAGCGCTGACCTCGATGAAGCGGTGCAGAATTGTGTTCGAGCGGCGATCGGGCTCCTGTGCGCGCGATACCGAATGGAACCGGCGTTCGCCTACGCATACCTGAGCGCGGCGACCGATTTCAACATCTCTCAAGTGGTCGACCTCGTCAAGGGAGTGCACGCCCGCATCCGGATGGCTGATTTCGGTGGCTGACGAAGCGGCGGTTTTCCTTTCCGGTGATGCTCCTGATGGGCTCATCGCGGCCTTCTGGCGCTATGAGCGAGCTCTGATGGCCAACGACCTCACCGAGCTGGACGCTCTGTTCGCGCCCGGAGCCGACACCATTCGCGGCGACGCGGGAGGGGTGGTCATCGGCCACGACGCGATCAGCGACTTCCGTCGTGGTCGGGGTGGGTCGCCGCAACGCCGCATCCTCGCTGTCGACGTGAGAGCGATCGATGCCGACGCCGCTTTTGTCGTGGCGGTCACCGCACCGCGTTCGGGCGGGCGGGGCCAGCAGTCGCAATTGTGGCACCGATTCGCTGACGGCTGGCGCGTGCGGGCGGCACACGTGAGTCTGCCCTCGCCGGCGATCGCGGCATCCATCTGGCGGGTGGTGGGCACTCCGCTCGTCCCCGCTGGCGCAGACGGTGAGCTCCGCGGCCACTCGATCGCGGTGAAGGACCTTTTTGCCGTGGCGGGACAAGCCGTCGGTGCTGGAGTGCCGCGGTACCTTGCCGAAAGCCCTGCCGCCGACGAGCACGCCGCGGCCGTCGCGGCCCTGGTTGAGGCGGGGGCGAGCATCACCGGCATCGCCCACACTGACGAGTTCGCCTACAGCGTCGCCGGCCGCAACCCGCACTACGGCACCCCGCCAAACCCCTCGGTCGTCGGAGGGATTCCCGGCGGATCAACGAGCGGGCCAGCTTCTGCGGTAGCGCTCGGGCAGGCCAGCCTCGGTCTGGGCACCGATACCGGTGGCTCGATCCGAGTGCCAGCGTCGTACCAAGGGCTGTGGGGTCTGCGCACGACACACGGAGCCGTAGACGCACGCGGCCTGCTGCCGCTCGCTCCGAGTTTTGACACGATCGGCTGGCTCGCGAGAGACGCCCTCACCGTTTCTGCGGCGGCGCGGGTGTCGCTCATCGGGCGGGAACACCGGGCGGCAGGTACCAGCTTTGTCGTTGCGCCCGCACTCGCCAGAAGGTGCGAACCAGCGGTGCAACGGGCGTTCGACGCGGCGCTCGACACGGTTGCGCCGCGTCTGAGGGCGCCCATCGTCGAGGTCGACCTCGGAGACATCGACGATATGTTCGAGATCTTTCGGACTGTGCAGGCTGCGGAAGCGTGGCGCAGTCACGGCGCGTGGATCGACGCTCATCCCGGTGCGCTCGGCGCTGAGATCGCCGCTCGCTTCGCCTGGGCGGCGACGATCACCCCACAGCAGGAGTCGGATGCTCGCCTCCGGTTGGCGACCGCCCGTCACGACCTCGACGCGGTGCTCGGCGACCGCATCCTGGTGTTGCCGTCGACGTCGTCCATTGCTCCGTCGGCGCTCGCTGATGCGGCCGAAATCGAGAGAACGCGTTCCAGCACGCTTCGGCTGACGTGCGTCGCCGGTATCACCGGACGACCAGCACTGAGCGTGCCGGCGATGACAGTACCCCAACCCTCGGCGCTCACGCCGGCTCCGATCGGACTCTGTTTGGTGGGTCCGCGGTGGTCGGACCTGAGTCTGGTGGACGCGGGGGATCAGTGGGCGCGACTTCTCTCTTGAGCGCTGGGATCACTGATCTCCGTCATAATCTTGAAACACTTGTTCCGTAATATGGGATGCTGAAACAAGTGAACCAGATTGCCGTGAAGGAGCACCGAACGACGTGACCGTAGCCCAGCCCATCAACCCTCCCGCCCGTCTGCTCATGGGGCCAGGGCCGATCAATGCCGATCCGCGTGTTCTTCGGGCGATGTCGGCGCAACTCGTCGGTCAGTACGACCCAGCAATGACGGTGTACATGAACGAGACGATGGATCTCTATCGTGATGTGTTCCGCACCAGTAATGAGGCAACCCTCCTCATCGACGGCACCTCCCGGGCAGGAATCGAAGCGGCACTCGTGTCGCTCATCGAGCCGGGCGATCGTGTGCTCGTGCCCATCTTCGGGCGCTTCGGGCACCTCCTGCGTGAGATCGCCGAACGCTGCGGTGCCGATGTGCACGTTCGGGAGGTCGCCTGGGGCACCGTGTTCTCTGCCGCAGCGATCGAGCAGGCCATCCGCGAGACGAAGCCCAAGATCCTCGCAATCGTGCACGGCGACACCTCGACAACGCTCGCTCAGCCGCTCGATGAAATCGGCGGGCTGTGCGACAAGCACGGCGTGCTGTTTTACACCGACACGACCGCGACGTTAGGGGGCAACGAATTCGAAACGGATGCCTGGGGGATCGATGTTGCGACCGCCGGCCTGCAGAAATGTCTCGGTGGTCCATCGGGAAGCGCCCCCATCACGCTGTCCGCACGCGCGGTCGAGATTGTCAACGCACGCAAGAGCATCGAAGCGGGCATTCGCGCCGACGGTGACCGGGTGATCAGCAGCCCCATCCGCTCGAACTACTTCGACCTCGCGATGATCCTCGACTACTGGGGCCCCCGCCGACTCAACCACCACACCGAGGCGACGAGCATGCTGTACGGCGCCCGCGAGTGTGCCCGCATCCTGCTCGAGGAAGGAATCGACACGGCGATCGCACGCCATCGACTGCACGGCACCGCGATGGCGACCGGGCTGTCGGCGATGGGACTTGCGCTTTTCGGCGATCAGAGCGTGAAGATGACGAACGTCGTCGGGGTCGAGATTCCCGAGGGAATCAACGGTGACGGCGCGCGGACGACTATGCTCGACGACTTCGGGATCGAGATCGGAACGTCGTTCGGCCCGTTGCACGGTCGCGTCTGGCGCATCGGAACGATGGGGTACAACGCCCGACGGGACACCGTGCTGACGACTCTTGCCGCGCTCGAACACGTTCTCCGTCGCGGCGGAGCCACCGTGACCGCGGGCAGCGGCGTCGGGGCCGCGCTCGATTGGTACGACTCCGCGATGGTGGGAGAACCGGCATGACCGGCATGACTCGCGCGACCCGCACGGAGGTCGATCTCGTGTTGGAGCGGTGCAACGATCTCGCCGCGATCTCCGTGCACCCTGAGAAACTCGAACGCGTACACCTCTCGCCGGAACACGCCGCCGCCAACGCTCTCGTTGCCCGGTGGATGGAAGAGGCGGGACTGGCCACCTGGCAGGATGCCGCCGGCAACCAGTGCGGGCGCATCGAGGGTCGTGAACCCGACCTTCCCGCGCTGCTCCTCGGATCGCACATCGACACGGTTCCCGACGCCGGCCGCTACGACGGAATGCTCGGGGTACTGCTCGCGATCCAGGTGGTGTCGCGCATCCGCGCGAGCGGCCGCGCGTTGCCGTTCGCGCTCGAAGTGGTTGCCTTCAGCGACGAGGAGGGAACCCGTTTCGGAACCGCGCTTCTCGGTAGCCGGGCGCTCGCAGGAACCTGGAACGACGACTGGTGGAACCGTACCGATAAAGACGGCATCACCCTTGCGGAGGCGTTCCACGATTTCGGCCTCGACCCGGCACGACTCCCGGGCGCGTTCCGCAGACCGGAAACGCTCGTGGGCTATCTGGAGACGCACATCGAGCAGGGCCCCATCCTGGAAGATGCCGATCGCCGACTCGGCGTCGTCACCTCGATCGCCGGTGCGAGACGTCTGGCTCTCACGATCGTCGGCGCGGCGGGTCACGCCGGTACACCGTTCGAGCGACGCCGCGACGCCCTCGTCGGCGCGAGCGAACTCGTGATCGAGATCGAGCGGCTCTGCAAGCTGCGTGGCACCGTCGGCACCGTCGGACGAATGCAGGCGTTTCCCGGTGGCGTCAATGTGATTCCCGGTTCCGCCGAGTTCACCCTCGATCTTCGCGCCGAACTCGATGAGATCCGTGACGAATGTTTGTCGATGATTCTGTCGTCGGCCCACGAGATCTGCGAGCGGCGGGGGCTCCGTCTTGAGGCGCGGGAAATGTACCGAGCGGACGCCGTGGTGTGTGATCCGCACCTCCGGGCGTCGATCGAGGCGGGTATCCGCGCGACGGGCGATGCCGATCCGCTGCCGATCTGGAGCAGGGCGGGTCACGACGGCATGGCCGTCGTCGCGGTGACACCGATCGCGATGCTATTCGTGCGCTGCACCGGGGGCATCAGTCATCACCCCGACGAAGCGGTGATCGCAACCGACGTCGCGGCCGCCCTCGATGCGTTTGAGGCCGCGGTGCTCGCCCACGCCGAGCATGCGGACGTTCTCGGGAGCAGTCGGTGAGCGCGGGAATCGCTGAACGACTCGACCTCGCCTACGCGGAGTTGTCGCCCAGGGAGCAACGCGCCGCGGACTTCATGCGCGACCATCTTGCCGACCTGGCCGTTTACAACGCGACCGAGGTCGCGCAATTGAGCGGCGTGTCGAAGGCAACCGTGAGCAGGCTTTACCGCCGTCTCGGTTTCGAGAACGCTGATGAACTGAGGGAACTCGCACGCGCTGCACGCTCTATGGGCACCCCCGTTGCCGGACCGGTCGCGCCGAACTTCGCCACACACCTCGAACAGGAATTCGCGAATCTCCGCGCGGCGTTCGCGACCGTTGAGATCGAGCCGGTAGCCGAACTGATCGCGGCGGCCAGACGCGTGCTCGTCATCGGGTTCCGCAATAGCTATCCGATGGCCCTTCATCTTCGCCAGCAACTCGCGCAGGCCAGAGACGGCGTCGACCTTGCGCCGCTCCCGGGTCAATCGGTCGGAGAAGAACTCGCCGGGCTCGACGCTAACGACGTCGTGATTCTCGTCGGGTTTCGGCGCCGACCGGAATTATTCGCACGAGTTGTTTCGACCGTGGCGGAAGGCCCCGCGCGCTCGGTTCTGATGGCCGATGCTGGCGGTCGTCGATATCAGGGCGAGGTCGACCACTTCCTTGAATGCTCCGTCGACAGCGTTTCGGCGTTCGACAGCTACGCCGCGGTGGCGAGCGTCATGAGCGCTCTCAGCGCGGCAGTGCTCGGGGCGCGACTCCGTGACGGTCGAGCACGAATCTCCCGCATCGGTGCCGCTTTCCGCTCCCTCGACGAGCTGGAGGGCGCGCGGTGACGTCGCCACTGAGCGATGCCGAGCGCCAGGTCGTCATCGAAGACTACGAGCGCGCCAAGCATGGTCTCGGGCTGCACGACCAGTTCACGGGAGAGGCATCCGAAATCACGCCCGCGTGTGGCGACAGCATCACCGTGCGGGTGACGGTCGATGACGATGGGGTCGTCGCTACGCTGACCTGGCAGGGCAACGGCTGCACCGTTTCGATGGCGTCGGCGTCGGTGCTCGCTGCGCTCGCGCCGGGAACACCGTCGGAGCTTTTGCATCAACGGGCGGAGCAGTTCTTCGACAGTGTGCACGCAGGACAATCGGCCCCCGACGGGCTGGGAGACGCGTCGGTGTTCGCGGGAATCGGGCGTTTTCCGCTCCGCGCCCGGTGCGCCACCCTCGCGTGGCGAGCCGCTGTCGCCGCGCTCGACGTGAGCGCTCGCTAGCGACCGAAGGTTGTTGCGTCGTGGGAATCCACGTCGCTCCCGCGGCGAATGTCGACGTCGATGTCATGACCATCGAACAGATCGCTGCAGTCGACATCCTCCACACCGTGGTCGACGAGATACGCACGGGCTCCGTGGTCGCCGGCGGCCTCGGCGCAGATCGCAGCCCAGTGTGCGTGACCGATAAGGGCCGGATGCCCGGGGCGGCTGTCATACTCGGCCTGCCGAAGCGTGAGAGGAGTGATCTCAGCGCGTTCGATTAAGCGACGAGCGGCAGAGACCGGCAGCTCGGGAAGGTCGACGAGAGTGACGACGGCCGCGACCGCGGCTGGAGTGGCCGCCGCGATGGCGTGGAGTCCCGCGCGCAACGAGGCAGACATCCCGATCTGCCAATCGGTGACGACCACAATGCTCACGCGCGGGTCGTCGGCGAGAAGCGCGGACGGTTCGTCGACCGCCGCGCCGAGCGCCACGACGACGTGGCCGCAACCCGCCTCGCGGAGCAGCCGGACAGCTCGGAGGAGCCACGGATCACCGGCCGCCGTGCGCAGGAGCGCTTTCGGTGCGCCGAAACGGGTTCCGCCACCGGCTGCGAGCACGAGCCCGGTGAGAGCGCTGGTGGTGGTGTTCATCGCTACAGTTATAGCCATATGTTGCCGATCTCGGATACCCGCCTTCGCGAGGCGCTGACCACGGCGCTCTCGGTGCAGCGATGGGTCGACGAGGTGGCCGCAGCTTCGCCTTTCGCGTCGGTCGCTCAACTGCTTCGCATCGCCGAAGACGCCGCAGTGCCTCTCAGCGGTAGCGAGATCGACGAGGCGCTCGCTCATCACCCGCGCATTGGCGACCGGCCGGTCGGCGAAGGGGCGGCGCAATCGTTCAGCCGGGCCGAGCAGTCTTCCGCGGATTCCGGCGATGAGGCGCTCGCGGCGGCACTCGCCACAGGCAACGCGGAGTATGAAAACCGGTTCGGCCGGGTATTTTTGATTCGTGCGGCCGGTCGCTCGCGCGCCGAGATCCTCGGTGAGTTGCGGCGCCGGATGCACAATGACGCCGAAACGGAGAGCGAGATCATCGCAGCGCAGCTTCGGGAAATCGCGATCCTTCGGCTTTCGGCCCTGCTGGGAGATCCGGCGGAGAGCTCATGAGCCAGGTTACGACTCACGTTCTCGACGCGGCCCTCGGCCGACCGGCCGCAGACGTCCTGGTCGAGCTCCAGGATGACACCGGCGCGGTCATCGCCAGGGAGTTGACCGACAACAACGGCAGGGTGTCGTCGCTTGGCCCCGACCAACTGAAGCCGGGCACGTATCGTCTGGTTTTCGCCACCGGCGACTACTTCGCGGCGTCGGGTCGTTCGACGTTCTACCCTCGGGTGCGTATCGACTTCGACGTCGCCGACGCGAGCGCGCACTACCATGTGCCCGTGCTGCTGAGTCCGTTCGCCTTCTCCACCTATCGCGGCAGCTGACGCGCACAGCGTCGTCGGCGCTCGCTCAGTAGTCGGTGCGCGACTCGTTGGCGAGCCACGCGTCGAAAGGTTCCGGCGCATTGTCGGGCCGGACGGCGTCGATTGCGACCGGCCAGGTGGCTCGATCACGTGCGAAGAGCTCGTAGAACTCGAGGTCGTCGAACCCGCCCCGCGCCGCATCGTGTCGATCTGCGGCGAACACCACGCGATCAACGCGCGCCCACAGTGCCGCTGACAGACACAGCGGGCAGGGTTCGCACGAGGTGTAGAGCGTTGCTCCCTGGAGGGAGAAGTCGCCGATCGACTGGCAGGCGGCCCGGATCGCGACGACTTCGGCGTGCGCGGTCGGATCGAGGGTTGCCGTGACCCGGTTCTGTCCCTCCGCCACGACCTCGCCATCCCGCACGATCAGGGCTCCGAAAGGACCGCCGCCGTTTTCGACATTCTCCGTGGCCAAGCGGATGGCGTGGGCGAGGAAGCGCGCGTCATCAGCGGCCGTGGCGATCACGAGAACTCCGATGCGCGCCATGCGGAGCCGGCATCCGGAGCGTCGTCCCGGGTCACGGTGGCTTCGATGAGCCCGTACGGGCGGTCGGCGGCATAAAACACTTCGCCGGGGTTCTCGAGGTTGAACGGGGCAAGGTCGACCACGAAGTGGTGCTTGTTGGGTGCCTTCACGCGAATCTCGGCGATCTCCGGGTGCTTCTCCAGCACCGCGTGGCCCATATGCCACAGTGTCTGTTGCAGTGCCAGGGAATGTAGTTCCGCGAATTCCCGAATCATCGTGGCCTTGACTGAGGCATAGGTCACGTCCCAGTCGATGTCGGTCGAGGTGTAGCGCCACTGCGCGGTGAGCGAGGTTGCCATCACTCGGTCGTGGGCTTCGGCGAGGGTCGTGAACTCGTCCACGAGAAAGCCGGTGAACTCGGAGCGCGTGGATTTCAGGATCACGAGATTCTTCAGGCCGCTGATCACGTAGTCGCCGGTCGCGTCGACGGTGATGGCGGTCGTGCGTATTTCTTCGCCGAGCCGCGTCCAGGTGTGGTCGTGCTCGATGCCGTCGACGACCGCGCGGCGCCACGCGAACTCCTCGATGTCGACCCGGGCGCCCTCGACAGGGGCGATGTCGTGCACGAAGTGCCGGGCGAGCGCGAGACCGTAATCCTCGGCGGAGGTGATGCCGTGCGACTTCGCGAAGGCGAAGGCGGTGTTCTTCTGCGTGTCGGTCGGGAGCACGTTGGACTGGTCGCCGAGGAGGTGCGCGGGTGCGAACGGCCCGCGTAGGGCCGTCGATACGTTGAGATCGCGAATCTCGTGCCGCGGAGTGTCCCGGTAGATGCGCACAACGCGGGATTCCGCTTTCCCGTACTGGTTGTCGCCGAGGATGATCGCCATGGGCGCATTCTCCCAGAGCGATGTGACCGCGGTGTTTCGCCCCGCACCTTCGGAAATTCAGGAAAGTGCGCGCTATCGCGCGTGTGGCGCGGTCAGCAGGTGCCCGACAGCGGTCGATTCCTGAATTTCCGAAGGCGCGGCGGGGTGAGCAGCACCGGGGGAGACGATGGATGCTCCGCCGAGCCACACACGCCGGGCCACGCCTCGAAGTTCCCGGCCATCGAACGCGCTGATCGGGTTCTTGTACAGGAGTTGCTCGGCATGCACCGCGAAGGTCTCATCCGGGGCGAACGCCACGAGATCGGCGTCGGCGCCCACCGCGATCCGCCCCTTCTCGGGCAAACCCACGAGCCGAGCGGTGCCCGCTGACATCCATTCGAGCACTCGCTCAAGCGGAATTCCGCGCCGCCGGGCTTCCGTCCACACGGCCGCGAATCCCGTCTGCAAACCGGAGATTCCGCCCCAAGCGAGCGCGAAGTCACCGCCGTGCGCATACTTCAACTCGGCGGTGCTGGGGGAATGATCGGTGACGACTACGTCGATATCGCCCGCCAGGAGGGCCGACCACAGCGCCTCGCGGTTCGAATGGTCGCGAATCGGGGGGCAGCACTTGAACTGCGTCGCGCCGTCGGTGATGTCCTCGGCGTCGAAGACGAGATAGTGCGGACAGGTCTCGACCGTGATCGGGAGCCCGTCGGCGCGGGCGGCCCGGAGCGAGTCGAGAGCGCGGGCGGATGACAAGTGCAGGATGTGCGCCCTCGCACCGGTGCGGCGCACTCCGGCGATCACGCGATCGATCGCGGTGATCTCGGCATCCTCGGGGCGGGAGGCGACGAAACGGTCGTAGTGCGTGCCACCCTCATTGCTGAAGGCATCGAGCACGGCGGGGTCTTCGGCGTGCACGATGAGCAAGCCGTCGAACGCGGCGATCTCCTCGAGGGCTTGCTCGAGTTGCTCCGGGTCGAGGTGCCCGAATTCGTCGACGCCCGAGGGCGCGAGGAAGGCTTTGAAGCCGAAGACACCCGCGTCGTGCAGGTGCCGCAGCGTGCCCAGATTCTCGGGAACGGCCCCACCCCAGAAGCCGACATCCACTGCCACCGAGCCTGCTGCGGTGTCTCGCTTGATGTGGAGGGCATCCACCGTCACCGTCGCCGGAATGCTGTTGAGCGGCATGTCGACCACGGTGGTGACGCCAGCGGCCGCAGCCGCCCGGGTGGCGGTCGCAAACCCCTCCCAGTGGGTGCGACCGGGATCGTTGATGTGAACATGGGTATCCACGATGCCGGGGATGAGCACCTCGTCGGCGGCGAGCTCAACGATAATCTCGCCGTGAAGATCTCCCTCGGAGTGTCCAGAGATCGCCGCGATGCGGCCGCCGGTGACTCCGATCGACGCGGCTTGGAATTGCCCGTTGATGAAGGCTGCAGCGGCGCGGATAACGAGGTCATGGCGAGGTGTCATACCTGGGTGTCCTTGCTCGAAGGTGGGCGTCGGTACCATTGAAACAGACCCAGCCCCACACTCCCACCTGCACTAGGTCGAGAAAAGTCCACGCACTGTTTCCCGCAATCGGAAGGGCGCCGCCGACGATGATCACCGAGATCGCCTGTCCGAAGTCAATGGAGTACGGTCCCTGCGGCGGGGTCGAGTTCGATGGGTCGTGTGAGGTGGCCGCTCATCCGTGCGTGTTTCTGAATTCGCCGACAGTGCGCTGGCACGGAGTCGCCAGCCCGTCGACGACCGACCGGTCGTTTTCGTCCGCCGAACCGGTGCCTGCATCAACACCGTCAACAGACGCGGCGGGGATGCGCGCTCTCCTGGCCTCGCGCCAGATCGTCGTCGCGGACTTTCCCGCCAGAGCGCTCGACGCGGCGTCGATTTCCGACTGCGCGACGGCCCTACGCGGGAAAGTGGATGCCGTGCTTGCGGGCGACTCGGGGCTGGCACGCGTGCAATTCCCGCCGTCGTATCGCGCCCTTCTGATCCGGGATGCCGGGCTCGTGCCGTGGATGGGATTCAACAACCGCGACCGCAATCGAGTTGCCTTGGAAGCCGAACTCGCCGCGCTTGCCCACGTCGGAGTGGCCGGGGTGCACTGCGTCACCGGCGATCACCCGTTGACCGGCTCCCGACCGGATGCAGCGCCAGTGTTCGACCTCGATTCCACCCAGACCGCATCGCTCGCCCATGCCGCCGGTCATCTCGTTTCGGTCGGCGAGTCGCCCTCAGCGCCGCCCGTCGATCGCCGGCCCGCGCGACTGGTGGAGAAGATGCGAGCCGGCGCAGAGGTCTGCTTCGTCAATCACGCCGGCGGCGCACGACCCGTCGCCCAGTTCATCGCAGCAGCACGCGAACTCGGGGCCGAGCTCGCGTACATTCCCTGCGTGCCTGTCGTCGTCGATCGCGGAAGCGCGGAGCTACTGAAAAGCTTCACCACATTGGCGCTGCCGGAGGGATACCTCGACGGCATCCTTTCGGCGTCCAACCCCCGCGACGCTGGCATCTCGGCCGCTGCCGAGCTCGCAACGGTCATGCTCGGCATCGACGGCGTGCGGGGCGTCAACCTGTCCGGCGGTGCGGCGCACGGCCATGAACGGGATTTTTCCTCCGCGCTCGCCGAGATTTCCGAACGAATCGCGGTCGCGTGATGTGCCGGGCGCTTTGGAACGACCGCTATGCGGCAGCGGCGGCCGACGCATCCACGGTGTGGTCGCTTGCGCCGAACACGTGGATCGCCAGCGTCGCCAAGCCGCTGCCTGCTGGTCGCGCGGTCGACCTCGCGGCTGGCGAAGGTCGCCACGCCCTGTGGCTCGCGGCGCGCGGGTGGGAGGTCACCGCGGTGGATTTCTCCCCGGTAGGTCTGGCGACAGGTGCTCGTCGCGCCGCCGAGCATAATCTCGACGTGCGATTCGTCGAAGCGGATGCGACGGAATGGGTGTCCGACACTCCCGTCGACCTTGTCGTCATCGCGTACTTCCAGGTGACCGCGGATGCGCTCGCGAAGGCAATCGACAACGCCGCGAGCTACCTGGCGCCGGGAGGCACGCTCGCCCTCATCAATCACGACCGAGTCAACATCGAGCACGGGGTTGGTGGGCCGCAGGATCCGGCCATCCTCACCACGGTCAGTCAGCTCCGCAACGCGGCTGCCGGGCTCTCGATCGCTGAGTGCCGCCAGTGGAAACGCACGACGGATGCCGGGGTTGCGATCGACACGATCCTACTCGCGCACCGCGGGCGCTAGGGGGTCGGATCTGCGGGCGTGGCCGATTCCGGAGATGGCGAGACCGGATCGAATCCGGGCCAGATCGCGAAGTACCGTCGATTGCCGAGCCAGATGTTGAGAGCTACGTAGCTCAGCCCGACACCGCAACCGAGGACGTACAGGAGCCACGTTGGCGCCGAGAAGATGCCGCCGACAGCGGCCGCAAACAGTCCGAACAGCGCTCCGCACACCGCGGCGATGAAGATCATGCTGCTGCCGGCGACTTGACCGAGATCGGTACGTTTGCCGAGCCAGTAGTAGGTCTGCGTCGAGCCGCGGCGATCGTCGTGTGTGGATGACATCAGAAACGGCTCGATCCCCGGGTCGATCGCGACATACGCGGCGCGCAACCTGTTCATTGCGAGGACGTACATGAGGTCTTCATACGCCACGTTGTGGACACGCACGTGGGTGAGGGTCCCGATCACACACAACACGCCGAGGATGGCCACCGCGAACAGCCGAAAGTTGTCGCTGAACGCGGTGGCCTGACCGACCAGGGCAATGCTGAGCAGACTCGCCGAGGTGAGCGTCAGAAACATGCTGATGCGAGTCAGTACTTCGCTTTGCGTCGTGCTTCGAGAGGCGAGCAGGCTCCAGTGCTCGGTGGCGAGCAACTGGGCCCTGACCGAGGCCGGTGGCAACGCTTCTGGCGGCGGGACAGCCTGCGCAGGCATGG
>JANOYC010000096.1:0-1599 GCA_031428675.1 Microbacteriaceae bacterium | reverse complement strand
ACCGAGCACTTGCTGAGCCTTGGCCACCGGAATATCGCGCACATCGGCGGCGACCCGCAATCTGAGACCGATTTCCACATGCCGACAAACCGCAGGGCGGGCTACGACGCCGCTCTCGCTGCGGTCGGAATCCTGAGCGACCCCGATCTCTTCGCCCCGGCAGACTTCACCATTGCCGACGGATATCGCGCCGCCAAGAAGCTCCTCGGCAACCCGCGCAAGCGCCCGACGGCGATCTTTGCCGCCTCCGACGAGATGGCAATCGGCACGATCCTGGCCGCCCGCGACCTCGGACTCGACGTGCCACGCGACCTCTCGGTTATCGGCATCGACGACCACGACCTTGCCGAGTTCTTCGGGCTCAGCACGGTCGCCCAGTATCCCGCCCGACAGGGCGCTCTCGCGGTGGAGATCCTGATGGACGAGCTTCACCCCGACCGACCGGCGGAGCGCTCAAAAGACACCCCGATGGCGTTCGAGCTCGTTATTCGCTCGTCAACTGCCCGGCCCCGACCCGACCAGCGCTGACTCCAAGGCGCCGGGCGCTGAGTGTTCAGCGCTCCAGCGACCACCGTGCATACTGGTCGGCCGCACGCAGCACGGCCACTCGATAGCTTTCTGCCGAATTGTACGAACGAATCGACGCTGTCCAGCCGTCAACGCTCATGACCTCCACCGCGGCGCGGCACAGATAGTTTGCCGCCGCCACCGCTGCGTCATCGATATTCTGCGGATCTTCGGTTCCGTCGGCATTCGCGTCGACATGCCAACTGCGCCAGGTTTCGGGAAGCAATTGCATTGGACCGACGGCGCGATCCCACTCGGTGTCGCCGTCGATCAAGCCGGCATCTGTATCCGGGATGGCGTCGAATCTCGTACCGTCAAGGGCGACGCCGAAGACGGGCGGCGAGACAGTGCCGCTCTCGTTGATCATGCCGTCGAAAATCTGACCGTGACGAGACTCGACGTAGCCGATGCCCGCGAGCGTCGACCAGCGGATGCCGCACTCAGGCCGAGACTGCGCGGTCGCGATCTCCGCCCCGGCGTAGCCGACGAGCGCGCGGCGCGGAATGCCGGTCAGTTCTGCCACGTCGTCCAACCAGACCGTGTCCACCTGCGTCGCGAAGGTGACCGGCTGGTCCGCAGCTGCCCGCACAATGTCACGAGGCGCCGCGGGCATGGGCGGCAGCGGCATGGGCGTTGCGATCGGCGGTGTCGGCTCCGACGAGCATCCAGTCAGCACGATCAGCGCGAGTGCGCACGTCGCGCTGAGCCGCGCCAGTCGCCTCAGCAAGCTTGCTCCGTTCCCGAGGCGCATCGGCGCATCGGCGGTTAACCTACACTTCTGGCATGGCAGATTCCTCATTCGACATCGTCAGCAAGGTCGACCAGATGGAGGCGGAGAACGCCGTCAACCAGGCCCAAAAAGAGATCGCGCAGCGCTACGACTTCAAGAACGTCGGCGCATCCGTCGAGTGGAGCGGCGACAAACTGCTCCTCAAAGCGAGCGCCGAAGAACGAGTCAAGGCCGTACTCGAAGTGCTCGAACAGAAATTCATCAAGCGAGGCGTATCACTTCGCAGTCTTGACGCCGGCGCT
>JANOYC010000095.1:0-18506 GCA_031428675.1 Microbacteriaceae bacterium | reverse complement strand
CCGTAGGAGTCTGGGCCGTGTCTCAGTCCCAGTGTGGCCGGTCACCCTCTCAGGCCGGCTACCCGTCGTCGCCTTGGTGGGCCATTACCTCACCAACTAGCTGATAGGCCGCGAGTCCATCCTTGACCGAAATTCTTTCCAGCTCCTAGCCATGCGGCTGAAGCTCGTATCCGGTATTAGACGTCGTTTCCAACGCTTATCCCAGAGTCAAGGGCAGGTTACTCACGTGTTACTCACCCGTTCGCCACTGATCCAGAGAGCAAGCTCTCTTTCACCGTTCGACTTGCATGTGTTAAGCACGCCGCCAGCGTTCGTCCTGAGCCAGGATCAAACTCTCCATAAATGTTTGATTGCACACTGACCGAAGTCAGCGGCACATCTAGCGCAGAGTGCCACCGGAATAGGCGGACAACCCTGCAAGTTTGAAACTGACAGAACAAATCATTACTGACTTGCTTTGTTGTTTAAATGTTTTCCAAAGGAATCTCCTGCATCTCTACCGCTAGAAACGGTGTCGATGCACGAGGTTTTTGGCATTTGACATTGTGCACGCTGTTGAGTTCTCAAGGATCGGGCGCTCCTGATTCTCGACCTTTCGGTTCCGATTCAGGGCAACTGCTCTAACCTACCACCAGATTTGTTTCTGTCAAATCGACACGCGGTCGATTCGAGCTGTTTACCTGGCGGATTTTGTGTCCAACGCCGTGGTTCGAACTTCACGAATGAGGCCGAATCTTTGGCTGGATTGTGTCCCTCTTGAGGCCGAGAAGCTCTTCCGCTTCCCGCACCTTTGGGGCGACAGGTGATTACATTACGTGGATGTTTCGGACCCCGCAAATCTCAGCGCATCCCGGGCGTGTCGCCCCGGATTCCGGCGAATTTGCTATTCCACGAAGACGCCGGCGAGCGTCTTCTTGCCGCGGCGGAGGACAACCATTCTCGACGGAAGAACGACGCTCTCGAGGGTGGTGGCATCATCCGTGACCTTCTGATTGTTCACGTAGACCCCTCCCTGCGCGATCGCGCGGCGCGACTCTCCAGCACTCGACGTGAGCCCGGTGTCGACGAGGGCCTGGACGATCGTGATCGTCGCCGGCGACGTGGTGTTCGGCAGCTCGCGCAACGCTTGCTCGAGGGTGGTCGTATCGAGGTCGGCAAGATCGCCCTGTCCGAACAGCGCTTCGGATGCCGACGCGACCGCTCGCACGGCACCGGCTCCGTGAACAAGTCGTGTCACCTCGACCGCGAGCGACTTCTGTGCTTCGCGACGGAACGGTTCGGTCACTACCGCGGTCGCCAGCCGATCGATCTCCGCCCGAGTCAAGAACGTGAAGACTTTGAGCCGCGCGATGACATCCGCGTCATCGGTATTGAGCCAGAACTGGTAAAACGCGTAGGGGCTCGTGAGGCTCGCGTCGAGCCACACCGCGTTGCCCTCGCTCTTGCCGAATTTGGTGCCGTCGGAGTTGGTAATCAGCGGCGTGCCGATGGCGTGCACGCTCACGCCCTCCGCCTTGTGGATGAGGTCGGTTCCGCTGGTGAGATTGCCCCACTGGTCTGACCCGCCGGTCTGCAGCACGCAACCGTAGGCGCGGTAGAGCTCCAGGAAGTCCATGCCCTGGAGCACTTGGTAACTGAACTCGGTGTAGCTGATGCCTTCGGTGGAGTTGAGCCGCGCATTCACCGCGTCTTTCTTCAGCATCGTGCCGACCCGGAAGTGTTTGCCGATAACTCGAAGGAAATCGATCGCGGACATGGGCGCTGTCCAGTCGAGGTTGTTCACGAGCCGTGCCGCGCTGTCTCCTTCGAGGCTCAGGAATCGCGACACTTGCGCCTGGAGTTTGCCCACCCACTCGGTGACCACCGAAGGGTCATTGAGAGTGCGCTCGGCTGTCGGCCGTGGGTCTCCGATGAGCCCCGTTGATCCTCCGACCAGGCCGAGAGGTCGATGCCCTGCTAGTTGCAGGCGCCGCATGAGTAGCAGCTGCACGAGGTTGCCCAGGTGCAGGCTCGGCGCCGTCGGGTCGAACCCGCAGTAGTACGTAATCGGCTCACCGCTAAGGAGCGCCTTCAGCTCGTCAGTGTTCGTCGAGACGTGCACGAGCCCCCGCCAGACGATCTCATCCCATACGTCCTCGAAAGTTGGGTCATTCTGTTGCGCGTCGAGCGCGGTAGGTTCTGGCACCGGGCAAGAATATCAGCGGTCCTCCCGGCGTCTGGGGCGCGGCGAAGGACACGCGACGCCGACCGACCGTGCGCTGATTCCAGTTTGCACCCTTGATAACCCGTTATCTAGTTTGTAGACTTGATATCGTCGAAACAAGGAAGGATGCTTGCGCCATGTTCGTCATTACCGCTGACCAAGTCGACAGCACCCACCGCGAGGATGTCGCTGGCGACACTCTCGATACCGTCACGGAGCGCTTCGGCTCACGCCTCGCCCTCCCGCCCGATCGAACGGCGGGCGACGAGGTGCAGATGCTCGTTGCCGACGCGGCCACCGCGCTCGAGATCATCACGACCCTCACGCGCGACGACGCATGGAGCGTCGGGTGCGGCATCGGCGGGGTGCGACTGCCGTTGCCGTCGACCGTGCGAGCGGCGACCGGGGCAGCCTTCGTCGCCGCACGCGAGGCCGTCGATCGCGCCAAACGTGCGCCGCACCGCTTTGCTCTCATCGTCGACGACGGCCACCCGCTCGCGTCTGCCGACGTGTCGCCGATCGTCGACTTGTTGCTGTTCCTCAGATCTCGACGGAGCCCTGAGGGCTGGGAGATCGCCGATCTCCTGGCTGCGGGGATGACCCAAAGCGACGCCGCCGACGCTCTGGGAATCTCCCCCCAGGCTGTAAGCCAACGGGCACGCACCGCCGGCATTCGCACCGAGCAGTCCGCGACGACCGCCATCGTACGGTTGCTTGCGACCGCCGACGGCGCCTCCGCTCTGGTTGATGACCAAGCCGCCCACCAGAATGGTCACTGATGAATCTCTTCTCGCCTGCCTTCGGCACCGTCGCCCTATGGATAGCCGCCATCGCGATCGTCGGCGCCTGCATCGCCCTGGCCATCGTCGCCGCTCGAATCGGCCGCCCCATCATCGGAACCGTCGGCGTCATCCCGGTCGCCACCGGACTGCTCTTGCACGGGCTGGGGGCCGACATGCCGCTGCCCTACCCGCTGCCGGCACTCGCGAGCGTGGTCGCGATCGAAGTCTTCGTCCTGGGCGTCGTGGTCGGTGGCCCGCTCACCCTCACCGTGCTGGGCATGGCGAGCGCGGACGCTGCAGAGCGGTCGGAACAGCCGACCGGGCATCCTGCCGTTGGCGACGATCGGGCCTCGAGCGCGCAGCGCGAGGTGCTACGCGGCGGTGCGACGATCGGCTATCTCGAACGGCTCGCCGTCATCGGCCTCGCGGTGCTCGGTCGCTTCGAAGGCATCGCCATCGTGGTCGCCGTGAAGGGCCTCGGTCGACTCGGCGAACTCGACTCTCCCGAAGCGCGCGAGCGGTTCATCATCGGCACCCTTGTGAGCCTCGTCTGGGCGGGCGCGTGTGCCGCGCTCATCCTGCTCACGGTGTAGACGGCGTGGATCGGGTCGCGCGCCCGGTGGTCGACGGTCGCCCTCGACGTGTGACGCTTGCCCGGTACTGCGACACCGTAGGATCCCCGGGGATGAAGAACCGCCACGGGTATTCGTCGCCGCCACCGGGCCCGCTGACGCCGGTGCGCGGCCCGCTCGACACCGGAACGGCACCTGACCGATCCGCGAATGCGAAGCGGGTGTCCGCTCGAACCTGGCCCGACAACTGGATGAGCGCACCATCATCGGCGAGAGCGATCCCGAGGGCGACCGCGAGCCGCGCGGGCCCCCGCGCTAGGTCTCGGTGCGGCACGGTGCTTCCGCGCCGTGCCCGGGCAACCTCGAGGCCTTCGACAATATCGCCCGCCCGCAACAGGACGGCTGAAGCGACCCCTTCGGGAGAGCAGACGATGTTCGCGCACACGTGCATCCCGTAGGTGAAGTACGCATACAGGTGTCCGGGCGGGCCGAACATGGTGGCATTTCGCTTGGTCTGCCCGCGAAAGGCGTGCGAGCCGGGATCGACCTCACCGCGGTACGCCTCCACCTCGGTCAGGCGGAGAGTCACCTCGCCGACGGTCAGCAGGCCACCGAGAAGCGTTGGCGCAATCTCCACGGCGTCAGCGCTGAAGCGGTGCATGGCGTTAGACGAAACCGCCGGGCACGTGTTCGCGAACGTTTTTGGTGAGCGCTGCGAGTTGCTCCTCGACGCGATCGAGGGCAGTTCCGCCGACTCCCGACCGACTCGCTATCGACCCGGCGACCGTCAACACGCCGCGCACCTCACCGGAGAGATGCGGGGAGATCGCCGCGTAGTCCGCATCGGTGGGTTCGTGCAGATCCATGCCATGGTCTTCGCAGAAACGCACGAGGGCACCGCTGATCTCATGCGCTTCGCGGAATGGCACGTGCCGTCGAACGAGCCAGTCGGCAACGTCGGTGGCCAACGAGAATCCCTGCGGCGCCAACTCGGCCATCCGCGCATGATCAAACCGCAACGTCGAGACCATTCCGGTGAACGCGGGCAGAACGACCTCGAGAGTTTCGACAGAATCGAACGCTGGCTCTTTGTCTTCCTGCAGGTCTCGGTTGTACGCGAGCGGGAGCCCTTTCAACGTGACGAGCAGACCGGTCAGGTTGCCGATCAATCGACCTGATTTGCCGCGTGCGAGTTCCGCGATGTCGGGGTTCTTCTTCTGAGGCATGATCGACGAGCCGGTCGAGTAGGCGTCGTCAAGTCGCACGAATCCGAACTCGCGCGTGGCCCACAGGATGATCTCCTCGGACAAGCGAGAGAGGTCGATACCGATCTGCGCGGCGATGTATGCGAACTCGGCCACGACATCCCGGCTTGCGGTGGCGTCGATCGAGTTCTCGGTCGTGCGGTCAAAACCCAACTCTCGCGCGACGAGCGCCGGGTCAAGCCCCAAGGAACCGCCGGCCAGGGCGCCTGAGCCGTACGGCGACGCGGATGCCCGCACTCTCCAGTCGCGAAGCCGCTGCAGGTCGCGCACGAGCGGCCACGCGTGCGCGAGTAGGTGATGCGCGAGCAGCACGGGCTGCGCGTGCTGCAGGTGCGTGCGGCCGGGCATGACCGCGTCGATGTTCGCTTCCGCCTGCGCTGCAATCGCGTCCACGAGCTGCACGATTTCGTGCCGGATGGCGCGCTCGTGATCGAGCAGGTACATCCGGATGAGCGTGGCGATCTGGTCATTGCGGCTGCGGCCCGCTCGTAGCTTGCCGCCGAGCTGCGTTCCCGCGCGCTCGATGAGCCCTCGCTCGAGAGCCGAATGTACGTCTTCGTCGGAGTCGAGAGCGGAGAACGAACCGTCGGCGACCGCAGCGTCGAGGTCGTTGAGCGCCTGCAGCATCCGTTCGAGTTCGGATTCGTCGAGGTAACCTGCTGCGGCGAGAGCCACGGCGTGCGCCCGGGATCCGGCGATGTCATAGGGGGCGAGCTGCCAGTCGAAATGCGTCGACTTGCTCAAGCGGGAAAGCTCGGCTGACGGTCCGCTCGCAAAGCGCGCGCCCCACAGGGCGCCTTCCGTGGTGGTGTCGTCAGCCAGGCTCAGTCACCGGCCTTGAGGTCACGGCGGGCCGAGATCTTGCTCGGCAACGACCAAATTTCGATGAAGCCCTTCGACAGCGACTGATCGAACGTATCACCGGTGTCGTAGGTCGCGAGGCTGAAGTCGTAGAGGCTCTCGTCACTCTTCTGGCCGGTGACGACGGCCCGGCCACCCTGCAACTTCAGTCGGATGTCGCCGCTCACGTACTTCTGCGTGTCGTCGATGAACACGTCGAGGGAGCGCTTGAGGCTCGAATACCAGAGTCCGTCGTAGACGAGGTTCGCCCATTCAGCCTCGACGCCGCGCTTGTAACGACCGAGGTCGCGTTCGATCGTGAGGCTCTCGAGCGCTTCGTGCGCCTCGATCAGGGCCATTGCAGCCGGCGCCTCGTAGACCTCGCGGCTCTTGATGCCGACGAGACGGTCTTCGACAACGTCGATTCGGCCGACTCCGTGCTTGCCCGCCACTGAGTTGAGTTCTTGAACGATCTCCAACGGCGACAGCGAACGACCGTCGATCGCGACCGGGATTCCGGAATGGAAGGTGATCGTCACTTCGTCGGCGTCGCGCTGCACGTTCGGGTCTTGCGTGTACTCGTAGAGGTCTTCGATGGGCGCGTTCCACGGGTCTTCGAGGAAGCCCGTTTCGACCGCTCGACCCCACACGTTCTTGTCGATGGAGTACGGGTTCTTCTTGGACTGCTGGATCGGAAGATTGTGCTGCTCGGCATACACAATCGCCTTGTCGCGCGTGAGTGCGAGGTCGCGAACGGGCGCGATGCTGGAGAGCTCGGGGGCAAGTGCCGCGACGGCGGCTTCAAAGCGCACCTGGTCGTTACCCTTGCCCGTGCACCCGTGCGCGACGGAGTCGGCTCCGAGTTCTTTCGCAACGCGCGCGAGGTGGCGCGCGATGACGGGACGGCTGAGCGCCGACACGAGCGGGTAGCGCTTCTGGTACAGCGCGTTGGCCTTGAGAGCCGGCATCAGGTAGTCGTTCGCGAACTCATCGCGGGCATCCACAACAACTGATTCCACCGCGCCGCAATCGAGCGCACGCTGGCGGATGTCGTTCATGTCTTCGCCACCCTGGCCAACGTCGACAGCGAGGGCCACGACCTCTTTGCCCGTGGCATCTTTCAGCCAGCCGATGCCTACCGAGGTGTCGAGTCCGCCCGAGTAGGCGAGGACGACGCGTTCAGCCATGTGTGGTTCTCCTTGAGTTCAAAAGACAAGTCTATGGTTGACCGCGTGGCGGGTAGCGCCCGGGCGGTGCGCTCCGGAGTCGCCGACCGGCGATCAGTGGCGCAGCAGCCAGACGAGCAGCGCCTTCTGCGCGTGCAGGCGGTTCTCCGCCTCATCCCAGATGACACTCTGGCCGCCGTCGATGACGTCTGCCGTCACCTCGTAACCGCGATCGGCCGGGAGGCAGTGCATGAACAAGGCGTCGCTGTGCGCATGCGCCATGAGCTCGGAGTCGACCCGATACGGGCCGAAAATACTCACGCGGTGCGCCTTCTCTTCTTCCTTGCCCATCGACACCCAGGTGTCGGTGACAACGACATCCGCGCCCTTGACTGCGTCGATCGGTTCGGAGAACAAGCGCACCGACCCGCCGGTCGACGCGGCGATGCGTTCTGCGTCGGCGACCACCCCCGCAGACGGCGAGAACTCCGGAGGGCTCGCGACTCGCACGTGGATGCCCGCGGTGGCGCACGCCAAGAGATAACTCTGGGCCATGTTGCTTGCACCGTCGCCGAGAAAGGTGACGGTGAGTCCCAGCAAATGACCCTTGTGCTCGCGGATCGTCAACAGATCGGCGAGCAACTGGCACGGGTGGAAGTCGTCGCTCAACGCGTTCACTACCGGCACCGTCGTGCCCAGCGCCATCTGCTCGAGTCCGGCCTGCGCATAGGTGCGCCACACGATCGCGGCAACCTGACGTTCGAGCACGCGCGCGGTGTCAGAGGCCGTCTCCTTGCCGCCGAGCTGGCTGCTCGCGGTCGAGATGATGAGCGGCACGCCACCGAGGTCGGCGATGCCCACCGCGAAGGACACGCGCGTGCGGGTCGACGACTTATCGAAAATCACCGCGACGGTCTGCGGACCCGCGAGAGGCCGTGCCGAGAAGCGGTCGGCTTTCAGTTCCGATGCGAGCTCGAGAATCTGCAATTGCTCGACGTGGGAGATGTCGTCGTCGCGAAGAAAATGCCGTGTCATGATGCCGCCTCCAGCGCAGCCGTGAACAATCGGATGAATTCGGCGACGTCGTCGTCGTCGATGATGAGCGGCGGAGCAAGCCGGATACTCGTCTCGTTGGCTGCATTGACGATGAGGCCGCGCTCGAACGCCGCTGTCGAGACGGCGTGTGCGACCGGCTCGGTGAGACCGATGCCAATGAGCAGACCAGCGCCGCGCACTTCGTGCACGAGCGGGGAACGAAGGCCAAGGATCGCTTCGCGTAATTGACGTCCGCGCAGGGCCGCGTTCTCGACAAGACCGGCGGATTCGATCTCGCCGAGCACCGCATTGGCCGCAGCGGTCGCGAGCGGGTTGCCACCAAAGGTGCTGCCGTGCTGACCGGTGCGGAACAGCCCCGACGCAGATCCGAAGGTGACCAGCGCTCCGATCGGAAAGCCCCCGCCGATGCCCTTGGCGATCACAATCGCGTCGGGCACGATGCCGTGCTGTTGGAATGCGAACCACGTTCCGGTGCGCCCGGCACCGGTCTGGATCTCGTCGAGGATCAGGAGCACGCCGTGCTGTTGCGTAACCTCGCGTGCGCGCGCCAAATAGCCGGGCGGGAGGTCGACGACCCCGGCCTCGCCTTTGATCGGTTCGAGGAAGAGCGCGGCAACACTGTCGTCGATGGTTGCTTCGAGCGCTGCAACCGTCGAATCGATGTGCACGACACCGGGGAGAAGAGGTTCGAACCCCTCGCGCAGCGCCGGTTTGCCGGTCAGCGCGAGCGAGCCGGTGGTGCGACCGTGAAAGGCGTTGTTGAGAGCGACGATTTTCGTGCGGCCGTGATTGAGGCGCGCAAGCTTGATAGCCGCTTCGATCGCTTCGGCGCCCGAGTTGCCGATGAAGACCCGCCCGGTCTCTCCCGCGCCGGAGATTCGGCGGAGTCGTTTCGCGAGCTCAATTTGCGGCGGAGTTGCAAAGTAGTTGGACACGTGCGCGAGCGTCGCGACTTGCGAGGCGACGGCATCCACGAATGCCGGATGCGCGTGGCCGAGCGCGTTCACGGCGATCCCAGCGAGGAAGTCCAGATATTCGGTGCCAGCCTCATCCCACACGCGAGCGCCAGAACCGCGCACGAGCATTCCGAGCGGCGAGGGCGCGGAGCCCATCATCGCCGCGCTGAAATCATCGCGCCAGCTCATCGGTTGCTCCCCACGCTGACGGACGGCGTGGCCACAACCTCGGTGCCGACGCCGTTCTGCGTGAAAATCTCGAGGAGGATCGAGTGGGGCTGGCGGCCGTCGATGATGGCGGCCTTCTCCACTCCCCCGTCCACTGCCTCGAGGCACGCGGCCATCTTGGGAATCATGCCCGCCTCCAGCGACGGCAGCAGTGAACGCAACTCGTCGGAATCGATGACCGAAACGAGCGAATCCCGATTGGGCCAATCACGATAGAGGCCCGCGACATCGGTCAGCACCACGAGCTTGGCGGCGCCGAGGGCGACGGCCAACGATGCAGCCGCCGAATCCGCATTCACGTTGAGGGACTGGCCCGGCACGTCGATGTCTGGCGCGATCGACGACACCACCGGGATGCGGCCGGCGTTGACCTCGGCGAGCACCGCGGCCGGGTCGACCGCGACGACGTCGCCGACCTGGCCGATGTCGACATGCTCGCCGTCAACGATCGCTCCTCGGCGACGACCGTGGAACAGACCGGCGTCTTCGCCCGAAACGCCGGAGGCAAGCGGGCCGTGCTCATTGATCAGGCCTACCAGCTCGCGACTGACCTGGCCGGTGAGCACCATGCGCACCACGTCCATCGTCTCCGGGGTGGTCACCCGATAGCCGCCCACGAACTCCGATCGGATGCCGAGGCGCTCCAGCATGGACGAGATCTGCGGACCGCCGCCGTGCACGACCACGGGCTTGATGCCCGCGTACCGGAGGTAGACCATGTCCTCGGCGAAGGCGCGTTGCAGTTCGGCGTTGACCATGGCATTGCCCCCGAACTTCACCACGATGATTTCGCCCGAGAACCGTTTGAGCCAGGGAAGCGACTCGATGAGGGTGGCCGCTTTCGCCGCGGCGTCGGACGCGGAGTTGTCGATGATGTCGTCGATCACGAGCTGTACGCGCTGTTCTCGTGAACGTAGTCGTGGGTGAGGTCGTTGGTGAAGATCGTGGCGCTCGCGTGCCCCGCGCGCAGGTCAATGCCCACGGTGACCGCGCGCGGGGTGAGATCGACGTCGTCGCGAGGACGATCAGGGGCACCGCCGGAACACACGCGCACCCCGTTCATCGACACATCGACGTCGTAGGGGTCGAATTCGGCTGACGTGGTGCCGATCGCCGCAAGAACACGGCCCCAATTCGGATCGTTGCCGAACACGGCCGCCTTGAAGAGGTTATTGCGGGCAACGGAGCGCCCGACCTCGACGGCTTCGTCTTCGGTCACAGCTCCGGTGACGTCGATGGTGATCTCATGGCTCGCGCCCTCGGCATCCGCTTGCAATTGCTTCGCGAGGTCGAGGCACACCTCGGTCAAGGTGGAGCGGAACCTGGCGGGGTCCGGTTGAGCGCCGGAGGCTCCACTCGCGAGCAGGGTCACTTGATCATTGGTCGACATGCAACCGTCGCTGTCGAGTCGGTCGAAGCTCACCCGCGTCGCCGCACGCAAGTGCGCATCGAGCTCACCCACCGCAACGACCGCGTCGGTCGTGATGACCACGAGCATGGTCGCGAGTCCCGGGGCAAGCATTCCCGCGCCCTTGGCCATTCCGCCGATCGTCCATCCGTCGACAGTGCGAGCAGCCATCTTCGGAACGCTGTCGGTCGTCATGATGGCGCGTGCGGCATCCGCACCCCCGTCGGTGCCGAGCGCGGAGTGCGCAACCGGGATGCCCGTGAGCACCTTGGCGCGATCGAGCTGGTCGCCGATGAGGCCGGTCGAACAGATGATCACGTCGCCGGCGGACACACCGATCGCGTGTGCGACCGCCTCCGCACTTGCATGTGTGGTCTGGAATCCTTCGGCGCCGGTGAAGCAGTTCGCCCCGCCGGAATTCAGCAACACCGCCGAGACGATGCCGTCGAGAACGGCACGCTGCGACCACAGGATCGGATTTGCTTTTGCCCGGTTGCTGGTGAATACCGCGGCGGCGTTCTGCAGCGGGCCGCGATTGACGACGAGGGCAAGATCCAAACCACCGGATGCCTTGAGCCCCGCGCTCACGCCGCTCGCTTCGAATCCGGCGGCGGCGGTGACGCTCACGGGGCAACTCCATCAATGCTGAGACCGCGGGACTCGGGAATCCCGAGCGCGATGTTGGCCGATTGCACCGCAGCTCCGGCCGTGCCCTTCACGAGGTTATCGATCGCGGTGACCGTCACGACGCGGCGAGCAGCCTCATCGACCGCGATGCCGACCAGCGCCGTGTTCGCACCCGTTGTGTCTCCCGATCGTGGAAACTGTCCGGCGGGCAGCAAATGCACGAACGGCTCGAGGGCGTACGCGCCCTCCCATGCGGAGCGCACATCGCTCGCGGTCGCACCATAGGCGAGCTTCGCGGTTGAGGTCGCCAGAATTCCGCGAGACATCGGTACGAGCACCGGCGTGAAGGAAATGCTGACGCCCCTGGCCCCCGCTACTTCGAGGTTCTGGATGATCTCCGGGATGTGCCGGTGTGTGCCGCCGACCGCGTAGGCCGAAGCCGAGCCGTAGATCTCGCTCGCGAGGAGCTGCGCCTTCGGACTCTTGCCCGCTCCCGACGTGCCGACCGCGAGCACCGCCACCAGATCCTCAGGCTCGATAACACCGGCGAGGATGCCGGGCACCAGCCCGAGCGTGACCGCGGTGACGTTGCAACCGGGCACAGCGATGCGGGTCTCGCCGACAAGCCGCTCCCGCTGACGCGTGCCGTCGGCGTGCAGGAGTTCGGGCATGCCGTAGCTCCAGGCACCGAAAAACTCGCCACCGTAGAACTTCTCCCACGCCGCTTCGTCGGTCAGGCGATGATCGGCACCGCAGTCGATGACGATCGTGGAGTCGGGCAACTGCGCGGTGAGCTCTCCGGACTGCCCATGCGGAAGCGCGAGGAACACCACATCGTGCCCCGACAACACCTCGACGGTCGTCGGCTGAAGCGCGAGGTGGGCGAGCGAACGCACGTGCGGCTGATGAGCGATCAGCGGCTGGCCGGCGTTCTGGAACGCGGTGACCGTGGTTACGGTGAAGTCGGGGTGCGCCGTCAGCAAGCGCACGAGCTCCCCGCCGGCGTAGCCGCTAGCACCGGCCACGGCAACGGAATATGGCATGCCTCTACCCTACGAGCAATCGGCGAGCGGATGCGCTGACCGACACCCGAGTGAGACCGCGGCGCTCATTCGCGCACGGTGGCGCCGAAGCGCGACGCTGCCAGCGCGATTGCGGCGAGCTTGGATGCGCTCGCTTCTGCGGCCGTGAGTGTGCGATCGGTGGCGCGAAAGCGCAGCGCGAACGTGAGCGATTTGCGTGCGTCTGGCACGCCAGTTCCCCGATAGTCGTCGACGAGGCGCACGGCCTCGAGCAACTCGCCAGCACCCTCCCGCACGGTCGCGAGTACCGCTCCCGCGGGGATCTCGCTCGCCACGATGAGCGACAGATCTTGCGTTGCCGCGGGGAAGCTTGAGATCGGCGACGGCACCACCTCGCGTGGGGCAAGGTTCATGAGTTCGTCGAGGTCAACTTCCAGTACGGCGACGACGCGGGGCAAGTCGGCGTCGAGCGCCAGTTCGGGTAGCAATTCTGCCGCGTAGCCCACGGAAATGCCGGCTACCGAAAGTCGAGCGGTGCGACCCGGGTGCATCGCGGAGTGCTCACCGCGCTCCACGTCGATCTCGGCCCCGACAGCCGCCGCCAACTGCCGCGCTGCGGTGAGCGCGTCGCCGATCCCGGCCGGTTCAGCCTGGCGCCCCGGTTGCTTGTCGACGGCGTTACCGAGGAAGAGCGCGGTCGCGGTCCAGCGCTGCGGTGGGATGCTGTGGTCGAGTTCGGCAAGAAGAGCGGCCGACGGACGTTCGGTGCCGCCAGGCACTCGGTCGGTGCCGTACTGCGTTCCCTGCTCCGGGAGGAACGCGAGGCCGATCTCGAACAGCGCGAGATCGGTCAGGCCGCGGGAGAGATTCCGGCGCGCGGTGTCGATGAGTCCAGGGATGAGCGAGCGGCGCATCCATCGGGCTTCGGCATCCAGTGGGTTGGCCAGCGCGATCGCCGGTACCTTCTCTCCCGTGGGCGACCCGAACACGGTGTTGTTGCGTTCGGATACGAACGGGTAGCCCAGCACCTCGGTGGCACCGCCCGCGGCGAGCGCTTGGGCAGCAGCCCGGCGGAGCCGTTGCGTGCGGGTGAGGCCGCGACCGGGCGGGGCGACAGGAATGATCGACGGAATACGGTCGTAACCGACGATGCGGGCGACTTCTTCGGCCAGATACGGCTTATCGATAAGGTCTGGGCGCCAGCTCGGCGGTGTCACGCGCAAACCGGTCGAGGTCGCTTCGATCGATGCTCCGATCATGGTGAGCGCCGACAGCGCTTCCGACGCCGTGAAGTCCGCACCGATGAGCCCGTTGACGTAGCCCTCCGGCAGGTCGATCGGCAGTGTCTCGGTCGCCGTCGCGATCGTCGCACCGGTGGGAACGGCGGTGCCGCCGGCGAGGTCAACGAGAAGGTCGACGACGCGAGCCGCGGCCACGCGCGCGACGGCCGGGTCGACGCCCCGCTCGAACCGGCGCGATGCCTCGCTCGGCAGTTTGTGCCGACGAGCCGTGCGGGCGATCGAGGTCGGATCGAAGTTAGCCGCCTCGATGAGCACAGAGGTCGATTCAGCGCCGATCTCCGTGCTCGCCCCGCCCATCACTCCAGCAAGCCCGATGGGCCCGGAGTCATCGGTGATGAGAAGGTCTTCGACGTGCAGCGCGCGCGTCTGCCCGTCGAGGGTCGTCAGTTGTTCGCCGGCCGCCGCGCGACGCACGACTATGCCGCCCGCAACCTTGTCGCGGTCGTAGGCGTGAATCGGCTGGCCGAGCTCGAGCATCACATAGTTCGTGATGTCGACCACGATCGAGATGGAGCGGATACCCGAGAGCGCGAGACGGGAAACCATCCAGGCGGGCGTCGGACGGGTCGGGTCGATGCCGTCGACAGCGCGCACCACGAAGACCGTGGCCCCAATGCGACCGCGCACGGGCGCATCGTCGCGGATCTCCACCGCAAAACCACTCGCGTCGATGGGAGTGGTAAGGCTCGCCGGGTCACGGAACGCAGACCCGGTCGAGTGCGAGTACTCCCGCGCGATTCCGCGGATCGAGAAGGCATACCCCCGGTCGGGCGTGACATTGACTTCGACGGCGAAGTCGTCGAGCCCGAGGACGTGCAGCGCGTCGATGCCGACAACGGGGTCAAGACCGAGTTCGGTCAACCGGAGGATGCCGTCGTGCTCATCGCCGAGCCCGAGTTCGCGGGCGGATGCAATCATTCCGTCTGACACGTGGCCGTAGGTCTTGCGCGCGGAGATCGGGAAGGGTCCCGGCAGAATCGCGCCCGGCAGCGATACAACGACCTTGTCGCCGACGGAGAAGTTGTGTGCGCCGCAGACGATCCCGCGCGGTTCGGCCTCACCGACGTCCACCTGGCACCAGCGGATGGTCTTGCCGTTGCTCTGCGGCTCGTCGACGAAATCGAGCACCTGGCCCACCACGATGGGTCCGCTGACGTCGAAACCGTGCACGTCCTCTTCTTCAAGTCCGACGCGAACAAGAGCGGCGTGCACGTGCTCGTGGGTGACGTTCTCGGGAAGGTCGACATACTCGCCGAGCCAGCTGATCGGGATACGCATCAGACCACCATTCCGAACTGCTGCGAGAAGCGGACGTCGCCCTCGACCATGTCACGCATGTCGTTCATGTCGTTGCGGAACTGGAGCGTGCGCTCGATGCCCATGCCGAACGCAAAGCCCTGGTACTCGTCAGGATCGATGCCGGCCGCACGGAGCACGTTCGGATTGACCATGCCGCATCCCCCCCACTCGACCCACCGCGCGCCGCCCTTGGCGTTCGGCTGCCAGACGTCCATTTCGGCGCTTGGCTCGGTGAATGGAAAGTAGTTCGGCCGCAGTCGTATCTGCGCGCCGGCGCCGAACATCGACCGGGCGAAGTGCTCGAGAGTGCCGCGAAGATGCGCCATGGTGAGGCCGCGGTCGACGGCGAGACCTTCGATCTGATGAAACACCGGCGTGTGCGTCGCGTCGAGTTCGTCAGTGCGGAACACGCGCCCCGGCGCGACCACGTAGACAGGTAGCTCGCGCTCGAGCAACGAACGAATCTGCACGGGAGAAGTGTGCGTGCGCAGCAGAAGGTGACGATCGGCGGGCTCGACGAAGAACGTATCCTGCATCGCGCGGGCCGGGTGATCTTCGTCGAAGTTCATGGCGTCGAAGTTGAACCACTCGTGTTCGAGCTCAGGGCCTTCGGCCACTTCCCACCCCATGGCGACGAAGATGTCGCTCACGTGCTCTTGCAACAGAGACAACGGATGCCGTGCACCAGGACGCCAGCGCGTCGCCACCTCAGTGACGTCGATGGCTTCAGCCGCAAGCCGGGCCGACTCCTCTGCGGCGACCAGTTCGGCATCCCGGGCGGCGATCGCTTGGGCAACCGTGCCTCGCGCCTGTCCGACGAGCTTGCCGGTCGCTGCGCGCTCGGCGACAGGCACGGTCTTCAGCGCCGCGTTGAATTGTGCGAGCGGAGACGCCTCGCCAGCGTGCGCCGCGCGCACGATCTTGAGCGCGCTGGCGGACTCTGCGTGGGCGATCGCGGCGAGCGCCGCCTCGACCGCCTGGCCGACGGCCTCTTCGCTGATGAGAGTGGGTTCTGACACAAGGAGAGAGTTTAGTGCGCGGTTCGACGCGCTCGTTCGCTAGCTGGTTCCCGTCTCACGTGACGACAGGCTGCGAGGTTTCGACGTCGTCGGGATCTGCGATCGTCAACCCGCCCGACTTCGATCCCGTGCGGCGAGCGATGATGCGAGCGATCCACGACAGGGTGAGGTTCATTGCGAGGTAAATGGCGAGCACGACGAAGAAGAGCGAGAAAAAGTAGCGATTTCCGAAGAAGTTCGACAGGTAGTTGACGCCCTGCCGCAACAGTTCCGGGTAACCCACGATGTAGGCCAGTGACGTGTCTTTCAGTAATACCACGAGCTGGGCGATGATGATCGGCAGCATTTGCCGGAAGGCTTGCGGGAACTCGATCAGAAAGCGGGTCGCCACCGGAGTGAGGCCGATGGAGAGTCCGGCCTCGCGCTGACCCCTCGGGAGCGCGCTGATGCCCGCGCGGAGGGCTTCACCGATGATCGCTCCGTTGTATACGGCGAGCGCGGCGACTCCGGCCGCGAACGCCCCCGTGGCGAACACGAGAAGGATGAAGAGCATCATCAGCAGCACCGGCATACCGCGGAAGAACTCGAGCAGAACCGCCACGGGGATGCGGATCCAGCGCGAGGCGGCGGTGCGTCCGAACGAAAACAGAATGCCGATGACGATCGCGAGCACGGCGGCAACTCCGGCCATCTGCAGGGTCGCAAGCGCGCCAGCGCCGAGAGTGCGCCAGACCGCCAAGTCGTTGAAGATGTCCCAGCGGCTCGCATCCCACATCCCGGGCTGGGTCGCTCCGTTGGCGCTCACTCGCTCGGCGCCCAGAGTCAGGATCAACCAGGTGAGACCCGCGGCAATGAGCACGCCACCCACGATGGAGCCGATGAGAGACGTGCGCTTCGCTTTCGGGCCCGGCACGTCGTAGAGCACAGACATCGTCATCGCAGCACCGCCACCTTCTTCTCGATGCGCCCGGCGATGAGACCGAGCGGCACGGTCACGATGAGGTAGAAGAATGCAACACCCAGAAGCACTGCCAGAACGGCGTCACCTCTCGTGTTGGCGACCGTCTTCGCCGCCGCGAAGAGCTCGAAGACGAAGAATCCACCGGCAACCGAGGTGTTCTTGGTGAGGGCGATGAAGACGTTGATGAGCGGAGGGACGACCATTCGGATGGCTTGCGGCAAGACGATGAGCGTAACCACCTGGCCGAACGACAGCCCGATGCTCCGCGCCGCTTCCGACTGCCCCACCGCCACGCCATTGACTCCAGAGCGCAGCGCTTCGGCAACGAAGGGTGAGGTGTAGAGCGTCAGGCCGATCGCAGCAAGAGTGAAGTACCCCGGGGAGAACTCCAAGTACGGCAGAACAAAGGCGCAGAAGAAGAGCACGAGCGTAAGAGGGGTGTTGCGCAGCAGCTCCGTGTAGACGGTCGCGAAGCCCCTCAGGGATGCGACGGGTGAGATTCGCATTGCCGCGACAATGATGCCGAGTGCGAGCGCTCCGATCCCTGAAATCGCGAGGAGACCGAGCGTTCCGGAGAAGCCGCTGAGAAACAGCGGCAAGTTCTCGATGATCGCATCCACGTCGCATCCTCGTTTCGCTCAGGGGGTGCGGTGCCCCGCCCCCTGTCGGGAGCGGGACACCGTCAGGGTCGACTAGTAGCGGTCGACTGCCGGCGGTTCGGGAGTCGAGAGCACAGCGCCCGCGGTGTTCTCCCATGCCGAGACCCAGCGGCCATCGCTGTAGCTCGCCTCGAGAACGTCGTTGATCCAGTCACGGAACACGTCGTCGTCCTTCTTGAGTCCGATGCCGTAAGGCTCCTCGGTGAAGGGGTTGTTCACGACCTCGAACTCGCCCGAGTTCTGGTCGGCGAGGCCGGCGAGGATCACGTTGTCGGTGGTCACCGCCTGCACTTCACCGTTTCGCAGTGGCTCGAGACATGCGGAGTAGGCATCCGTCGTGATCACCCCAGCGGTGGGATATTCGGCGATGTTCGTCTCCGACGTCGATCCGGTGACAGTGCAGACTTTCTTGTCAGCGAGGTCGTCCGGCCCCGTGATGTCCGCAGGGTTGCCCGCGAGCACGAGAAGGTCTTGACCGGCGGAGTAGTACGGCCCGGCAAAGGAGATGACTTCCTTGCGCTTGTCATTGATCGTGTAGGTCGCGACCACGATGTCGACCTGGCCGTTTTCGATGAATGGCTCGCGGTTCGCTGACACCGTTTCAACCCACTTGATGTCGCCGGCGTCGATGCCGAGTTCCGCCGCGATGATCTTGCCGATCTCCACGTCAAAGCCGACCGGCGTGCCGTCCGGTCCGGCCAAGCCGAACAGTGGCTGGTCGAACTTGGTGCCGATCGTGATGGTGCCGGCCTCGTTGAGTGCGGCCATCGTGGAGCCCGCTTCAAACTCGACGTCCGTCGAAACGCCGGGTTCGGTGGTTCCGCCGCCCGTGCCTGCTCCTGAGTCGGTACACGCGGACAGCGCTAGGATCGTCGCTGCCGCCAGTGCTGGGATCATCAAACCCTTGTTGAGTTTCATGGTTGCCTCCTTTGTGGTGGTGGTGTCTCATCCGTCTGGTTGCGGATAAGCCTGTCGCCTGCGCCCGTGCGATGGTGACGTGCTGTGCTCATCGTCGAGGTCAGTGCGTAAGAATTTTGGACAGGAACTCCTTGGCGCGGTCGCTCTTCGGAGACGAGAAGAACACTTCAGGCGTTGCCTCTTCAACGATTTCACCGTCGGCCATGAACAGCACCCGGTCGGCG
>JANOYC010000094.1:0-3361 GCA_031428675.1 Microbacteriaceae bacterium | reverse complement strand
ACGAGGGGGAGAAGCCGCGTGGTGCGGCTGTACAGCCATCCGAACAGGATCCCCATAGCCAGGTTGCCGATGAACGCCGCGGGCCCCTGGTACAGGTGATATGCCCCGCGGAGAATCGCTGAGGCGATGATGATCTGCCATCGACCCCAGCCGAGGCGACTCAGCCGGGCGAACAGGTACCCGATCGCGATCACTTCCTCGGTGATCCCGGCACGGAGCGCGGAGAGCACCAGCACGGGCACGGTCCACCAGTAGCTGTCGAGTGCGGTCGGCACGACGTTCACCGCGAGCCCGACGGCGCGGCCCGTCAGATACAGGGCGATTCCGGGAACCCCGATCACGAGCGCGAGCGCCAGTCCGGAGATCGCATCGCGTCCGGTCCGCGCGAAGTCGAGGCCGAGGTGTCTCAGGTGCGGCCGCGCGGCCGACCAGAGGAGGAAGGCGACGAGCGCCACCGGTACGAGATCGAACAGGATCCCGAGCAGCTGATAGACGAGATCGAAAACCGGGCGATCGCTGAGGGATCGATTGAGCGTCGTCGTCTGCTCGGCCAGCGGGGTGGGGCGCGTTGCGGCGTTGATCAGGGCGACGACGGAATACACGGCGGATGCTCCCAGCGAGAGTCCGAGCACGATTGCGATCTCCGCCCACACGCGGTTTTTGTACCCCGATCCCAGAGGAAAGTCGTCGTCGGTCACGACTCGATGCTCGAATCGACGCTCTGCATTCCCATGCGGCCTCCCATCATCAGACGCACGATTCTTGCAGAAATAGCACTATCGACGCTCGCGGAGTGCGTCGAAGACGAGAAAACGATCGGCGGGTTACCGCTCTGTAACGTTTCGGGCTGCGATTTTGCGTACATTCTTGACCCCTTTAGGGTTGCACCTATCCGGCGGTGACCTCGCGATCGGGTTTTGCGATGTCGCCGCTCATCTTTGTACAGGAGGAAAATTGAAAATGAGACGCTTCCCCGCGGTAGCCGCGGTCGGGTTGGTCGCCACACTCGCATTGGTCGGGTGCGCGACGACCGCAGAGACACCGTCCGACACGGCCACGGCCGTGGTCACGACGAACGGATCGGAGCCGCAGAACCCCCTGATCCCCACTACGACGAACGAGACCGGTGGCGGCAAGATCCTCGATGCGATCTTCGCGGGACTCGTGTCGTACGAAGCCGACGGTGCTCCGGTCAACGACGTCGCCGAGTCGATCGAGACCGAAGACGCCCAGACCTACACGATCAAGATCAAGCCGGGCCTCAAATTCACCAATGACGAGGACGTCACCGCCGCGTCGTTCGTCGACGCGTGGCAGTACGGTGCCCTGCTCAGCAACGAGCAGCTCAACAGCTACTTCTTCGAGTCGATCGAGGGATTCAGCTACGACGAGGACAGCGAACTCACCGGTCTCACCGTGGTCGACGACACCACGTTCACCGTGAAGCTGAAGCAGCCGGAGTCCGACTTCCCGCTCCGCCTCGGCTACTCGGCCTTCTATCCGCTTCCTGCATCGGCGTTCGAGGACCTCGAGGCGTTCGGCGAGAACCCGATCGGCAACGGTCCGTACATGCTCGACGGCGAAGACGCGTGGCAGCACGACATCCGCATCGATCTGGTGGTGAACCCCGACTACGACGGAGTCCGCACGGCCAAGAACGGTGGGCTCGACATCATCTTCTACGCGACTCAGGAAGCTGCCTACGCAGACCTCCAGGGTGGCAACCTCGATGTGCTCGATGCCGTGCCAGACAGCGCCCTGGCGTCGTTCGAAGACGAACTGGGCGAGCGGGCGGTCAACCAGGCCGCGGCCGTGTTCCAGTCGTTCACGATTCCCGCTCGCCTCCCGCATTTCAGCGGGGAAGAGGGCGCCCTGCGTCGCGCGGCGATCTCGATGGCGATCAACCGCGAGGAGGTCACCGATGTGATCTTCCAGGGCACGCGCACTCCGGCGACCGACTTCACGTCTCCCGTGATCGACGGTTACTCCGACAGCCTGCCTGGAGCCGAAGTCCTCGAGTTCAATGCCGAAGAGGCCAAGAAGCTCTGGGCCGAAGCCGACGCGATCTCCCCGTGGGATGGCCAGTTCCAGATCGCGTACAACGCGGATGGCGGACATGCCGGCTGGGTCGACGCAGTCACGAACCAGATCAAGAACACGCTGGGGATCGACGCGCTCGGCGCTCCGTACCCGACATTCGCCGAGGCGCGGACGCTCATCACCGAGCGCACGATCCAGACTCCGTTCCGAACCGGATGGCAGGCCGACTACCCGGCCCTCGCCAACTTCCTCGGCCCGATCTATGCGACCGGTGCGGGATCGAACGACGGCGACTACTCGAGCGCGGAGTTCGACGCTCTGCTCAAGGAAGGACTCGGCGAGACCGACATCGCGACGGCCAACGAGAAGTTCCAGCAGGCGCAGGAGGTTCTGTTGAAGGATCTCCCGGCCATCCCGCTGTGGTACTCGAACGTCACGGGAGGGTACAGCGACCAGGTCGAGAATGTCGAATTCGGCTGGAACTCGGTTCCGATCTACTCTGAGATCACGAAGGGATAGTCTCCCGCAACCGCTCGTGACCCCCTGGGGTCCGTGAGCACAGGTCGGGGCGGCAGCGCGTGTGCTGCCGCCCCGATGTCTGTGGGCCGAGAGGGCCCCGGATAACATCCGCTGGACGCGTCGAACCCACGAGGTCGAACGGGTCCAGGCACATCGCAGAGTAAGGTCGCTCGCCGAATCATGAAAAGCCTCAGTTCGACACGAGGGGGTCGACGGTGATCTGGTACATCCTCCGCCGACTCGTCCAGGTCATCCCCGTCTTCTTCGGTGCGACTTTCCTCATCTACTTCATGGTCTTCGCACTGCCCGGCGACCCCGTGCTCGCCCTCGGGGGGGATCGCGGCCTGAACCCGGCGGTCGCCGACGCCATCCGCGCGGAGTACAACCTCGACAAGCCGTTCATCGTGCAGTACTTCATCTACATCGGCGGAATTCTCGCGGGTGATCTCGGCACCACGTTCTCCGGGCAGCCCGTGGCCGAGATCCTCGCCCGCACCTTCCCGGTCACCTTCCGCTTGGCGATGCTCGCCATCGTCATCGAGGCCGTCGTCGGCATCGTCGTCGGCCTGGTCAGCGGGCTGCGCAAGAACGGTGCGTTCGACACCGTCTCCCTGCTCATCTCGCTGGTGCTCATCTCGCTCCCCATCTTCGTGCTGGCATTCGTAGCCCAGTACGTCTTCGCGATCAGGTTGGGCTGGGCGCGCACGACGGTGAGTGGCGATGCTCCACTCGGCGAGCTCCTGCTGCCGGCCGTCGTACTGGCCCTCTTCGTGGTCGCCAACGTGATCCGGCTGACCCGTAC
>JANOYC010000093.1:0-110717 GCA_031428675.1 Microbacteriaceae bacterium | reverse complement strand
TCTGTGCGCCCGATCGCACGCTTCCCGAACAACCCTGTGCGAACGGTCGACGGCCTGCACTGGAACATTCTCGAGCTGTACCGCAACGCCCTACTCGGCCTCACGGCCGCTGCCCGAGACGAACCTCGCCTCGCGAGTATCGGAATCGACTCCTGGGCGGTCGACTACGCGCTCATGCGATCGGGACGGATGCTCGGCACGCCGTACCACTACCGTGACGAGCGCACTGCGGCCGGCGTGGCCGCCACCCACACCATCATCGAGACGGATGCGCTGTACATGCGCACCGGACTCCAACACCTTCCCTTCAATACGGTTTTCCAACTCGCCTGTGACCGCGACAGCGGAGATCTAGAGCTCGCCGACTCATTCCTGCTCATCCCCGACCTGTTCGGCTACTGGCTCACCGGCCGTCAGGTAGCCGAACGCACGAACGCCTCGACGACCGGACTGCTCGGCGTACACGACCAGGAGTGGGATGGGCCGCTCATCACGCGCCTCGGCTACCCGCGCTCCGTCTTTCCCGAGCTCGTCGACGCGGGAACGGCGATCGGCACTCTGCTCCCGGGTGTTGCGAAGGAGACCGGGCTGCCCCAGTCGACAACCGTAACCGCCGTCGGGTCGCACGACACGGCATCCGCTGTCGTTGCAATTCCGGCGATCGGCGACGAGGAGTTCGTCTATATCTCATGCGGTACCTGGGGACTTGTCGGCGTGGAGCTCGACCGCCCGGTGCTGAGCGACGCCAGCCGCGTTGCCAATTTCACGAACGAGGGTGGCGTCGACGGGCGCGTGCGCTTCTTGCACAACGTGATGGGTTTGTGGCTATTGAGCGAATCGGTGCGCGAGTGGGAGCGCGACGGGCACGTCATCGAACTCTCGGGGCTACTCACGGCCGCAGCGAGCATTACCGCCCCGGTCACTATCTTCGACGCCAACGATCCCCGTTTCCTCGCGCCGGGCGACATGCCGACGCGCATCGCCGATTGGTGCTCGGAGCGCGGGCTTCCCGCGCCCGGCACGCATGCGGAGTTCGCCCGCAGCATCCTGGAATCCCTCGCCCAGGCATTCGCGGCCGCGGCACTCACTGCGGCCGAGCTGTCGGGAACGTCACCGTCGGTCATCCACATCGTCGGCGGCGGATCGCAGAATGCGCTCTTGTGCCAGTTGATCGCCGACCGCTGTGGGCTACCCGTGCTGGCCGGACCGGTCGAAGCAACCGCGATCGGCAACGTGCTCGTTCAGGCGCGCACCGCGGACCTCGTCCCCGGGAGTCTCGAATCGCTGCGAGCGCTCGTGGCGACCGCCTTCCGACCGACCCCGTACGCACCGCGCCACGACGCGCTCCACGCGACAAAATGACCCGACACACGAATGGAATGCACACCGTGACTGCACCGCGCGTCGCCACGCTCCGAGCCGAATACCGCTCCGACACCGGGTTCGTCGCCACGCCGACACCGCGCCTCAGCTGGAAAACAACAACGGCGGCGGCGAACTGGACTCAGGCATCCGCCGAAATCGAATCGGGCGGTGTTATCGCGACCATCGACGGGCGCGACTCGCTGCTCGTCGACTGGCCGTTCGAGCCGCTCGAAGCGCACGAGTCCCGCGACGTGCGCGTGCGGGTGACCGGTTCAGACGACATCCGCTCCGACTGGAGTGAACCACTCACGGTCACGGCGGCATTCCTCGCCGACGGCGAATGGACCGCGGCGATGGTCGGGCTCGCGGATCCGCACCACGCGGCCCAGCCAGCGCTCCTCCGCGCCGAATTCGAAGCATCCGGACCCGTCGCGAGCGCGACAATCTATGCCACCGCGCACGGGGTCTACCAACTCGAGATCAACGGCACCGAGGTCGATGACCAGATTCTGAAGCCCGGCTGGACGTCGTACCAGTGGCACCTCACCCACGAGACGACGGATGTCACCGCGCTCGTCTCCGAGGGACCGAACGCGATCGGCGTTTCGCTTGCCGGAGGCTGGTACACCGAGAGTTTCGGCTTCATGGAGTCGACGAGTCGCCTCTACGGCGACGATCCCGCCGTTGCCGTGCAACTGGAGCTCGTCTATGCGAACGGCACGACCGAGACGATCGTGACGGATGCCTCGTGGCGCGCCACCGGCGACGGCCCGATTACCGCAAGCGGCATCTACCCGGGCGAGGCGTTCGACGCCCGAAAAATCATCAGTGGCTACTCGGCGGCGGGCTTCGACGACTCGTCCTGGACATCCGTGCGGGTCGACGCGGAATTCCCGACGCCGACGCCGCGGTCAGCACCGGCCGTGCGTGCGATCGAGGAGATCGCCGTGCAGCAGGTCATCGCATCGCCGAGCGGCGGAACGATTCTCGACTTCGGACAGAACCTCGTCGGTCGGCTGCGGATCACCGTCGACGGCGAGGCCGGTCGCGAACTCACCCTCCGACACGCCGAGGTGCTCGAGCACGGCGAGCTCGGCATCCGTCCGCTACGCAACGCGGCCGCGACCGACCACTACACCCTCGCCGGCGGCGGACCGGAAACCTGGGAGCCGACCTTCACTTTCCACGGCTTTCGCTACGCCCAAATCGGCAACTGGCCGGGAGACATCGACCCGTCAGCGGTGACGGCAATTGTCATTCACAGCGACATGGAGCGCACCGGCTGGTTCGCCAGCTCTCATCAACTCGTCAACACGTTGCACGAGAACGTCGTGTGGGGCATGCGCGGCAACTTCTTGTACCTGCCGACCGACTGCCCACAGCGTGACGAACGCCTCGGCTGGACCGGCGACATCCAGATTTTCAGCCCGACCGCGAGCTTCCTGTATGACTCAGACGGTTTGCTTGCCAGCTGGCTCGAAGATCTCGCGATCGAGCAATCCGCGAAGAACGGAGTAGTGCCCTTCATCGTTCCCGACGTGCTCCGCGGCTTCTCCGAGCCCGCCGCCGCGTGGGGCGACGCGGCGACCGTCGTGCCGTGGGTGCTTCACGAGCGGTTCGGTGACGTCGGGGTTCTTCGCGCACAGTACGACAGCATGAAGTCCTGGACCGACACCATCGCGAACATCGCCGGCGACCGCCATCTGTGGGAGGGCAAGTTCCAGTTCGGTGACTGGCTTGACCCGGATGCCCCGGCAGACTTTCCCGCAGACGCCAAGACCGATCCCGACATCGTCGCGAGCGCATACCTGTTCCGCTCGGCCGACCTCGTCTCCCGGGCCGCGAGCGTGCTCGGCCTCGCCGATGAGGCCCAGCACTACGCTGCGCTCGCAGCGACGGTCAAGGACGCGTTCCAGCGCGAGTTCGTCACCGATTCGGGTCGCATTCTCTCCGATGCGCAGACCGGCTACGGACTCGCGATCATGTTCGGCCTCTACCGCGACGACGAAGAGAAGCAGCGGATGGGAGACCGGCTCGCATGGCTCGTGCGCGCCGCCGGCTACCGCATCGGCACGGGCTTCGTCGGCACTCCCCTGGTGGCCGATGCCCTCACGCTCACCGGCCACCTCGATGTCGCCGGGCGACTGCTCACCCAGACTGAGAACCCGTCATGGCTCTATCCCGTCACCATGGGCGCGACCACGATCTGGGAGCGCTGGGATTCGATGCTCGAAGACGGATCGATCAACCCGGGCGAGATGACGTCGTTCAACCACTACGCGCTAGGCGCCATCGCCGATTGGATGCACCGCGTGCTCGCGGGCCTCGCGCCCGCGGCCCCCGGCTACCGGGAGCTACGCATCGCCCCGCATCTCGTGCCGGGATTCGACCACGCCACCGCGACGCACGAAACTCCCTTTGGCCGCGCCGCTGCGGGATGGGAGCGCACCGGCGCCGACACTGTCGTGGTGCGGGCTGTCGTGCCGCCCAACGCGACGGCGACCGTGCTGCTTCCCGGGGCATCCGACGACATCACCGTCGGATCGGGCGAGCACGAATGGACGATTTCCGCACCCGCCGACGCCCCAGCGTTCGGCGAGGTGTCGCTCGGCACAGACCTCGCCGACATCATCGACGACCCCGAAGCGTATGCCGCAGTGTGGACGACGATCGCCGAACACGATGCGAAGGCAGCGCACACTTTCCGCACCCACACGAAGTTCGCGCCGGGCAACCCCCTCGCGAGCGTGCTGTTCCAGCTGCCGCCCCGCGTGCACGAGCGGATCAGCGCAGCGCTCGCAGAATTGAGCGCCGCGCGCGCCTGATCTGGCGCATTCTGAAAACTGCTCCACCGCCGACCAGCACGCACCACGACGAAAGGCACAAGCCATGGTTCAACGCCGAATCCCCAACCCACGTGACCTCCTGCCGCTCATGCAATTCAAAAAGCCGGAGCTCAACGCGAAGAAACGGCGCCTCGCGTCGGCGCTGACCATCGCCGACCTGCGGGACATCGCCCAGCGGCGCACTCCCAAAGCGGCCTTCGACTACACCGAGGGTGCCGCAGAAGCGGAACTGTCACTCGCCCGCGCTCGCCAAGCTTTCGAGGACATCGAATTCCACCCCGCGATCCTGCGCAACGTGTCCACGGTCGATACTGGATGGGACGTGCTCGGCAAGCGGGTCGAGTTGCCGTTTGGCATCGCGCCGACCGGCTTCACCCGGATGATGCAGACCGAGGGGGAGATCGCGGGCGCCGGTGCGGCTGCTGCGGCGGGCATCCCGTTCTCGCTGTCGACGATGGGGACGACGGCGATCGAGGATGTCGCGGCGATGGGTGCGCGCAATTGGTTCCAGCTCTACATGTGGAAGGATCGCGAGCGCTCGATGGCGCTTGTCGATCGGGCCGCGGCCGCTGGCTTCGACACCTTGCTCGTGACCGTCGACGTGCCGGTGGCCGGGGCGCGCTTGCGCGACAAGCGCAACGGGTTCTCGATTCCGCCTCAGCTGACAGTCGGCACGGTGCTCAACGCACTGCCGCGCCCGGAGTGGTGGATCAACTTCCTCACCACCGAGCCGCTCGCTTTCGCGTCGCTCGACCGGTGGTCGGGCACCGTCGGCGAACTGCTCGACTCAATGTTCGACCCGACCGTCACCTATGAGGATCTTGCCTGGATCAAAGAGCAATGGCCCGGCAAGCTGGTCGTGAAAGGCGTGCAGACGGTCAGCGACGCCAAGCGGCTGGCTGACATGGGCGTCGACGGTATTACCTTGTCCAATCACGGCGGACGTCAGCTCGACCGGACACCCATCCCGTTCCACTTGCTGCCGGATGTCGTGCGTGAAGTCGGCAAGGACACGGAAGTTCATCTCGACACGGGGATCATGTCGGGGGCGGACATCGTCGCATCCGTCGCTTTAGGTGCGCGGTTCACGCTCATTGGGCGGGCGTATCTTTATGGGCTCATGGCCGGTGGGCGAGCGGGCGTGGATCGCACCATTCAGATCCTTGGGGAGCAGGTATCCCGCACGATGAAGTTGCTCGGAGTCACGTCGCTCGACGAACTCGAGCCGGCGCACGTGACGCAATTGCAACGCCTCGTCCCCCGCGCCTACCCTTCCGCCCGGTGAGCACTTTCTGCTCTTAAAACGCGGGAATGACGACCGAAACTGCTCACTCGCGGGGAGGGATGCGGGAGAGTTCGGCCTCCAGGCGCTCGACGTCGGCGCGGTGACAGAGTTCCGTCGCGGGCGTCATCGCCGTTGCGCTTCCGGCAGCGACAGCGCAACGAAAGGCGTCAGCCGCTGAGCGCCCTTGCGCAAGCCGAACAACGAATCCGCCCAGGAAGCTGTCGCCGGCACCGACCGTGCTCCGCACCTCGACCTTCGGCACGGGCAATCGCATGAGGCCGTCCGCCGACGCGAGGACGGCACCCTGCGCGCCAAGAGTCAACGCGACAAACTCAGCGGCGCCACGCTCGACCAGTTCCATCGCCGCAGCCTCGTGGTCATCATCTTCCGACAGGTCGGCTCCGACGAACTCGGCTAGCTCCCGCACACTCGGTTTCACCAGGAAGATGCCCTCCTCTAACGCGGCAGTGAGCGCTGGGCCCGAGGTGTCGACGACGACACGCGCGTTGTGCTCCTTCGCGGTGCGCGCCATCCGTGCGTAGAAATCCTCGGGAACCCCCGGCGGCAGGCTACCGCTACCGACAACGAAACAACCGGGGCGGATGGCCGACTCCACGGCGGCCAAGCAGGCGAGCCACTCGCCTTCATCAAGAGTCGGCCCCTGCAACACGAACCGGTACTGCTCGCCTGTATCCGTCTCATCGACAGTGAAGCTTTCGCGGGTGCTCTCCGCGATTGTAACGAGAGTGCCGTCGAGCCCGCTGGCGCGAAGATACTGCTGGTACGCATCCCCGGTCGGACCGCCAGCCGCGAATATGGCGGTAGATTCCCCACCCAGTTCACGGATGACCCGTGACACGTTGATGCCGCCGCCACCGGGATCGACCCTGGTCGGGCCACAACGCATCTTGTGTTCGCTCTCGACGCGCCCGGTCGACGTGCTGAGGTCGAGAGCCGGATTTACGGTGAGCGTGACGATAGTTGCCAGGTCCGCAGTCATGTCCCCAAGCTATCCCCGACTATCCCGCGAGTGAGCAGTTTCTGCTCGAATACGGCCCGGATACCAGCACAAACTGCTCACTCGGCGGAGGGCGGACGGGGGAAACGGAATAGGGTCATGGGATGAGTTTCATCCGAGCAGAGAACCTCGTGAAGACTTACCGGCCCAAAGGCGCACCCGTCGTGCGCGCCCTCGACGGCCTCAGCCTGTCGGTGCCACAGGGAACCGTGACCGCCCTCCTTGGCCCCAATGGCGCCGGCAAGACCACCGCCGTCAAAGTGCTCACGACGCTGATCACCGCCGATTCCGGAACCGCCACCATCAACGGCATCGACGTGCGGAAACACGGCGAGCGCATCCGACGGATGATCGGCGTGAGCGGGCAGTATGCCGCCGTAGACGAGAACCTCACCGGCCTCGAGAACCTCGATATGGTCGGCAGGCTCTACCACCTCGGGCGAAAAGCATCCCGCACTCGAGCCCGCGAGCTCATCGAACTCTTCGAACTCACCGAAGCGCAGAACCGTCCGGTGAAGGGGTTCTCCGGCGGCATGCGACGGCGGATCGACCTCGCGGGCGCCCTCGTCATCGAACCCGATGTGCTCTTCCTCGACGAACCCACGACCGGTCTCGACCCCCGTAGCCGACAAGGCTTATGGGACATCATCACTGGGCTCGTCGGCGAGGGCACGACAGTGCTCCTCACCACGCAATACCTCGAGGAAGCAGACCGCCTCGCCGACGACATCGCCGTCATCGACGGCGGCACCGTGATCGCACAAGGCACCGCCGACGAACTGAAGGCGTCGATCGGCGGTCAGCGCGTCGAGTTGACCCTTGTCGACCGTTCCGCTTCTGACCAGGTCGTGCAGTTGCTGCGTAGTTTCGGCACCGGCGAGCCATCCATTTCTGCGGATGGCCGGTCGGTTGTGATGGCCGTCAACAACGGCCCGCAAGCCCTGCAAGCGGTGCTCGCCGCTATCGGCTCCGCCGGCATCGACCTGCACGATGCCGGGATGCGCCGACCCACGCTCGACGACGTGTTCTTGCGACTCACCGGACACGCGGCATCCGAAGACGAAAAGGGCGCCGCCTAATGACCGCGCCCGTTGTGTCGACGCGCCTCTCAACTCGAACCGCCAACGGCCCGCGTGCGATCGCACGTTGGCTGTCGGACGGCTGGATCACAACCCGGCGCAACCTCATCAAGATCAAGCGCGTCCCCGACATTCTCGTGTTCACGCTGCTTCAGCCGATCATGTTCGTTCTGTTGTTCAGTTTCGTCTACGCGGGTGTCATCAACATCCCGGGCAGTGACTATAAAGAATTCATCATGGCGGGCATCTTCGCCCAGACCGTGGTGTTCGGCTCGACGTTCTCGGGTTCGGCGATGGCCCAGGATCTCAAAGACGGCATCATCGACCGATTCCGCACTCTGCCGATGAGCCCGTCGGCCGTTCTCATCGGTCGTACCAACGGCGATCTGCTCATCAACACGATCTCCATGGCGGTCATGATGACGACGGGCTTCGTCGTCGGATGGCGCGTGCGATCGAGCGTTTTCGAAGCCGTTGCCGCCGTCGCGTTGCTCCTCCTGTTCTCTTACGCGTTCTCCTGGCTGATGGCATTCATCGGGATGACCGTGCGAAGCCCCGAAATCATCAACAACGTGTCGTTCCTGGTGCTGTTTCCGCTTACGTTCATCTCGAACGCGTTTGTTCCGAGCGATAGTTTGCCCACACCGCTTCGCATTTTCGCCGAGTGGAATCCCGTCTCAGCTCTCGTGCAAGCGGCACGGTTGCTATTTGGAAATGTGCCGCCCGAAGCGCCCGAGCCAACGACTTGGACACAACAGAATCCCGTGCTGACCGTGTTGATCGGCGTGACGCTCATCCTCGTGATCTTCGTTCCCCTGGCTGTGCGCAAATTCTCGACGATCTCAAGTCGCTGACGATTGCCGCGGGTGGGCATCGGCAGATGATCGACGACGCAGTAGGCAGGTCCGACACCGCGGTTCGTCGAGCACGCGTGAGCGATGCGGATGCCATTGCCCGCACTATTGCGGATTCCCGCAGGTCTGCGGGAGCGCTCATCCCGCCACCGGTTCATTCCATCTCGGAAGACCGCGCCTGGGTGCGTCGCGTCGTTCTCGTTGAGCAGGAAGTCTGGGTCGTTGACCACGGCGCGTCGGGGATTGTTGGCGTGCTGGCACTCTCCCGCGGGTGGATCGAACAGTTGTACGTGCTCGCTGATTTCGCCGGTTGCGGGATCGGATCGGCCCTTGTCGCTGTGGCGAAGCAGCGTCATCCCACCGGTTTGCAGCTATGGACGTTCGCTTCCAATTCGCGGGCCCGACGTTTCTACGCACACCACGGCTTCATTGTCGCGGAGGAAACGGATGGTTCAGGCAACGAGGAGCGCTCCCCCGACGTGCGGATGACCTGGGCACCCACGGATTGGCGCTGAGTCGTGTACCACTACACCGGAATGGTCGCTCCATCTTTGCTTCCGCGCTTTCGGGCTCGCGTCGCCCGAAGCCCGTCCACCCGCGCCATAACGGGCGTGGCCGACAACCCGTGCACGATGATCGACCCCACGACGACGAGTCCAACGATCGCCCAGATGCGTTCGCTCTCCGGAAATACTCCGTTCTGGATGGCGTACGCGACGTAGAACAGCGATCCGACGCCCCGCACGCCGAAGAACGCGATGGCACCACGCTCGCGCGGCCCGGTTCGCCCGGGAGTGAGCCCGATCCACCCGGCGAGCGGGCGAACGACGAGCAGGATGACGGCGGCGACGACGATCTCGGTCCACCCGATCGAGTCAAAAAGTCCGCGCGCGATCGCACCCCCGAGAAGCACGATCACGGCGACAGTCAGCAACCGCTCGACCTGTTCGACGAATTTGTGCAGCACCCCGTGGTAGCCGTGCTGGCGCTCGGCGGCGCGGATAGCCACAGCACAGACGAAAACAGCGATAAACCCATAGCCCTCCGCCAATTCCGCGGCTCCGTACGCGAGAAAAGTAGCCGCGAGCGCCACGAATCCCTCGGCGCGTTCGGCCAAGCGCAAGCGACTCGCGCGTGCCGCGAAGAACAGCTTTCCGAGCGCCCAACCGACGATCAGACCGATCCCGACGCCAACGGCGAGGCGCCACAATACATCGACCAGGATCCACTCGCCGAGCCATCCGGATGGCGCGGCACCGGACAGGCTGATGGCGATTGCCGCATAGGTGAAAGGAAATGCGAGCCCGTCGTTGAGACCTGCCTCAGACGTCAGGGCAAAGCGGATCTCGTCATCTTTGGTGTCAGGATCATCGGCTGGTTCACTCACCTGCACTTCGGTGGCGAGCACCGGGTCGGTCGGGGCGAGCGCGGCCGCGAGGAGTACAGCGCTCGCAACCCCGAGGCCGAGCACCCACCAACCCATCAGCCCGACGGCGATCATCGACAGCGGCATGGTAACAGCGAGCAAGCGCCACGTCGTGCCCCACCGCTTCAGGCCGACCGGACGGTTCAACGCGAGTCCCGCTCCCATGAGCGAAACGATGACGCACAACTCGGTCAAGCGGAGGGCCACTTCATTGCCACGGAGCGGATCGGGGTCGGGGATGCTCGGCACCACGAGGTACGCCAGAAAGCCCGCAGCGAGGAAAACCATCGGCATCGAGATGGGCGCGCGGCGGATGAGTTGCGGGATCGTCGCGGCAGCGAGGGTGGCTATCCCCACGGAAAGGAAGATGAGGCTCGACCCGTCGAATTCGATCACTCGCCCAGACTATGCCGGGCGGGCCGAGAGGATGCGTAGCGGGTCTACAGGGCGTAGGCGAGGGCGCGGTAGCGCACGCCGACGTGCACGAGATCGCCGCGTCGAGGCAGGATAGGCGCCGCCAGTCGAGCGCGCACGTGCTCCCCCGCCGTGAGTTTCATTTCAACCAGTGCGTCGTGGCCAGCGTAGGCGACCGAGGTGACCACGGCATCCGCACCGGTGTCGCTGAGTTCGAGCCATTCCGGTCGAAGCAGCACACGTACCGGCGCATTTGCCGCTGGCGCAAATCCCCCGACGGTCTCGGCCTCTACGCTGCCGAGCGCGCACTCGACTCGACCGCCTCGCCAGCGACCGACAAGTTCCACGGTGTCTCCGACGAAGCGTGCGACCCACGGCGTCGCCGGGTGTTCATAGACTTCCGCTGGCGTGCCCCACTGCAGAATCCGTCCGTCGTTCATGACCGCGACATAGTCGGCGAGCGACAGCGCCTCCTCCTGATCGTGCGTCACGAGCACGCTCGTGGTGTTCTGCCGGCGCAGGAGTTCGGCGACCTCAACGCGCAGAGCCGATCTCAGCAGGGGATCCAACGCGGCGAATGGCTCGTCGAGGAGAATCAGATCCGGGCGCGGTGCGAGCGCGCGCGCCAAGGCGACACGCTGAGCCTGCCCGCCGGAGAGTTGAGCGGGTGAGCGCGCGAGATGCCACGTCATCCCGACCAAGGCAGCGAGCTCGGCAATCCGGTCGGCGCGACCCTCGCGGGGCAAGCCGAAACCGATGTTCTCTGCGACAGTCTGGTGCGGGAACAGGGCCGCATGCTGGGGAACCCATCCGATGCCCCGCTTCTCGGCGGGAATGTGCGTCGTCGCTCCCGTCAGAGTGCGGCCGCCGACGGTGATGCTGCCTCGAGTGGCGGGATGGAGTCCCGCCAGCACTCGCAGGAACGTCGTCTTCCCGCAACCGCTGGGCCCGAGCATCGCGACCAGACTCCCGCGGGGAACCGTGAGGTCGATGCCTTCCAACACGGTCGTCTCACCGTAGGCAACGCACAAATCGTCGACCTGCACCCAAGTCACAAGTCCTCCTTGGCAACGCCGCGGATGCCTGACAGGAAGGCTGCAGGCACGGCTGCAACCAGCACCAGGGCCGCCGCGAACGGCGCGGCCGCACCGAACTCGAACACCGCCGTTCTCCCCCACAACTCTGTCGCGAGCGTGGAAACTCCCGTGGGACGAAGCAGGAGAGTGGCCGGCAGTTCTTTCATGACGGCGATGGCGACGAGCAACGCGCTCACGCCGACACCGGGCAATGCCAAGCGGGCGGTGACCCGCCACCACGACGCTGTTTTCGACAGTCCGAGGGTACGCGCCACGTCCGTCAGGCTATCGGGCACCGCCTCGATGCCGCTGCGAGTGGTACCGATCGCCTTAGGCATGAACAGCACCGCGTAGGCGAAGACGAGCACAATAACACTCTGGTAGAGCACCGGCACTACGGCCAGCGCGAAGAAGACGAGCGAGAGCCCGACGACGATTCCGGGTAGAGCGTGTCCGAGGTAGCCGAGCGACTCGATTACCGAAACCAGTCGGCCTTTGGCGCGCGCGGCGAATGCCGCTATCGGCAGCGCGATGAGAGTCGCGGCGATTGCGCCAGCGGCGGCAAGACCGATTGTCGCGATGAGCGCCTCGACCAGCCGCTGTGGGTCTATCACGCGCACGGCAGCGGCATCCACGAGTCTCGCGACGAGCCCGAATACCGGAATGAGCACGCCCGCGACGGGCGCGACGAGAACGATGCCCACGAGTGGAACCCTCGCGGCACGGAGCCTCAGCAGCGGCGCGCGCGCGCCCGACGTCGCGAGCGAACGGCCGCGCACTCGGCGCTCGGCTGTCACGACAGTGAGCGCGAGCACCACGAGCACAAGCGCGAGCAACGCGGCTTGATTGCGATCGAAACTCGCGCCGTAGGCGGCGTTGATTCCCCAGGTGAGCGTCTGGAACCGCAGCATCGACACCAGCCCGAAGTCCGAGAGCGAATAGAGGCAGACGAGTAGCGCGCCCGCGATCGCCGCTGGTCGGATCTGCGGCCACGTCGCGGCCCAGAACGCGCGCACCGGTCCTCGACCGAGAGTGCGGGCTACTGATTCCAGATCACCGGATGCTCCGCGAAGCGCGGCGGCGACAGGCAACGTCACATAAGGGGTGCAGACCACCGTCATGACGAACCAGCTTGCCCAGAACCCGTTGATGCCGGGAAACCAGACCAGCCAGCCATAGGCGGCGAGGTAGGAGGGCACTGCGAGGGGAAGCGCGGACGCGAGGAGAAGGATTCGCGCTCCGGGCAGCTTGACGCGCGAGAGCACCCACGCCGACGCGGTGCCGAGCGCGAGGCATGACGCCGTAACTGCAAGCGCGAAGCCGATGGAATTGACCGCGAGTTCGAGCACGCGAGGGCGCATCAGAATCTCGGCGAACGTGGCGAAGCCGGCTTCGGACGCGCGCGCGACGAGATAGATCAGCGGAATGGCGGCCGCCGATGCGCAGACGGCAGCGAGCACGATGAGCCAGCGTGGCACGCCAAACGGACGCAACCGTGAGGATCGGTCGCGTCCTGGGGGGCGGTCGTCGGTGGCGCCCGAGAGAACTCGGCCGAAGGTCAAATGAGCCCGTGCTTGCTCAGAAGCTGTTGCGTGATCTCGAGCGACTCGAGGTCGGCGAGGTCGAGATCGGGGTTCACGAGGGATTCGATCGCGGGAAGTCCTGCTGGCGCAGCCATCCCGGTAGTGAGCGGGTACTCGAAGGTCTCGGCGACGAAGTACTCCTGCGCCGCTGTCGACACGAGGAAGCGCACGAACTCGAGCGCGTCGGCATCGGTCGCAGCCGTCGCAAGGATTCCCGCGCCGCTCACGTTCACGATTGCACCGGGGTCACCGACTTCGGGATACGACAACTGCGCGCGCATGTTCTCAGCTCCGGTTTCGGCGGCCTGACGGAACCAGTAATAGTGGTTCAGCAGGCCCGTCTCGACGACCCCGTCATTGACTGCCGCGAGCACGGCATTGTTGTTCTCGAAGATCTGCGGCTTGTTTGCGGCTACCGCGGCAACCCATGCGTCGGCGGCCTCCTCGCCCTTGAGCACGCGATAGGCCGTCACGAACGCCTGGAAGCTGGCGTTGCTCGGGGCGATGCCCAAGCGGCCAGACCACTCCGGGAGGGCGAAGGCATCGACCGTGGTGGGCACGGCATCCGCGCTCAATTTCTCGCTGTCGTAGGCAATGACGCGCGCCCGTCCGGTCACGCCGACCCACGTGTCGTCGGTGGAGGTGAAGCCGTCGGCGACGACGCTCGTCACGTCGTCGGGCAGGGTAGTAAAGAGGCCAGCAGCGCTCAGGGCACCGAGGGCACCACCGTCTTGCGACAGGAAGACGGCGGCAGGGGTTCGGTCGCCCTCTTCGAGCAGGAGTGCTCCCATTTCGGGAGTGTCCCCGTAGCGGACGTCGACCGTGATGCCGGTTTCGTCCTCGAAGAGGTCGATGAGTGGCTGCACCAGACTTTCGGCGCGGCCGGAGTAGAGAGTGAAACTGTTGTCGCTCGTCATGCCGTCAGGTCCGGGCTCGGCGGACGTCGCGCATCCGGTGACCGTGAAGAGAACCGCGGTGGCAGCGGCCGTGAAGGCGAGGGTAGAGCGCATGGCGAAACTCTCCGTGAGCGGGGCGAGGGACTTAGTTAGGTTAGGCTAACTTTCCTTCCCCCGCCAGTTCGCGCCGCCCCCCTCCCGTCGAGTGAGCAGTTTCTGCTCCTAAAAGGCCGTTATTCGAGCAGAAACTGCTCAGCGGGCGGAGGGGAGGAGGGCGGCGAGGGTGGCGGCGAGTTGCTCGACCGCCCAGTCGAGATCCTCGGCCGACGCGACGATCGGCGGCGCGAACCGAATGGTCGACCCGTGCGTGTCTTTAACGAGCACACCCCGATCCATGAGCTTCTCGCAGACGGCACGCCCGGTCGCGATCGCTGGATCGATGTCGACGCCGGCCCACAGCCCAGCTCTGCGCACCGCGACCACGCCACACCCGATCAGCCGCTCGAGAGCGGTGCCCAATCGCTCACCGAGCACACGAGAGCGCTCCTGCATTTCGCCGGATTCGAGCAGTTCCACCACCGCAATTCCCACCGCGGCGGCCAGCGGGTTTCCGCCGAAGGTCGAGCCATGCTCACCGGGTCGCAGCACGCCGAGCACGTCCCGGTTTCCGACCACCGCGCTCACCGGCACGATTCCGCCACCGAGCGCTTTGCCCAGCAGATACAGGTCGGGCACGACCCCGACGTTGTCGCACTGGAAAGTGGCGCCCGTTCGACCGAGTCCGGATTGGATCTCGTCGGCAATGAACAGCACCCGGTTCTGCGCGGTGATCCGGCGCACGTCCGGCAGATAGTCGGCAGGGGGAATCAGGATGCCAGCCTCGCCTTGAATGGGCTCGAGCAACACCGCGACGGTGTTCTCATCGATCGCGGCTGCGAGCGCCGTAGCATCGCCGTAAGGCACCGATACGAACCCGGGCGTGTACGGTCCGAAATCCGCTCTGGCTTGCTCATCGTCGGAGAAGCTGATGATCGTGGTGGTGCGGCCGTGGAAGTTGCCGTCGGCGACGATGATCTTCGCCTGGTTGGTTGGCACGCCCTTGACGCGGTAGCCCCATGCCCGCGCAACCTTGATCGCCGACTCGACGGCTTCCGCGCCCGTGTTCATGGGCAACACCATGTCTTTGCCGCAGAGCCTCGCGAGCTTCTCGACGAACTCTCCGAGCCGGTCGTTGTGGAATGCACGGCTGGTGAGCGTGATGCGATCGAGCTGGTCTCTGGCAGCCTCAAGGAGCGCTGGATGCCCGTGCCCGAAGTTCACCGCGGAGTACGCGGCAAGGCAATCGAGATACCGGCGCCCGTTGACGTCGGTCAGCCACGCGCCGTCGCCTCGTTGAATGACGACGGGCAACGGGTGGTAGTTGTGCGCCGCATGCTCGTTTTCCCGGGCAATCGCGGAAGCGGCACGGTCAGTGATCGACTGTGACATCTGTGACGTTCGGGGTGTGCGCATTCCCTGTGACGTCATCGTCGCAACTCCAGAGTGCAGCACTTCACACCGCCGCCGCCGAGCAGGAGTTCGCTGAGGTCGACGCCGATGGGGTTGTATCCGCGTTCGCGGAGCTGCTGCTCGAAGCCGACCGCGCGAGATGCGATGACCACGTTGTAGCCGTCGCTGAAGCTGTTGAGTCCGAGCACGGATGCGTCCTCTTCCGACACGAGGATCGCATCCGGATACAGCGTGTGCAGTTTGTCGAGCGACTCCTCGTCGAACGCACTGGGAAGGTAAGCGATGGCGGCGCCCGCCGGGCCGTTGTCGGCGTCGAGAACGGCAATGGCGGTATCGAGGTGGTAGAAGCTCGGGTTCACGAGGTTGAGTGTCACGACGTCGCGGTCGAAGATGCGGGCGACCTCTGCGTGGCTGTTCGACGCGGACCGGAAGCCGGTGCCCGCAAGAATTGTGTCACCGACGAGCAGGAAGTCTCCCTCCCCTTCGTTGATGCTTTCGGGCTCGCGCACGTCGAGGCCGTGGCCGCGGAACCATTCCATGTAGGCGGGGCCCTCTGGTTGGCGCTCGGGGTAGGTGAATTTCGCGCCGTAGGCGATGCCGTCGATGACGAACCCGCCGTTGGCGGCGTAAACCATGTCGGGGAGGCCCCTCACAGGTTCCACGAGCTGCACGTCGAATCCCAGCTGCAGGTAACTGCGGTAGAGGGCCTCCCATTGCTCGATTGCGAGGCTGGTGTTTGTCGGCAGCTGGGGGTTCATCCACGGATTGATGCGGTAGACGACGGTGAAGAATTCTGGGCGGCACATCAGCACGCTACGGGTGGTGGCCGTGCGATGAGGCGTGATCGCAGTGCTGTCAGTCAAAGTCATGCCTTCAGTCTCACACGCACCATTCAGCAATGTCCGAGCGTTCCGCGCAATAAACCAGCGCTTCATCATGGTGTCACGCAATGAACGCGCGTATGCTGAAGAGTATGGACAGCCTCGACTACGGAATAATCGACCTCTTGCGCCAGAACGGACGCGCCGGCTACGGCGACATCGGCGAGGTCATCGGATTGTCGGCGTCAGCCGTGAAGCGTCGGGTTGACCGCCTCGTGGCCGACGGCGTCATCCGTGGGTTCACCATCCAGGTGGATCCCGCCGTCGACGGCCTGGCCACCGAAGCATACGTCGAGTTGTTCTGCCGCGGCACCGTGGCGCCCAATGAGTTGAAGCGCATCCTCTCCGGCATCCCCGAGGTCGTCGACGCCGGCACGGTTACCGGTTCGGCCGACGCCATCGTGCACATTCGATCCAGGGACATTCCGTCACTCGAGGTCGCTCTGGAGAAGGTGCGCGTCGCCCCGAACGTCGATCACACCCGCAGCGCGGTCGTATTGTCGCGCCTCATCCATCGCTCGTTCGACTGACGGCAGCGTTCGACTTACCGCAGCGTTCGACCGACTGACAGCGGCGTTCGACCGAGAACAGCACCGCGCGGGATGCCCGGCTGGCCCGATTAGGACGCTTCCTGCTCCGAGGCGATGCGACCTGACCTGACCGCTGCGACGAGGCTCGCGTGGTCTTTCTCGGTTTGGTCGGCGTACGACTTGGCGAATGCGGTGATGGCGCGGTCGAGGTTGTCGCCTTGACCCACATACCCGGCGATCATGGATGCGCCACTCGTGCGCGCGTGTCCCTTCGCCAAGAGTCGTCCACAAACGGCAACGTAGTCGACCATCGACGTCGGCGCGATTCCGTCAATCGGCAGTCGACCTTTCATGTTGCGGAACTGTCGCACGTAGTATTGGCGGCCTCCGATTGTCGTCCAACCGAGCAACGGGTCGCTCACCGTCTGCAGCGCCTGCTGGTATTCAACGACGCGCTGACCCTGGTGCGCGTGCCAAGCGGAATCGCCGTGCACGAACGGCGCGACGACCGATCGTCGCGCTTGCTTCAGTTGCAGAAAAATCACGTCGTCGGGGCTGCTGCCTTCGCACAGCACCACGAACGCCCGCAGTCCGACACTGCCGACACCGACAACCTTGTGGGCGATATCAACGAGGGTGTATCCGCCGAGCACACGCCGCCAGTGCGGCGAGAGCGTTTCGAGGTAGTGGTCGAGAGCGTCGCCGACTTCGTCGGCATCCAACTCATCAAGATGGGTGATGAGCGGAGGTTCATCCACGATCCGACGTCGCCCGCCCTCCTCGGTCGCGAAGCGCGGAAGCGCGCGGTCACCCGTGCGCTTGCGGGCCTTGCTCGCCGCCTTTTCGACGTCCTTGTGCAGGTTAAGGTCTGTCGTGAGCGACTTGATCCGTTCCGGATCCACGCGCAAGAACGATCGATCGAGCAACGACATGTCGGCGAGTTCGCGCACGTGCTCCCGATACGCGCGCACGCTGGACGCCACCGCGTCGGCGCATTGTTGCTCGGTGAAGCCGTTCTGTCTACCGGCGACGTGGATGCTTGCGGCGAGCCTCCGCAGGTCCCATTCCCAAGCGCCGGGGTGCGCCTCGTCGAAATCGTTGAGGTCGATCACCAGCTCCCGCTCGGGAGACGCGTAGAAGCCGAAGTTGCCCACGTGGGCGTCACCGCAGATCACCGGGGTGATGCCGGTCGAGGGCAGTGCCGCGAGGTCGGCGGCCATCACGATCGCCGTGCCGCGCAGAAACCCGTAAGGGGACGCCGTCATCCGACCGACGCGCAGTGGGATGAGCCAGTCCTGCCTTCCGCGGTGGGACTGCTCGATCAGGTCGACGACGTCGGTGCGGTCATCCCGTTCGGCCCAGTGCCCGAGTGACGCACGGGGCACGTCGTTGCGCATAGCTCGCCCGAGCGCGATCCGCTCGGTGCGGGGTGTTGGTTGGTGTCGAAGCGTCGCATAGGCCGTGCCGCTCACCGATTGATGAACAACGTGCCCACCCGACCCATTGCTGGCGCGGTCGACGGGCGAGGAGTCATCGGGCATGTCCCCCACTGTGGCAGGTGGAAGCTTCGTCGCGCCAACGGCACACCCAATCCGCCATTGCGCCGCGACAGGCCCGGCGTGACACTGAGTCATGCTGCGCGTTGATCCGTCATCCGATGTCCCGCCGTTCGAGCAACTGCGGGCGCACCTCGTCGACCGCATCCGGTCGGGCGACCTCGCCGCCGGGGCAAAATTGCCTACCGTGCGAGCGCTCGCCGTCGAACTCGAGCTCGCCCCTAACACCATCGCCCGCGCCTATCGCGAACTCGAGACTGCCGGCCTCCTCGAAACGCGCGGCCGGAACGGCACCTTCGTCACGCTGTCGGACGACCCAGTGGAGAGCCAAGCCGAGACGGCCGCGCAAGATTATGCCGAACGGATGCTGCGGCTAGGTCTCTCCGCGGATCGAGGCCTCGAGCTCGTGCGGCGCGCGTTCTCATCGCGCCATATCGGCTGAGCGGCGAGCAAGATGCCCACCGGAAGGCAGTGGCGGAGCGGGCTCAGTGTCCGGCCACGTCCGAATCCACTCCGGCGTCCGGTCCTTCGTCGAGGGTAGCGAGCTGACGGAAGTCGTCGGCGTCGAGAGGCAGGTCGAAGACACGGAAGTTCGACCGGATCCGGTCGGGGTGAGACGACTTCGGAATCGCCACGAGGCCCTGTTGGATGTGCCAGCGCAGCACAACTTGCGCGGCCGTGCGCCTGTGCTTGGCGGCGATCGCCTGAATCACCGGGGAGTCGAGCAATTCGGTGCCCGCACCGAGCGGGCTCCAGGACTCGGTGACGATGTCGTTCGCCGAATTGAACGCCCGCTGGTTTCGCCGGGTGATCGCCGGGCTCACTTGGATCTGATTGACCGCTGGGACAACGCGTGAGCTCGACATCAGCTTCGTCAGGTGGGTCGGCGTGAAGTTGGAGACGCCGATCGATCTCGCGAGCCCCTTCTCTTGCAGCTTTTCGAAGGTGTTCCAGGTCGAGACAAACTGGTCGCGCTGCGGTAATGGCCAGTGAATGAGGAGCAAATCGACGTAGTCGAACCCCAACCGGTCGAGGGAGTCAGCGAGGCCGGCTTCGGCGCGATCCTCGCCTTGATACGTGCCGTCGAGTTTCGTGGTGACGAAGATCTCGTCGCGAGCGATGCCGCTCCGGGCTACGCCCCGCCCCACTCCTCGCTCATTGCCGTACTTGACCGCGGTATCGATGTGCCGGTAGCCGACCTCTACCGCCGTCAGAATGGCGGTTTCGACTTCATCGTCGTTCATCGGCCAGGTGCCCAATCCGATCGCCGGAATCGCATGGCCGTCGTTCAACCGCACTGTCATGGTCACGCTCCCACGTTACCGCTGGCACGGCGCCTTCGCACGGTCAGACGGCGAGCGCTTGGAACCCCGAGTCGGGGTTGCCGAACCGATGCGCGGTGATGGCGATCGCCTGCTCGCGGAGGAACGGCAGGAGCTCGATCCGTCCAGACGTGGTGACGTCGCCGGCGTATACGGCAACGTCGGGACTGCCCCCGAGCGCGTCGGCCAGCGCTCTCGGGTTTCCGCCGATTAGCCGGATGCGGTTGGCGGCAATCGAGGGGATACGCGCGATCCACACCGCATCCGATTCGATCGTGACAGTCGTCACGGCGACAGGTGCCGATCCCAACTCGAGTACCTCGATCAGCTTCGCTGGCAGCGGCACAGCGGAGCTGACGGATATTGTCGATCCCGCACGCGCGGCTGCAGCGATCACCCGCACGAGATGCCCGAGCGGAGCGCCTTGCGCGAGCCTGACCGCGACCGGCACCGGCCGATAGCGAAAGACGTTGCGCTCTACCGAGAGGTTCGACACGTCGGCGCTCCGTCCGTACTCGGTCGCCCACGCTCGTTGATCGCTCTGCACCGCACTGCGAACCCGGTCGAATGCGGCGAAGTCGATGCCCGATTGCGCCGCGGCGACAATGGCTTCGACCTCAAGGCTGACCCCGCGTAATGACAACGACGTGCGAGGGCGCGTCTCGACGGATCGCCACGCGCCGAGCGTGAGCAAGTAGTTCGGTCCGCCCGCCTTCGCGCTCGTTCCGACGCTCGAGCGCTTCCAGCCGCCAAACGGCTGCCGCCTGACGATTGCCCCCGTGATGCCGCGATTGACGTACAGGTTGCCAGCCTCCACGCGATCGACCCACGCTGCGACCTCGTCGGTGTCCAGGGAATGGATGCCCGCGGTGAGTCCGTAGTCCCCGTGATTCTGCAGGGCGATTGCTTCGTCGAGCGTCGCAGCGCGCATGATTCCCAGCACCGGGCCGAAGTACTCAGTGGTGTGGAACTCGCTACCCGCAGCGACTCCGGTGCGCACTCCGGGCGACCACAGTCGACCGGTGCCATCGAGCTGGCGGGGTTCGACCAGCCACCGCTCGCCCTCTCCGAGGGTGGTCAATGCGCGCTCCACCTTGCCACTTGCGGGCTCGATGATCGGACCGACCTGAGTGCGGGGATCACTGGGATAGCCGACCCTCATGCTGGTAACCGCGTCGACCAATTGGCGAAGAAAGCGGTCGGACGAAGCCACAGTGCCGACCAGGATGGCGAGCGACGCCGCCGAGCATTTCTGTCCGGCGTGGCCGAACGCGCTCCGTGCGATATCGGCAGCTGCCAGATCGAGGTCGGCGCTCGGCGTCACGACGATTGCGTTCTTGCCGCTCGTTTCGGCGAGGAGCGGCAAGTCGGCACGCCACGAACGGAACAATTGTGCGGTTTCGAATGCACCGGTCAGTATCACCCGGCCCACCGCGGGATGGGAGATGAGTTGCTTGCCGAGGGCGCCTTCGGGCACATCGATCAGAGCGACGACATCGGCGGGAACCCCCGCTTCGTGCAGTGCCTCGACCAAGACCGCCGCACACCGACGTGCTTGGGGCGCTGGCTTGATAATGACGGCGGCACCGGTCGCAAGAGCGGCGAGCACTGAGCCCGCCGGGATGGCCACCGGAAAGTTCCACGGTGGCGTCACGACAATGAGCCTCGACGGCGCGAACTCGGCGTTCTCCACCGCATCGAGCTCGTGGGCTCGCTCGGCATAATAGTGCGCGAAATCGACCGCTTCACTGACTTCGACGTCGGCTTCTGCGATGGTTTTGCCGGTTTCGCTGGCCATGACCTCGATGAGTCGGCCGCGGAGCGCGGCGAGCACATCGCCAGCGTCATGAAGCACACTCGCTCGTTGCGCGGCGGTGCGCGCTCGCCAGGAGTCTCCCGCCGTGATAGTCGCCGTTATCCGGCGTTCCAAGGTTGCCGCCGTGGTCACTTTCGCCGCGGCGAGAGTGGTCGCCCCCGTGGTTGAGGTAGCGCTGCGTTCCAGAATTCGCCTCCCCCAAGCCCGATTCGCGGCGATCGACGGGTCGGTGTCAGGCTCGTTGGCGAACCCGGCACTGCGAGGTGCTTCGACCGCGCGCGAGCGATCCTGCGTGCGATTCGAGTGCGGCACGGTGCTGTCCATCCCCTCGAGTGCCGCACGAAATCGTCGTGCCTCACGCACGAAGAGCGCCTCGTTGTCGGCGAGCTCGAACACCGCGGACATGAAGTTCTCGGTGCTCGCGTTCTCCTCGAGCCGGCGCACGAGGTAGCTGATCGCCGAGTCGAACTCCCGGGGGTGCACCACTGGTGTGTAGAGAAGCAACCCACCGACATCCGCGCGCACGGCTTCCGCCTGCGCGGTTGCCATGCCCAGGAGCATTTCGACGTCCACGCGATCGGTGACGCCGCGCCGCTTGGCGAGTTGCCACGCGAACGCAATGTCAAACAGGTTGTGGCCGGCGACACCGACTCGCACCGCGGCGGTGCGTTCGGCCGTGAGCGCCCAGTTGAGCACCCGCTTGTAGTTCGTATCAGTTTCACGCTTGCTGCCGTAGGTGGCGAGGGGCCAGCCGTGCAGAGTCGCATCGACCCGCTCCATAGCGAGGTTCGCGCCTTTGACCACGCGCACCTTGATGCCGGCGCCGCCGCGTGCGGTGCGCGCCTGCGCCCACGCGGTCAGATCCTGCAGGGCCGCCAACGCGTCGGGGAGGTACGCCTGCACGGCGATTCCGGCTTCGAGCGAGCTCAGCGCTGGCTGGCTCAGCAGCCGTTTGAACACGGCCACTGTCAGGTCGAGGTCGCGGAACTCCTCCATGTCGAGATTGATGAACTTCTCGGTCGGCGACGACGCCGCGAGCTCATAGAGCGGGGTCAGTCGCTCTACCACCCGGTCCACGGTCTCATCGAATGCCCACATCGACAACTGACTTGCTACCGACGAAACCTTGACGGAGACGTAGTCGACATCGGGGCGCGCGAGCAGTTCTCGTGTGCCGAACAGTCGCCGCTCTGCCTCGTCATCGCCAAGCACCGCTTCACCCAAAAGATTGATGTTGAGCCGCATGCCGCGTTCGCGCAAGTGCGCGAGTGACGTGTCGAGCCGATGCGGCGTGGCATCGATCACCAGGTGTCCAACCATGGAACGCAACACACGCCGTGCGATCGGGACGATGGGCCACGGCGCGATGATCGCCAGCCCTCCGCCCAGGACAATGAGGAAACGGAGATACCACGGCAAGAATGCGGGAACGTTGCGAGAGAGGTGATCGAGGTTGCGTGCCGCGACCCGGAGATCTTCCGGCCGCACCACCCGATCGACGAAACCGATCGCGAAGGCTAATCCGTTGGGGTCTTTGAGCACCCCAGCGAGGCGAGCGGCGCTTCGATCGACGGGCATCGCCGCGCTCTCATCGAGCCAGCGGCGCACGGTAGCGATCGTCTCGTCGGCGAGCTCGAATCGTTCGAGTTCCGAGCCATTCCAGGAAGTCGACATGGTCACGAGAATATGCCTCCAAGGATGCGCGAATGCGCGAACCCTCCGTTTTCCTCCGTCCGCTGCCGGACGAACCTCAACGCTCCGGCTTCACTTCGGGGCGCGGCACCCGCCGATCACCGGTTTGTTGCCCCAGAGTTCATCTAGTTGATATGTCATCTATGAGGTAAGATCGGATTATGGAGCACAGCGCGATTTCGGCCCATGAGTGGGATGTCTGGCACACCTTTTACACGATGCGTCGACAGCTCGACCTCGAACTCGAACGTCAACTGCAACGCGATGCGGGCGTCTCGGGTGCCGACTACGAGGTGCTCGCCGCCCTTCTGCAAGCGCCTAATCGCCGTGTGCGCATCCGGGAGTTGGGTCGTGAACTCGGCTGGGAGAAGAGCAGGGTCTCCCACCAGCTCACCCGCATGGAGAAACGCGGCCTGGTATCGCGAGAGAACTGCGACACGGATGCCCGGGGCACCTGGGCGATCATCACTCCGAACGGGCGCCGCGCCGTGCTCGGCGCCATGCGCGATCACGGTCGCACGATTCGCGAGCTGTTCTTCGACGTGATGACCGACGACGAGAAAGACCTCGTGCTTGACATCTCACGTCGCGTGCTGGGGCGCATCGAACCTACGGCCGATCACGCCTGACCGCCGAAGATCTCACCGCTCGCTCAGTGCCCACGGTGGTCGTTAATTGTCATCCGAGGGCCGCGAGCCGGCTTGCGTGCACCACTGGCGAGAATGAGTCGCACCACACGCTGACGATGCCCTCTGAACGGCTCCAGTAGCTCGAGCATGCGGGTGTCGTCTATCGGCTTGCCGACGAGCGCCCATCCGACAATGGCCGCGAGGTGGTAGTCGCCCACGCTCGGTGCATCGGGATCGCCGTGCGAACGCTGCGTCGTCTCAGCGCACGTCCATACGCCGACGCCGTGAATGGATTGCAGGCACCGCTCGACGTCACGACCGCCGCGACCGTAGTCGAGGGTTCGTTCCAGCGACGCTGCAACCTCGGCGACCCGAATCGCCGTTTGAGAACGTTGCGGGCCGACGCCGGCCCCGTGCCACTCCCACGACGGGATGCGGCGCCACTCTGCGGGTGACGGCATAACGCGCATGCCCTCCGGGGCGGGCCCGGGCGGCGGCGATCCATGACGAAGAATGAGCATGCGCCACGCGCGTTTCGCCTCGATTCCGGTGACCTTCTGTTCGAGCACGGCCGGAAGCATCGCCTCGAACACCAGGTTGGTGCGCGGCAAGCGCATCCCCGGCGTGCGTCTACGCACTTCGGCGAGCGCGGGAATCGATCCGAAGTCGACGTCACTCCAGTCGTCGCCGCGCCCGAGCAATTGCGGCACGCCGTCGATCGCCCAATCCGCACCGGCCCCCCACGCGGTCGCGCGGATCTCGGAGCGCCCGCGCTGCGCGAGATGCAGGGTCGCCGGCCCGAGCGGAGTGATCATGGTGCGCCAGACGCCCGACGCATCCCAGCGCATCGTCGGATCAGCCACGCCGCGCATGAGCACGCCCAGAGTCTGGCGCAGATCAACGGGTTCTGCAGGCGCGTATACGCACGAGACCAGGCCCGTCGCCGGGGTTATCGCTACAGGCGCCTGCATGCCATCGAGACTAAGCGCCAGCACCGACCGGGATGCCGCCCGACCTACAATCGACCGGTGGCTGTCCCCAAGATCCTGCTCTTCTACCGCTTCACACCGCTCCCCGATCCCGAGGCGATTCGGCTGTGGCAGCGCGATCTGTGTCGCGCTCACGGGATCACCGGCCGCATCATCGTGTCGGAGCACGGAATCAACGGCACCGTGGGCGGCGAACTCGTCGACGTGAAGAGGTATCTGCGTTCGACTCGGGAGTATGCGCCGTTCCGAGACATGCCCGTCACCTGGAGCGAAGGGGCTGGCAGCGACTTTCCGCGCTTGAGCGTGCGCGTGCGCGATGAGCTCGTGAGTTTCGGTGCGCCCGGTGAACTGCGCGTCGACGCGAATGGCGTCGTCGGTGGCGGCACGCGACTGAGCCCGGCCGAACTGCACGATCTCGTTCAACGCAGCGACGTCACGTTCTTCGACGGACGCAACGCGATCGAAGCTGCTGTCGGCCATTTCGAGGGCGCCGTCGTGCCTCCCGTCGCATCCACGCGGGAGTTCGTGAGCGAATTGGAGAGCGGTCGGTACGACCATCTCAAATCCACTCCCGTCGTGACGTATTGCACCGGCGGAATCCGCTGTGAGGTGCTGTCGAGTCTCATGATCAATCGCGGCTTCACTGAGGTGTACCAACTCGACGGCGGTATCGCCCGCTATGGCAAGGCGTTCCGCGACTCAGGGCTCTGGCGTGGGGCGCTCTACGTCTTTGACGGTCGCAAGACGGTGGCCTTCAGCGACGACGCCGCTGATGTCGGAGTATGTCACCGCTGCGCCGCGCCTACCAGCCGAGTGGAGAACTGCCGAGACCTGAACTGCCGCGAGCAGCTCGTGACGTGCGACGCGTGTGCAGCCACGCCAGTGGGATGCGAGACCCACCGTCAGGAACATGTGATTGTGCCGCCGTTGTCGAGGTCATAGACGCCGGGCTCGAGCCCTTGGCATTGAGCGAGGAACGCAGCGGTCTGGGAGAACACCACGATCGCGATCACAATGCCGAGAAGACCGAGCACGATGCTGACGATGATGGCCCACACCGCTGGTGTGTTCTTCGCGCCCGCGCGCTTCGACTGCGTGAGGGCGACGATGCCGAGAATCAAGCCGAGCAACTGGACGAAGAAGGCCACGATGAGCGCGACGATGCCGAGCGTTCGTCCCGGGACGGGCGCCGAAGCGCCAGGCGGAGCGTAGGCGGCAGAAGCTGCCGGTGCAGGTGCCGGTGCCGGTGCTACCGGTGACTCGCCCGGGGTGGGCTCGTCGTCTTTGTTGAGGTCAGCCATGGAATTTCCTCCGAACCGTTGCGTGGAATCCGCTCCCTTTACACCGACTGTACGCCTCGGCGACTTCTCGATTAGGCCCTGACCCGCCGCATACCGGCACAATAGGTGCATGAAGATTGGTCTCCTCACGAGCGGCGGCGACGCACCCGGCTTGAACGCGGTCATTCGCGGCGCTGTTTTCAAGGGCATTCAAGTGCACGGTATCGATTTTGTCGGTGTGCGCAACGGGTGGCGTGGGCTCGTGGAAGACGATGTGGTGCCGCTCGGGCGCAACGAAATCAAGGGCATCGGCAAGCTCGGTGGCACGATCATCGGCACGTCGCGCACTAACCCGTTCGAAGGCAAGGGCGGCGTCGATCGAGTCAAGGAGGTCATGGCGAACAACAGCATGGATGCCCTGATCGCGATCGGCGGAGAGGGCACGCTCGCTGCGGCCAAGCGCCTCACCGACGATGGCATCCGCATCGTCGGTGTGCCGAAGACCGTCGACAACGACCTCGATGCAACCGACTACTCCTTCGGCTTCGACACCGCTGTCGGCATCGCGACCGAAGCGATGGACCGGCTGCGCACCACGGGCGATGCGCACAATCGCTGCATGGTGGCCGAAGTGATGGGTCGCCACGTTGGCTGGATCGCACTTCACTCGGGAATGGCCGCCGGCGCCCACGCCATCCTCATTCCCGAGCGCAAGACGTCGATCGAACAGTTGTGCGAATGGGTTATGGCTGCATCGAACCGCGGCCGCGCGCCTCTCGTGGTAGTCGCCGAGGGATTCGCCCTCGACACGATGGACGACATCCACACCGAGCGCGGGCTCGACGCGTTCGGTCGCCCCCGCCTCGGTGGAATCGGCGAGTTGCTTGCCCCGATGATCGAAGAGCGCACGGGCGTGGAGACGCGCGCGACCACCCTCGGTCACATCCAGCGCGGCGGAACGCCGAGTGCGTTCGACCGCGTGTTGGCGACCCGTCTGGGGATGGCAGCGCTCGACTCGGTGCTCGCGAAGAACTGGGGATGCATGGTCGCCCTCCGCGGCACCGAGATCGTCACCGTTCCGTTCTCTCAAGCACTCGGCCGCCTGAAGACCGTGCCCGCGTCGCGGTATGACGAGGCACGCATCCTGTTTGGTTAGCCGAGACTGATCAGGCTGGTGGCAACCACCTGTGGCATTCCGCCGATTTGGGCGTAACCTGTCGCTATGCGCGCCTTTCTCGTTACTCGCGCGCCCTCGGCACCCCCTGACGTCAGGCTCGAGGAGGCTTTCCCTGACGCCGAACTCATGCCGGGCGATGTCACTATCGACGTGGCGTATTCGAGCGTCAATTTCAAAGACGGTCTCGCGCTCGCCGGCCGACCGGGAGTGATCCGCGGCCAGCGCGTGATACCCGGGATTGATCTGGTGGGCACGGTCGCGAGAAGTGATCACCCGGCGTGGAACGTCGGCGATGGCGTGATCCTCAATGGCTGGGGAATCGGCGAATCACACCACGGCGGGCTCGCGGAACGCGCGCGCGTGAGCGGCGACTGGCTCATGCCACTGCCCGCCGGCCTCGAACCTCGGCACGCCGCGGCCGTCGGCACAGCCGGGCTCACTGCCATGTCGGCCATCCTCGCGATCGAGCGCCACGCCCCGGTTGACGGTGAGGTCCTCGTCACGGGTGCCGCGGGCGGCGTCGGTTCTCTGGCCATCGCGCTCCTCGCGGCTGCCGGCCACAGTGCCGTGGCGTCGACCGGTCGCTGGTCGGAGGGCGAATACCTTCAGACGCTTGGCGCAACGCGAATCATCGAGCGCGCCGGGTTGTCGCGCCCCAGCAAGCCCCTCGAGCACGAAACGTGGGCGGCAGCGATCGACTGCGTCGGGAGTAGCACTCTCGCGACGATCCTCGCGCAAACTCGCTACGGCGGCATCGTGACCAGTTGTGGCCTCGCTCAGGGTTCCGATCTGCCCGGAACGGTCATGCCGTTCATTCTGCGGGCGGTCAGCCTCGTCGGAATCAATTCCGTATACGCGCCGATGTCGGTTCGCCGCGACGCGTGGGCCCGGATCACAGCGGACCTCGACCGTGACCTTCTCGACAGCCTGACGACGATCATTCCCCTCGCGAGCGCCGTCGACGTCGCGCACACCATCCTCAACGGCGGCGTTCGCGGACGCACCGTCGTCGACGTGCGTGCGTGAACGCGCGTCAGGCGGTGGCGGCCGCTGCTGCCTTCGCGGCAGCGGGGAGCGCATCGAGAACGCGCGAGACCGCGCGCTCGTCGTGCGCGGCCGACACAAACCACGCCTCGAACACCGACGGCGGCAGCGAGACTCCCGCGTCGAGCATGGCGTGGAAGAACGGCGCATAGCGGAATGCCTGCTGACTCTTGACGTCCGCATAGTCGCGCGGCGCACGTTCGCTGAAGACGAACGAGAACAGGTTGCCTGCACGTTGCACCACGTGTTCCACCCCCTCGGCGGAGAGCGCTGCCGAGGTAGCGGAGCAAATCTGATCGGAAACCGAGTCCAGGTGCGCATAAACCGCCGCATCCGCCAGTCGAAGCGTAGTGATTCCGGCGGCGACAGCAACAGGATTGCCGCTCAACGTGCCGGCTTGGTACACCGGCCCCAGCGGCGCGAGGTACTCCATGACGTCTGCTCGCCCGCCGAGAGCCGCGAGGGGCATCCCTCCGCCGATCACCTTTCCGAACGTCACAAGATCTGGCGCCCACCCCGCACCGTCGGGAACAACTGACGTCGCCTCGAGACCCCACCAGCCCGCTGGTCCGACGCGGAATCCCGTGAGCACCTCGTCGACAATGAGCAAGGCCCCGTGGCTCGACGTGATACGCGATAGTTCGCGGTTGAAGCCGCGGTCTGGGGCGACGACGCCCATGTTGGCGGCGGCGGCTTCAACGATGACCGCTGCGATGCGATCGCCGAACTCTGCGAACGCCGCACTCACGGAGTCGAGGTTGTTATATGGCAGAACAATGGTCTGCGCCGCGGTGGCAGCCGTCACGCCAGCAGAACCCGGCATCGCCAAGGTCGCCACCCCCGAGCCCGCGTCGGCAAGAAGCGCGTCGGAGTGCCCGTGGTAATGACCGGCGAACTTCACCAACAAGTCGCGACCGGTGAACCCGCGGGCCAGACGGATCGCTGTCATCGTCGCCTCGGTGCCGGTCGATACCAAGCGGATGCGTTCGATCGGCTGAGCATGGTGTGACGCGCCCCCGGACACGCGATCGCGCACGAGTTCGGCGAGTTCCGTCTCGCCCGGAGTGGACGCGCCAAACGAGAGACCGCGCGACGCAGCCTGCTGCACCGCCGCGACGACCTCAGGATGGGCGTGGCCGAGTATCGCCGGACCCCACGAGCACACGAGGTCGACGAACTCCCTGCCCTCGACGTCGGTCACCCATGCACCGTTCGCGGAGACGAGAAAACGCGGGGTGCCGCCGACGGAACCGTAGGCGCGAACGGGCGAGTTGACGCCGCCGGGAATCGATAGGCGGGCTCGCGAGAAAGCCTTGTCGTTGGTCGTCGTCACTCCAGCATCCTTGCAGCCTCAACGGCGTAATAGCTCAGAACGGCGTCGGCGCCCGCGCGGCGGATGCTGACGAGAGATTCGAGGATGGCTGCCCGCCGGTCGATCCAGCCGTGTGCAGACGCCGCTTCGATCATCGAGTACTCACCGCTGATCTGGTAGGCCCACACCGGCACGGGACTGGACCGGGCGATGTCGGAAAGCACATCAAGATAGCTCATCGCCGGTTTCACCATGACGATGTCGGCGCCCTCGGAAATGTCGAGCGCGGCCTCGCGCTTGCCCTCGCGGCGATTACCGCCGTCGAGTTGATAACTGCGGCGGTCGCCGACGAGAGACGACTGCACGGCCTCGCGGAACGGCCCATAGAAGGCCGACGCGTATTTGGCTGCGTACGCGAGCACCGCTGTGTCGGTGTGGCCCGCGGCATCGAGCGCGTCACGGACGGCCGCGACCTGTCCATCCATCATTCCGCTGAGACCCAGCACGCGAGAGCCTGCGTCGGCGTGCGCGACGGCCATCGCACGATAAATCGCAAGGGTCTCATCATTGTCGACCCGACCGGCGGCATCGAGCACTCCGCAGTGGCCGTGGTCGGTGAATTCATCCAGGCACACGTCGGTCTGCACGACGATCGCGTCGCCGATCTCAGCGGCGGCGGCTCGCGTGGCGACGTTGAGGATGCCGTCGTCTCTGATTGCTCCCGAACCCCGCGCGTCTTTGTGCTCCGGCACACCGAAGAGCATGACGCCGCCGATTCCAGCCGCCGCGGCATCCGCCACAGCGCGGCGCAGTGAATCGAGCGAGTGCTGGACAACGCCCGGCATGGCGCTGATCGGCCGCGGCTCGGCCAAGCCCTCACACACGAACATCGGGAGAACGAAATTGGCGGGGTGCAACCGGGTTTCGGCAACGAGGCGACGCATGGCCGGTGTCGCGCGCAGTCGTCGAGGACGGATGCGCGGCGCGAGCCCTGATGGCAGCGGATCGACGTCGCCGTTCACCGGTCTCCCTCCGTTGCCGCGTGCTCGGCGAGCGCGTCGACGAGTGCGTCGGCGGAGCGGAATTCTGCAATTGCGTGCACGGTCAGTCCGGCCGCGCGTGCATCGAATGCGGTGCGGGGTCCGATGCAGACGATGACGGTCGCCTCCGGTATCGGCGTGAGCTGCTCGGCGATCTGCCTGGCCACGCTGCCCGACGTGATGAGAATGGCCTGGATGCGACCGCTCGCGGCATCACGGCGCACCGAATCGGCGACGGGAACCGGCACCGTGCGGTACGCCGCGACGAACTCCGCGTCGAGCCCGCGATCGGCGAGGCCGGCCACGAGGGTCGGCTCGGCAATATCCGATTGGGGCACAAGAACCCGACCCCGTGCCTGATCGCGCGGCCATTCCTTGAGCAGTCCCCGAGCCGAGTTGTCAGACTCCGGCACGAAGTCGACCGTGTACCCGGCGAGCGTCAAGGCGAGGGCGGTTGTCTCGCCGACAGCCGCGATTCGTGTCGAGTCGGGGATCGTGACGCGCTGGCTCACGAGAACATCCACTGTCGTTGCACTGGTAACGACAATCCAGTCGTACTCGCGAGCCGCGAGCTTTTGGAACGCTCGAGAAAGCGGTGCGGTGTCGTCAACGCTCGCGAAGTTGATGACGGGAGCGATCACCGGGATGCCGCCGAGACCGCGCACGCGAGCGGCGACCGAATCGCCCCACTTTCCCCCCCGCGGCACGAGTATGCGCCACCCGGAGAGAGGTCGGGGCGATGTCACTCGGCACCGCCGACAGGAGCGAGCTCCGCGGCGCCGAGCGCCAGCAGTTCGCGCGCCACACGCTCAGCCACATCGATCCCCGGAGTCGGCGAATCAGCAATGTACAGTGCGTGAGAACTCGTGACGCGCTCCGTGCCATCCGGCCGGTAGACGCGACCACTCAGAAAGAGAAGACCGTCGTCGACGAAGCCGTGCACGGCGATCGGAGCGGAGCACCCGGCTTCGAGAATCGCGAGCACCGTTCGTTCCGCCTCGACGATCATGCGCGACGCGCCGTGGTTGAGTCCGCTGACCAGCCGCTCATCCCCCGCACGCGTCTCGATGGCCAACGCGCCCTGCCCGGGCGCAGTCGGCCACCCGTCGATGCCGAGAAACTCGGTCACCGCGTCGAGACGGCCCAAGCGGCCGAGACCCGCCGCTGAAAGCACCACAGCGTCGAGGTCGACTCCCACGCGATTCAGTCGCGTGTCCACGTTGCCACGCACGTCCACGACTTCGAGGTCGGCGCGGCGAGCGAGCAGTTGAGCACGACGCCGCGGTGAGCCCGTGCCCACGCGCGCAGCTTCGGGGAGGGTGGCGAGGGTCATCGCGTCGCGCGCGCACAGGGCGTCACGGGCATCCGCTCTCGTGAGTACGGCCGCGAGGGACAATCCCGGGTATTCACCCGTTGGCAGATCCTTCAGAGAATGCACGATCGCGTCGCATTCGCCCGCTAGGAGCGCTTCACGTAACGCGCTCGCGAACACACCCGTGCCACCGATCGTTGCGAGCGACGCTGTGGAACGGTCACCCTCGGTGCTCACCACCACGAGTTCGACGCTGGCTCCGGTCTTCGCCTCGAGGGCAGACTGTACCGTGCGCGTCTGGGTCAACGCGAGCGCGCTGCCTCGGGTTCCGATGCGGATGAGGCTCACGGTGCGATCCCCGCCACGACGGGCTTGAACCCGAGCCGCACATTTTCGCAACAACCCGGACGACACACGTCGTACCACGGGCCGAGGTTGGTCTTCGCGGGACGTTCGCTCACCGGGGTTCCGTTCACCCGTTCGAGCACGAGATCGATCAGGCCAGCGACGTATGCCTCGTGCACCCCCGGCGTCGGCACGCGAACAGCGAGAATACCGAGCTTCTCGGCGGTCGCCATCGCCTCGGTGTCGAGGTCCCACTTGACTTCCATATGGTCGCTCACGAAGCCGAGGGGCACGATAACGACCGCGCCCACGCCGCGATTCGCGAGATCCTCCAGTGCGTCGCTGATATCGGGTTCCAACCACGGCATCGACGGCGGTCCGCTACGGCTCTGATACACAAGATCCCAGCCGACGCCCTCATCCGTTGCACCCGTCTCCGCCATCACGACCTCGGCGACGGCGAGGTGTTGAGCCGCATAAGCGCCCCCCGCGCCGAAGCCGCGCTCCTTCGGACCGCTCTTGTCAGCATCCGTCGACGGTATGCTGTGGGTTGAGAACAGCACGTGCGTGCGCGCCGGGTCCACTCCCGCCGCGTGCACGCGATCTAGCCCGTCTCGCACGCCGTCAACGAAGGGCTGCACGAAGCCCGGGTGATCGAAGAACTGACGCACCTTGTCGATCGCTATCTCCCCCTCGAGACCGGTCTCGTCGAGAGCGCGAGCAAAGTCCTCGCGATACTGTCGGCAGCTGGAATACGAACTGTAGGCGCTCGTCGCGATTGCGATAAGCGAGCGGAAACCGCGGTCCTTCGCCTCACGAAGCGCGTCAGCCAGATAGGGATCCCAGTTGCGGTTGCCCCACAACACGGGCAGGTCGATGTCGCGCTTCGCGAGTTCCGCTTCGAGCGCTGCCTTGAGTTCACGGTTCTGGTCGTTGATCGGGCTCACGCCGCCGAATGCACGGTAATGGTGCGCGACCTCTTCCAGCCGCTCTTCCGGAATTCCCCGGCCGCGGGTCACATTGCGAAGAAACGGGATGACGTCGTCTTGCCCCTCGGGTCCGCCGAAACTGGCGAGCAGGATGGCGTCGTAAGCGACCGGGACTTCCACGTGCGCGGGACCGCTCGACGCGGCCGGCGTCGCCGCTCGAACAACGGGTGGGGTGTCGGTCACAGCAGGACCTCCGCGAGTTCGGCCGTCGTGATGCGCCGGCCGGTGTAAAACGGAACCTCTTCACGCACGTGTCGACGCGCCTCAGTCTGACGAAGGTGCCTCATGAGGTCGACGAGCTCAACAAGTTCCGCCGCCTCGAGAGCAAGGATCCACTCGTAGTCTCCGAGTGCGAACGAAGCCACGGTGTTCGCGAGCACCTGGGGAAACTCACTTCCCTTGCGGCCGTGCTGGCCGAGCATGGCCTTGCGCTCGTCGTCGGGGAGGAGGTACCACTCATAGCTGCGAACGAAGGGGTAGACGGTCAGCCATTCGCGCGGCTCCGAACCGCGCATGAATGCCGGAAGGTGATTGCGGGTGAACTCGGCGTCGCGGTGCACGCCCATGACGTTCCAGGTCGGCAGGAGCGGTTCCAGGATGGGCGAGCGACGCAATTCGCGCAGAGCCCACTGGAGCGTTTCGGGCTTGGAACCGTGCATCCAAATCATCACATCGGCGTCGGCGCGCATCGACGAGACATCGTAAAAGCCACGGATCGTCACTCCCGCGTCGGCGATCACGGCGATCCGCTCGTCGAGTTCGCGGTCGGGAACCGACGGCCGATCAGGGTTGCGACGCAACACCGCCCACAGCGTGTAACCGAGGTCTTCGAGGGCCGCGTCGTGCGGTGCCGGAATCGCGGTAAAACTCATGCCACTATCCTCCCCCGGCGCGTGTTTCCACGCGAATCGAAGCGGGTCGAGGCTGGGAAAACGTCGTTAGTCGTGTTTCGTCACGATCGCCCAGATCACAACGGCGACGACGCCCACCGCGACCGCAGAGCCCGCCACCCAGGGCGCGGGATCGTCATTCCACGACGTGCGCGCCCACGCGCCGAGCCGACCGAGTTGTCTGGGCACATTGAACGCGTTTTCGATTCCGTCCAGGGTCTCGCGCAGTTCGGTGCGCGTCGAGGAGACCTTCGCGGCGATCTCCTTGGTGGTCATCCCGTCGAAGCTCATGGTTTCGGTCCTCCGATTCCCTTAATGGCATGCAGGTCTCGCTTGATGCTGTTGATCGATTCCTCCGGCAGGGGCGGCATCTGCGCTTTGATGATCCGAATCCCGATGACGGCGAGGATCGCCGCGACCACGAGGAGGAACAGGGCCACAACAATGGCCGCGAGCCAACCCGGCATCACGAGCGACAGCGCGAATGCAACGCTGACGAAGAGCATCACGAGCATGACGAACAGAACGACTGCTGCGCCGACCAGTATCGCTGCTCCGATACCGAGCGCTTTGAGCTTGCCGATGATCTCGGCTTTGAGAAGCGCGATCTCTCCCTGCACGAGCTCCTTGACCGTGGTGGGGAGGTCGGAGACCAACTGGAAGACGTTGCGCTTCTTCGATGGGCGCGCTTCAGCCATGGGCGGCTACTCCGACGACTCCGCGGAACCCGAAGAGGCCTTCGCGGAAGACTTGGGCGACGACGGAGATTTGGTCGACGATCGCGAAGTGGTCTTCTTCGCGCTCCGAGCCCGGGTCGAGCGCCCGCTGACCTTGGCGGCAACGGTCTTCGCTCCGTCGGCGAGGAACCCGACGACTTCCGGGGCGTGATCGCGCACGAATTCCTCGGCATTGTTGACGCGCTTCTGGACGTGCGGATCCTCCCACAGCTTTGCAGCCATCGACCGGATCTGTGCGTAGCGCTCACGGCCGGCTTTGGCCCCCAACACGTAGCCGACGCCAGCGCCGACGACAAACAAAATCTTGCCTCGCATGTGAACTCCGTTCCACCGATCGAATACTGCTACTTCGGAAACGTCCCGAATCCCAGAGTAGCCCCCGTTACGCGTCGTCGTCGCGGAGATAATCCTCGATCGTAGACTCCGCGTGGGCGATCACGTTGGCCAACCCGCTGCCCGCGACTGCTTCGCCGACCTCGACTATGCCCGTTTGCGCATATCCCTCGGAGGCTCGGCGCGGAGCCGGCCGACGCCACTGAGCGCGGGCGAAATCAACCACGTTCGAATCCGTGAGCGCCACGCCCAGCAGGGTCGACGCATCCGCAATCGACGTCGCCTTAAGGTCGGCGGGTTCGTCATCGAACGACAGCCGAACGACCTCCCGGCCATCGCTGCGTTCTGCTAGCCACTGCCACTTTGCGGTCGAGTGCGTGAGCGCCCGCGCACGCACGTTCGTCGCACCAGCGGCTACCAGCACGCCCGTTCCGCGGGGCGCGTTCGCGAGACCCGGTGCATCGAGCACGAGAGTTGCGAGTGTGATGAGCGGGCCGTCGGCGCGCTCGCCCACCAACCCGGGCGCGGCGACGACGACCTGTCCTCGCAATTCGGTGTCGCCGACCCGCACGCTGGTGTGGTCGACCGATTCCGCCGTCACACCCAGGCGCACATCCACGCCGAGGCGTTCGATGTCGGCGACGAGCTCATCGACCAGTCGCGCCATTCCGCCACGGATCCCCGCGACCGCGGAGCCGGCTGGGCCAGCGGCGCGCAGATCGCGCACCGCACGACTGAGCGAACCCTCGCGACGCAACGCCGCGCGCAGACCGGGCGCGACGCGGTCGACCTCGAGCGCATCCGGGTGGGTGGAGTGCACGCCGTGCGCGATCGGCCCGACAAGTTGATCAACAACGGCGCGCCCCATGCGAATACGTACGAGTTCACCGAGGGTGCGCGCGTTGGCTCCCACGACTCCCGGCAGGAGTGAATCGAGAATCGCCCGCGCGGCCGCCCCGGCTCCGATCACAGAAATGACGTCAGCTGCGAGCGGTGAGCCGGGAATGCCCAACAGACTGGTGGCGGGAAGCGGATGCGGTGCACCAGTCGCCGGGAACAGCCAGCCGCCTTCGCGGTCGGGCGTCACAATCTCGCCACCCAGTCCTAACTCGGTCGCGAGAGCCGCGACGGTGCCCTTGCGGGTCGCGAAACTCTCGGCGCCCGCATCGAGAGCAATGCCCCCGACTATGTGCCGGGCGACGCTCCCCCCGAGGCGATCGCTCGCCTCGACGATAGCCACAGAGCGTTTCGCGAGCGCTAGGCGCCTGGCGGCGACCAGTCCGGCAACCCCTCCGCCGACGACAATGACGTCGGTCACGCGTCCTCCTCGCCGTGCGCGATACGCACGATACGGCTGAGCACGTCGGGGTCTGTTTCGGGCGGCACCCCGTGACCGAGGTTGAGCACGTGCGCTGGAGCGGCTCGCCCGCGGTCGATGACATCGGCCACGTGCTTCTCGAGCACGCTCGGCGGGGCACCCAGAAGGGCGGGGTCGAGGTTGCCTTGCAGCGGCACCGTTCCCCCCAAGCGCCGGTTCGCCTCATCGAGGGGGACGCGCCAGTCGACGCCCATGACGTCGGCACCGATCGCCCGCATCGACGCGAGCAGCTCTCCGCTGCCGACTCCGAAGTGCACCTTTGGCACATCGAGACCCCGTAGCGCGTCGATCGCGCGGCGCGAGTGCGGGGCCACCCGCCGCACGTACTGTTGCTCCGACAGCGAACCGACCCAGGAGTCGAAAAGCTGTGCCGCGCTTGCGCCCGCCATGATCTGGGCGCGGAGGAACTCGCCGGTCACATCGGCGCACCAGTTGAGCAACGCCGCCCAGGTGTGCGGGTCAGAGTACATAAGCGTGCGGGCGCGGAGCTGATCTTTTGACGGACCACCCTCGACGAGATACGACGCAAGGGTGAACGGAGCACCGGCGAAGCCGATGAGCGGCGTCGATCCGAGTTCGGCTACCGTGCGCGAAACCGCCTCGGTGATGGGGGCGAGCGCGTCGGGTTCGAGCGGACGAAGGGCCGCGACATCGGCGGCCGTGCGGATCGGACTCTCCAGCACCGGTCCACGCCCCGGCACGATCTCCACCGCGACGCCGGCGAGCTTCACCGGGATGACGATGTCGCTGAAGAAGATCGCGGCATCGACGTGATGCCGTCGCACCGGTTGCAGGGTGATCTCGCTCGCTAATTCGGGTGTGAGGCACGCATCGAGCATTGCCGTGCCCACGCGCAGCGCTCGGTACTCGGGTAGCGAACGTCCCGCCTGCCGCATGAACCACACCGGGGTCTTCTCGGGCCGGTCGCCGCGGTAGGCGCGAACGAGGGCGGAATCGGCCGTGCGGCCGTCGATCAGGGGGTGGTCGCTGGGCAATGGCACGCGTTCAAGAGTAAGCGAGCGCAAAGAAGTAAACTGGCACCCGTGTTCTTGTGCCTGACGGCGAATCATCGCAACGCCAGCTTCGATCTCCTCGAGAAGCTGTCCTTTGGCGCGCCTACGGCGGCGGGGGCCCTCGTAGCCAGCAAGGACTTCGTCACCGGGGCCGTCGTGCTTGCGACGTGCAATCGCTTCGAGGCCTATCTTGAAATCGAAGACCCCGACGAGGTGAGCACCGAGGTCGCTATCGACGCGACCGTGTCGGCAATGAGCTCCGCGAGCGGAATTGACCCGGCCGATCTTCGCGAGGTGGTGCACGTGCACACCGGCAGTAATGTCGCCAAGCACCTCTTCGCCGTCTCGAGCGGCCTCGAGTCTGTCGTCATCGGGGAAGACGAGATTTCGGGTCAGGTGCGACGCGCGCTCGAACGCGCTCGGGTCGACGGAACCACCTCGCGCGGCCTCGAGCGCCTGTTCCAACGTGCCGCCCACACCAGCCGAGGCGTCAAGAATCAGACAGCCATCGGAGGTGCCGGCCGTAGCCTCGTGCGCCTTGCCCTCGACCTTGCGGCGAGCCGCATCGTCGACTGGTCGGCGACGTCCGTGCTCATCGTGGGAACCGGCCAGTATGCGGCAACGACCGTGGTGGCGCTCCGTGATCGCGGCGTGCACGACATCCGCGTGTTCTCGCCGTCAGGTCGCGGTGCGCCGTTCGCGGCACGCCACAGCCTCGACCTGCAGACTTCCCTGCGCGACGCGATCCTCGCGGCGGGTGTCGTGATCACCTGCACGTCGAATCTCGCCATCGGTGCTCAGGACATCATCGACGAAGGCAGCAGGCTCGTCATCGACCTCGGGTTGCCCCGCAACGTGGCCCCCGAGATCGCAGGCTTTTCCAGTGTGCAGCTTCTCGACCTCGAAACAATCAGCCTGCACGCTCCCCTCGAAGAACTGTCTGCCCACGACGAAGCGCGCACGATTGTGGGCGACGCCGCGGCGACTTTCGTGGCCGATCAATCGGTCGCCCCCGCGGTCGTTGCACTCCGAGCGCACATCAACGGCCTGCTCGACGCCGAGATCGAGCGTGCCCGCGGCCGCGGCGACCTCAGCGAGGCGACCGAATCGGCCATGCGCCACTTGGTGGGTGTTCTGCTGCACACGCCATCGGTTCGAGCTCGCGAACTCGCGAAACAGGGTGAGTCCCAGACCTTCACTGCGGGCGTAGAAGCGCTGTACGGGATAGTTCCGGAAGCGCCAGCGACAGACGTCGGCGTCGCCGAAGAACGCACAGCCTCAGCCTGATTCACCGCCGCCCGGTTCCCTCGCGTGCGCTGGGCCACCATTCGCGACTACGCGCTCAGTGCACGTACTCCATGATGTCCGACCCGACCCGACGCATCGCCTCCAGTACACGCAAGCGGGACTGGATGCTGTCGTCATTGAACTGGATCGACACCGAATAGGCGACGGATGCCGCTGGCCCAGAAAGCGTGCCAGCTTCGGCCCGCACGCCCGCGTCTGTTCCTGTCTTGTTGACCAGCACGAGACCGTGGTCGGCACCACGATGCGCGAGCGGCTCGAGCCCGAACGCCCCGGCGACCATCGAGAGGTCGGCGTTGAGCGACAGCCAACTGAGCACTCGCTGGCTCGTGAGCGGGTCGACGACCTCGTTGCGAGCGAGCGCACCGAACAGCCAGCTCAACTCGGCGGTCGAGCCGACCGAAAGTTGCGGGGCGTCGTCGGGACCGCGGGAGTCGCGGACGAGGTCGATAAGTGCTGTTCGTGCCAGGCCGAGGGTCTCCGTGCGGGCGCGCACGGCATCCAGGCCAATGTGACGGAGCAGGACGTTCGTGGCGACGTTGTCGCTCGTGGCTCCCACGATCGCGGCGATGTCGGCGACGGGAAGCGTCGGCGCTTGCAGGTGACGCCAGATGCCCGAACCGCCGACCGCATCCCGAGGCGTGCGGTCGAGCAACCCGAACGCCGACTCGTCGCGCGTAGTGATGCGCGCCGACACTTCGATGAGCAACAAGATCTTTCCGATACTCGCCGTCGGAAGCACGATGCGATCGTCGATGCCCACCAGAGTGCGTTTCGACTGAACATCGATGATGCTCGCAGAAACCCGGGCACCCTCGTAGGCGATGCGACCGAGCGCGTCGAACCCGCCGCCGAAATTCTCAGCGCGACCGGGCCCGGAATGCCTTGCCGAGCGGTGCCTGGTGCGCTCGCGCCTGGTGTCGGTGTGGCTGTCGCTCACCAGATAGTCACCCGCTCGTCAGGGGGGAGCCACAGCGCGTCGGACTCGGTAAGGCCGAACGCATCGTAGAAGTCATCGATGTTGCGCACGATCTGGTTGCACCGGAACTCGTTCGGCGAATGAGGGTCGATCGCGAGTAGCCGGATGACCTCCTCGTCGCGCGCCTTGAGCTGCCACGCCGCCGCCCAAGAAAGGAAGAAGCGCTCGGCACCAGACAGGCCGTCGATCACGGGCGGCTCCTCACCGCCGAGCGACAGCAGGTAGGCCTTCCACGCGATCGATAGTCCGCCGAGATCGCCGATGTTCTCGCCGATGGTGAGAGCGCCGTTCACGAAGTGCTCAGGCACCTGGGCGGGCGAGAGCGCGTTGAACTGCTCGATGAGGGTCGCGGTGCGCGCTTCGAAGGCGGCCCGGTCATCGGCGGTCCACCAGTCAGTGAGCCGGCCATCCCCGTCATATTTCGACCCCTGGTCATCGAAGCCGTGACCGATCTCGTGACCGATCACCGCGCCGATCGCGCCGTAGTTGGCCGCGGCATCCCGATTCGCGTCAAAGAACGGCGGTTGCAGGATCGCCGCAGGAAACACGATCTCGTTGAAGCCGGGGTTGTAATACGCGTTGATGGTCTGTGGCGTCATGAACCACTCGTCGCGATCGAGCGGCTGCCCGATCTTGCCGAGTTCCCGGTTGAACTCGAAAACGCTTGACGCACGCACATTGCCGATGAGGTCGGTGGGGTCTATCTCGAGCGAAGAATAGTCACGCCATTTCGCGGGGTATCCGATTTTCGGCGTGAATTTGTCGAGTTTGGCGAGAGCGCGCTCACGCGTCCCGCTACCCATCCACTCCAGAGAGCGGATGCTCGCCCGGTAGGCCTCGATCAGATGGTGAACGAGGCCGTCCATCGCCTCCTTGGCGTCAGCGGCAAAGTGTCGGTCGACATAGCTGCGCCCAACTGCCTCACCCATGCCCCCCTCGACGAGCGAGACGCCCCGCTTCCACCGCGCCCGCAGTTCGGGGGTTCCCGTGAGCGTGCGACCGTAAAAGTCGAAATTTGCCGCGACGAACTCGTCGCTCAGATACGCCGCGCTCGAACGGACGATTTGCCACTGCAGCCAGTGCCGCCACTGCTCGAGTCGGTCCTGATTGAGCAACGCGCCGAGGCCAGCCACAAAGCTGGGCTGTCGCACGACGAGTTCGTCGAAGGCACCTTTGGGTACCTCAACGGCACTCGCCCAGGTTTGCACGTCGTTCGATGCCGCTCCTGCGAGAGCGACCACCTCCGACCAGGCCATCGGGTTGTACGTCGCCTGGCTGTCCCGGGATCGCACGTTGTCCCAGTGGGCAGCGGCGATGTCGGTTTCGAGCGCGACCACAGCAACTGCAGCATGCGCTGGATTTGAGACCCCTGCGAGCGAGAACATGGTTTCCACAAACGCGAGGTATTTCTCACGGATCGGCGCGAACTTGTCGTCGCGGTAGTAGGACTCGTCGGGGAGTCCGATGCCGCCCTGCTCGAGAAAGACGAGGTATCGCTCGGGGTTGCCCGGGTCGTTGTCAACGAACAGGCGCACGAATCCCGAGGTGCCGAAGCGCTCAGCACGGCCCAGCACGGTGACCAACTCAGCCACAGACGACACCGCGGCAGCGTTGTCCAGTTCAGAGCGGATAGGTGTTGCACCAAGGCGCTGGATGCGCTCCTCATCCATGAAGCTTGAATACAAGTCGCCGAACTTTCGCTCTTCTGTGCCCGCTTCGGCCGATTGCGCTTCCACGATAATGTCGCGAACAGCGGCCTCTGCCTCCTCGGCGAGCAGGTAGAACGAGCCATATCTGGCTTTGTCGGCCGGGATGTCTGTCGCGGCGATCCAGCGTGCGTTGACGTGGCGATAGAGGTCGTCTTGCGGGCGCACGGCGGGGTCGAGCGCTTCCATCTCGATACCGGAAACGAGAGGGGCGTCAGACGTCATGAAAGCCAACTGTAGTTCGAACCCGCGACGAAAACCGAGGCAGTGCACAACGCGCTACTGCCCCTACAGCAATTGCCCGAACTCCTCCGCTTTCTGGGTCGGGCCAGCTACCAGAATGGTGTCGCCCGCTTCGAGAATCGTGTCTGCGTCGGCGTTACGCCAGGCGGTGCCCGGTTGCTTATACGCCGCAATGGTCACGCCGAACCGCGCCCTCAATTCGGTATCGCCGAGCCGCTTTCCGACGATCGCTCGCGCCGGACTCGTCTTGACGAGCGCGAAATCGTTGTCGACCTCGATGTAGTCGAGAGCGGCACCGCGCACGAGGTGGGCGACGCGGCGGCCCATGTCCTTTTCGGGATAGATCACGTGCTCGACGCCGAGTTGCTCGAGGATCTGCCCGTGCGGGTCGCTCACCGCCTTCGCCCAGATGACCGGGATCTTGAACCGGAGCAGCAGGCTGGTGGTGAGGATGCTCGCTTGAACGTCGTTGCCGATGGCCACAACCACCCGATCGAACTCGTGAACAGCGAGCTGTCGCAGCGCTTCCTCCTTGGTCGAGTCGGCCCGCACCACTTGAGTGAGCACGCCGTTGAGCGACTGTACGACCTCCTCGCGCGAGTCGATCCCGAGCACTTCGGTGCCCGAATTCATAAGCTCTTCTGCGAGCGCTGTGCCGAAGCGACCGAGGCCGATCACCGCCACAGAATCGGCTTCGGCAATGCGCTGGCTGCGCAGGGATAACGATGGTCTAGCCAATTCCGGGCCTCTCTTGTGGATATTCGTACAGAATCCTGCGTTCACGCAACGCGATGGCCGTCGCTAGGGTCACTGGACCCAGTCGGCCGATGAACATCAACGCGATGAGCACCAGCTGGCCGGCGACGGGCAGATTCCCCGTGATGCCGGTCGAGAGGCCAACAGTCGAGAATGCGGAGATCACCTCGAACAGGAGCACGTCGAGTGAGAAGTCGGTGATGAGCATGAGGAGCACGGTAGACCCCACGACGACCGCGACGGCAAGAAGTACCACCGTGATGGCCTGACGATGCACGGCGCGAGAGAGTCGCTTGCCGAAGATGTTGACCGCACCCTCGCCCCGCAGTTCGGTGTACATGATGAAGAAAAGCACGGCGAACGTGGTCACCTTGATTCCGCCGGCGGTGCTCGCCGGGCCGCCGCCGATGAACATGAAGATGTCCATCCCGAACAGCGTCGCCGGGTCGAGGGCGCCGATATCCACACTGTTGAAGCCAGCGGTGCGCGTCTGCACTGCTTGGAAGAACGCCGCAAGGATTCGCCCGCCAACGTCGAGCGAGCCGAGCGTTTTCGGGTTGTTCCACTCGATGATCGCGATGAAGAGCGTGCTGACAATGAGCAGGATGCTCGTCGCCCACAGCACGAGCTTGGTGTTCATGCTCCAATGCAGTGGAACGCGAAGCTCGCGGCGCAATTGCATGAGAACCGGGAATCCGAGCCCACCGAGAATAATCGCGACCGCGATTGGAATGCAGATCAGTGGGTCGGTAGCGAAAGCGGTCAAGTTGCCCGAAAATACGGCGAACCCCGCGTTGTTGAACGACGACACGGCGTGAAACACTCCGAGCCACAGCGCGTACGGGAGGTCGTAGTCATGCCCGAGCCACCACCGTAAGGCCAACAGGATTGCAACTGAAGCTTCGATTGTCGCGGAAATCTTGACGATCCCCACCAGCAAAACCTTCACGTCACCCACGCCCACGCTCTTCGCCTCGCTGGCCGCCGTCATGCGCGAGCGCAACGACAACCGCCGGGCGAGCGCAAGTCCGATCACGGAGGCGAACACCATGATTCCGAGGCCCCCCACTTGCACGAGAGCGAGAATCACGACATGGCCGAACGGCGTCCAGTACGAAGCGGTGTCGACGACCGTATGACCCGTCACGCACACCGCAGAGACCGCCGTGAAGAACGCCTCCATGAACGTAGCCGAGCCCGGGTCGGTCTTCGCGAACGGGAGCAACAAGAGCAACGTGCCGACTACAGTCGCGATCGTGAAACCGGTCGCGACCGCTTGTGCGGGGTGCAGCCGGAGTCCGCGGCGTGGTTGGCGCTGTGCAGCGCTAGTGATCACTCGCCTACTGTAGTCATCGCCCGCGCCGTGCGCGCGTTAGGTTTCTCGACGTTGCCTCCGCAAGGGGTCCTCCACGGGCCCGGTCGTCGTGCCGATCCGTAGCTCGCTCGTGAACGTGGCGGGCTCGGCGACCTCGCCCCGGGCGAGGGCGATGACGGCTCGGCCGGCTGCGTGTCCTTTGGCGAGCGCGTCCTGCACGATGGTAGTGAGGGTGTGCGGGGCGAGACCGTCGATGCGGGCGCCGTCGAATCCGAGAATGCTCAGTTCTTCGGGCACGGAGATATTGAGGTGCTGGGCGGCTCGGAATACCCCAACGGCGAGCAGATCACTCTGCGCGATGATCGCTGTCGGACGCTCGGCGCGATTGAGCAACGCGAGCCCGGCGAGTTCACCCTCTTCGATGAGGCTTCCCCCAGCAGAAAAAGCCTCGGCGTCGGGATAAATATCGCGCAACCCACGTAAGCGCTGGGAGGCGGTGTGTGCCGACGATGCGGATTCCCGGTCGGGAGTGAGCCACCCCACGCTGTGCTGGGCGTCGATGGGCAGGGTCACGACCGCGACACGCTCGTGACCGAGGTCGCGAAGGTGCCGCGCACCCCGTGCGGTTGCCGCCCGGTTATCCAGGTCGATGGCGAGTACATCGGGCATCGGATCGGCCTCGATCGCAACGATGGGCAGGCCGCGCTGTCGCATTGTCACGACCGTGCTGTCCAGGCGAGAACTGCAGCCGAAAAGCACGACCCCGTCCATCGGAGCGACGGCGATGTTGGTCGCTGCCGGTCCGGTCTCGGTGAGCAAGAGGAGTCCGAAGCCGGCCGCCCCGAGCTCGTCGGCAACGCCATCGAGCATCTGCACGGTCACTGGGTCGCGGAAGGCGTCACGCAGTCGATCCTCGAGAATCACGCCGATGATTCCCGAGCGTCCGCGGCGTAACGACTGGGCGAGCGGATCAGGACCGGCGTAGTTCAATTCGGCCGCCGCCTTCAACACGCGCGCCTTCGTGGCTTCGGATACGGGTCCAGCGCCGCTGAAGGCAAGCGAAGCGGTCGAGGGCGAGACACCGGCCAGCGCGGCAACAGCCGCGAGGTTGGGGCGCGGTTGCGTTGCCTCTCCGTTCATGGGTTGATAGCTTACTCGTATCGATTCGATCGAATCGATTCGAGATCAGACTGATGCAAGGCACGGAGACCAGTGACGCGCGCCCCAGAACCCACCCTTCACTCGCGGCCGGTGCGCCATCGCGCCTGGCGAAACGCGGTGTTCGTCGTGTTCGGGCTCAGTGGACTGGCGATGGCGACGTGGGTCTCTCGCGTGCCCGCCATCCGTGATCACCTCGACGTGACCACGGGCGAGCTTGGCGTTTTGATCTTCGGCCTCGCCGCCGGTTCGATAGTCGGGCTGCTGGCGTCGAGCCACGTGCTCAGTTGGCTGGGTGCTCGGCGAACGATCGTCGGATCCCTCGGCGCCGTGACCCTCGGGCTCACCATTGCCGGGGTTGCCTCGTCTGTCTGGCCCAACTACTTCGCTGTTTTCGTCGGGCTTGCGCTGTTCGGAGCGGGACAGGGCATGTGCGACGTGGCGATGAACGTGGAGGGGGCGGGAGTCGAGCGGACGATCAAGCGCACGATCATGCCGCTATTCCACGCTTTCTGGAGCTTCGGCACGGTGCTTGGCGCGGGCCTCGGCGCACTCCTTGTTGCGCTCAGCGTGGCGGTGCACACGCACCTCATCATCGTCGGTCTGTTCGTGATCGTCGGTGCGATCACCGCGGTGCGCTTTTTCGAAACGGTTCCTTCCGCAGACGTGCCGTTCGAGGATGTCGCGCCCGACGCAGACGCCGCTGCGACACCGTCCGCACCCGTGCGGCACACCGCGCTCGATCGCCTCTCCATTTGGGGAAATGGGCGCATCCTGCTCATCGGCCTCATCGTGCTGGGCGCCGCCTTCGCCGAGGGCACGGCAAATGACTGGCTTGCGCTCGCGATGGTCGACGACCGCGGCTTCGATCAGGCGACGGGCGCACTGCTGTTCGGCGTGTTCACTGCGGCGATGACCGTCGGCCGCATCGTCGGAGTGCCCATCCTCGACCGGTTCGGGCGCGTGCCTGTGTTGCGGGGCTCTGCTCTTCTCGCCGTCCTCGGGCTCGGCATTGTCATTGCCGTGCCCGACCCGATTCTCACCACAGTGGGCATCGTGTTGTGGGGGCTCGGATCGGCTCTCGGCTTCCCCGTCGGAATGTCGGCGGCGGCCGACGACCCGAAGACCGCGGCGGCCGGCGTGAGCGTCGTGGCCACGATCGGCTACGCGGCATTCCTGGTCGGGCCGCCCGCGCTCGGGTTCCTCGGCGAATACGTTGGACTGCTCAATGCCCTCATCGTCGTGCTCGTGCTCATCCTTCTCGCCGGCCTCGTCGCGCCCGCGGCTCGGCCACCTCGCGCACCTTAGGAGGCGCCCCGGCGCCGACCAGACCCCCGATCGCCAGGCGGCGCGGGTACGCTCGACGGGTGCGCCTTGTCATTGCCCGTTGCTCCGTCGACTACGCGGGTCGACTGAGCGCACACCTCCCGCTCGCGACACGACTACTCATGCTCAAGGCAGACGGCAGCGTGCTCGTGCACTCCGATGCGCTGTCCTACAAGCCACTCAACTGGATGAGCCCGCCGTGCACGCTGCAACGGGTGGATCCGGCAATCGAGCAACGGGATGCCGGAGTCATCGAGGTATGGAAGGTATCGGCCACGAGATCCCCCGACACCCTCATCGTGTCGATCCACGAGGTGCTGCACGATTCGGCGCACGATCTCGGGCACGACCCGGGGCTGCAGAAAGACGGGGTCGAGGCTCATTTGCAGAAACTCCTCGCCGAGCACATCGAACTGCTCGGCGAGGGATATCGTCTCGTGCGCCGCGAATACATGACGGCGATTGGCCCCGTCGACATTCTCGCGACCGATGGACGCGGCGCGAGCGTTGCGGTGGAGCTAAAGCGTCGCGGCGACATCGATGGTGTCGAGCAGTTGTCTCGCTACCTCGAGTTGATGAACCGCGACCCGCACTTGGCTCCCGTGACCGGCGTGTTTGCAGCGCAAGAGATCAAACCGCAAGCACGGATGCTGGCTGCCGACCGGGGCATCCGCTGCGTCACCCTCGACTACGACGAGATGCGCGGACTGGACGACCCGCACGCCCGCCTCTTCTAACCCGCGGGTGAGCACTTTCTGCTCTTATTCGTCCGTTATACGAGCCGAAACTGCTCACTCGCGGGAGGTGGGGCCGTATTCTGGGGGCGATGACGTATCCATTCACTGCCATCCTGTTCGACCTCGATGGCACGATCGCGGACTCCGCGCCCGGCATTACGTCGACGCTCGCCCACATGTTCGAGCAGATGGGCATGCCGGTTCCGCCGCACGAAGAGCTTGTGCGCTACGTGGGGCCACCCATTCTCGATTCATTCCGCGACTTTGCCAAGATGACGCCCGAGCAGTCAGCGCGTGCACTCGAGATCTACCGTGCGCACTATTTCGACGTCGGCGTGCTCGACAGTTCGGTATATCCCGGTGTCGAGAACGTGTTGCGGGAGATCCAGCGCCGCGGCATCCCGCTGTCGCTCGCGACCAGCAAGCCCGAGAAGCCCGCCATCGCGATGCTTGAGCACGAGGGACTGCTGCGGTACTTCGACGTGATCACGGGTGCATCCGAAGACGAGGTGCGAAGTGCGAAGAAGGATGTCGTAGAAGAGGCCCTCAAGCGGCTCACCGCAATCGGCGCCGACCTTTCCCGCACGGTCATCATCGGCGACCGCGAGCACGATGTTCACGGGGCGGCGGTGCACGGCGTGCCCGCGATCGTCGTCACCTGGGGCTACGGAAGCGAGGCCGAACACGAGGGGGCGATTGCCGTCGTCAGCACCGCCGAAGAGCTCGAAGCGCTTCTCTTCACCGAAATCGACGACGCCGCCTGATCTCTCGCTCTGCATCATCGAGCGAGGCGCTCAACCACCGCTCCGAATAGTGGCGGCAGTCGCTCTGCACTCGGCACGATCATGCCGCGCGCTGGCGACATGGCCCACGCAACGAGGCCGAGGGTGAGCATCCGCATGTCTCGAGTCACGATTCGCCAGGTGCGCTCGTAGACGGCCGGGTCGCCCGCAGCGATCGCGTCGACAGCAGCTCTCGCTTGGGCCAGGCCGACTCGGATGCCTTCACCCGTGATCGCATCGACGTATCCACTCGCGTCGCCCACCAGCAACACCCTCCCGAGCGTGCGCGCCACGGTCGACTGTCGCAGCGGACCTGCTCCGCGCTGCTGGCTCCCGAACTCCGCACCGTGCAGTCGCTCGCGGAGCTCTGGCACACTCGCTAACGCGCTGGAGAAGGCGGTGTGCTGGGGGCCGAGCACGGCCACGCCGACGAGTCGATCATCGACCGGCGTGACATAGATCTCGGCATGCTCCGTCCAGTGCACATCGACTAAGGTGCTCCACGGCTCCGTCACAAAATGCCGCCGCAACCCGTACCGGCGATGTGCACGTGAGCCGGAGGGCCACCGCGACGCCGGAGTCGTAGGTCGCGTGAGCGCCAGCTGTCGGGCTATCGGTGAGTGCAACCCATCGCACGCGAGCAGCCAACTGGCGCGGATGCCCCCAGCGGTCACGCCGGCGTCGTCTTGCCAGATGGCGTCGACCCTGCCTGCGACCATTCCGATGTCGAGTTCACGCGCGCGTTCGAAGAGCGCGGTCTGCAGCACCGTCCGACGCACTCCCCTGCCGGCGCCGTGACGAAACTCGTGCACGGCTTCCCGATTGCCCGACACGTACCGGATGCCCGTCACTGTGTGTCCCGCCGGCTCGACCCCCAGCCGTGCCAGCGCGGTCACTGCGCCAGGCATGAGTCCTTCTCCACAAGCCTTGTCGATCGCGCCGCGTCGGGGTTCGACGATCGCCACGGAGAAGCCGCGCATCCGCGCTTCGATCGCGGCCGCGAGTCCCACCGGTCCAGCGCCCGCTACGATGACGTCGACGTCGTAGGTCATGAGCGCAACTCGGCGAGCGCCCGGTTCTCGGTGGGGATGCGGAAGCCGAGAAGCAGGATGGCATTGAGCACGGTGAAGGCCAGGGCGGTCACCCACGCGGTGTGCACGAGCGGGAGGGCGATTCCCTCGATCGCGACGATCAGGTAGTTCGGATGCGGCAGCCACCCGAAGCGGTACGGCCCTCGACGCACGCGGGGCATCCCCGGCACCACGATAACGCGCGTGTTCCACTGCTTTCCCAATGCCCAGATCACCCAGTAGCGACCGACCTGCATGGCGATCGCGATCGCGATCATCGGCCAGCCCAGGGCGGCAATGAACGGACGATCGAACACCGCTACCTCGACGACGCACGACACGAGTAGGCCCGTGTGAAGTACCACCATGGCGGGAAAGTGACCGGCGCCGTATTCCACGGCGCCGCGAGCAAAGGCCCACGCTGCGTGGCGCTGGGAGATCACAAGTTCGACCACGCGTTCAATGCCGGTGGCCACGATCAGAGCAAAATAGAGAATCACGCGCTGCTCAGAATTGCTGTTCGCATCGTCGACTCAGTCCCGCCATGCCAAGAGCACGAATTCGGCGCTAATTCCGGGACCTAGGGCAAACAGCAAGCCGACCGTGTCGCGCGGTTGCTGAAACCCGTCGGCGAGAATGTGCAACACCGACGACGACGAGAGGTTGCCCACCCTCGACAGCGAATCCCAACTCGGAGACAGTGTCCCGGGCGCGAGCGCCAGCGATGCCTCGAACGCTTGGAGCACTCGCGGCCCGCCGGGATGCGCGATCCACGCATTTACGTCGGCAACAGTGAGTCCGTGGGCGCCGAGAAAGGCGTCGACGTTCGCCGTGAAGTGCCGCTCGATGACCGCCGATACCTCGGCGGTCAGCACGATCTCAAAACCGGTCTGTCCGGCGACGAAGGCGAGGACTCCGGTGGTGTCTGGGTAGAAGTCACTGCGTGTTGCCACGATCGTGGGTCCGGGTGCGGGATGGTCATCCCCCACAAGCACTACCGCCGCGGCCCCGTCGCCGAACAGCCCGGTCGCCACATAGTTGGCGACGCTCGCGTCGTCGCGTTGCAGAGTGAGTGAGCACAGTTCCACCGACAGCAGCACCCCGACCTCTGTGGGATGACCGACCAAGTAGTCGTGCACTCGAGCGAGCCCCGCCGCTCCAGCGACGCATCCGAGCCCGAACGACGGCAGTCGCTTGACGTTGGGCCGCATGCCCACACGGGAAATGAGCAGGCCATCGACGGAGGGCGCCGCGATTCCTGTCACCGACGTGAACAGCATGAAATCGACGTCGACAGCGTTCACGCCAGCGTCGTCGAGCGCGCGACGGAGTGCGATTTCAAGCAGGTCGGTGGCGTGTTCGATGAAAAGGTCGTTGCTCTGCCGGAACGTTCCCAGTTGCCGGTAACGATCGATCGGCAGCACCGTGTGACGGGTCTGGATGCCGCTACCGGAATGCATGCGATCGAGGAGGGCACGTTGCCTCGGCTCTGGAGCGAGCATCGGGGCGAGTTCGGTAGTGATCTCCGCTTGGCGGTACACGTGCGGCGGAAGCACCGGTGCGACTGCCGCGATTCGCGTCATTCGCTGAACGTAGCACGGGCGGTTCAGTGCCGCCGGTGCTGGAGATTCGCGATGGTAACCGGGGCGGGAATGCTCGGCCACAACCGAGCCGCACCCCCAACGCACAAAACGCCCTCCGTCAGGAGAGCGTCGTGCGGGAGTTGGTGCGCGAGGGGGGACTTGAACCCCCATGCCCTCACGGGCACACGGACCTGAACCGTGCGCGTCTGCCAATTTCGCCACTCGCGCCAACTCAGCGAGATTATCACAGCGGATGCCGCTGGTCGGCGCGCTCAGAACTCCCCGCGCACCCGCCACGAGAGTGCCCGTTCGGGACGAGAGGGTCCGTGCGCGCGGTCACTCTCGTCCCGAGGCGTCACTCTTGCGCCCCCAAACCCCGGTGTCGCAAGTCCATGGCGCCGAGTCCCGCTAACATCGTGTAAGTCACACCAGCCTATTCGGGGGTTTCTTGGGTCTTCTGGACAACTTCGAGCGAGGTCTTGAGCGAGCGGTCAACGGGGCCTTCGCCAAGACCTTTAAGAGTGGACTCCAGCCGATCGAGATCTCGAGCGCCCTGCGCCGCGAACTCGACACGCGGGCCGCTCTCGTCGCCCGCGATCGCATCCTCGTTCCGAACCAGTTCACGGTGCGACTTTCTCCCGGTGATTATGAGCGGATGACGAACCTCGGTCCCGCGCTCATCGACGAGTTCACGCAACTCGTGCAGCGCCACGCGACCGCTCAGCACTACTCCTTTGCCGGCGGCATCAGCATCTCGCTCGCGGAGGATCCATCGCTCAGCCAGGGCATTGTCGAGATCGACTCGGCGAACCTGAAGGGCGAGGTCTCCTGGAACCCGGTGCTCGATATCGGCAGCACACGGCATCCGATCACCCGCTCGCGCACCGTGATCGGCCGCGGAACCGACGCCGACGTCACCGTGGATGACTCGAGCATCTCCCGCAAGCACGTCGAGGTGCTCTGGGACGGCAAGCGCGCCGAGGTCAAGGACCTCGGTTCGACGAACGGCTCAAAGCTCAACGGCGAACGCGTAACGCGGGCCCCGCTGGCTCCTGACTCGGTGATCGACATTGGTCGCACTCGCATCGTCTTCCGCGTGCTCGCTCAGGCGGCGTCGGATCCCGGCTCCAACCCGAATCGAGCCCGCTGAATGAGCGAACTCACCCTGCTGATCCTGCGCCTGGGCTTTCTCGCTCTCATGTGGAGCTTCGTCTTCGCTGTGATCTACGCGTTGCGCTCCGATCTCTTCGGTCAGCGGATGAGCGCTCGCAAAGTCGACGCCCCGCTGGCGAGCCCGTTTCCGTCGGCGTCTGCACCGGCCGCCGCAGCGCCAGTCCCGGCGGCCGCCCCGGCGACTCCCCCGTCTCTCGCTCCGACACCGCCTGTCGGACTGCGCTCGACGGCCGCCCGCGCCCCGGCCGCTCCCACGTTGCCCGCCTCGTCGCCTGACGACTTCACCGAAGTCATCTCCCCGGCGAAGAGCGCCGCGAAGTCGGGTCAGACCACCCCCGCCCGCCGTCTTGTCATCACGAGCGGCCCGAAAGAGGGTCTCGAAATCGAACTGCCCGCCGACCAGCTGTCGATCGGTCGATCGTCGGAGTCGGGCCTCGTCATCCGTGACGACTACACATCGACGCACCATGCTCGCCTCATGCTCTGGAACGACGCCTGGATGGTGCAAGACCTCGACTCCACGAACGGCACGTTCCTCGATGGCGCGCGCGTCACCGTGCCCACTCCGATTCCACTGAACACGCCGGTCACCATCGGCACGACCAGTTTCGAACTGCGGCGGTAGGTGAATGGCCAGCACAGGCAAGAGCGCGGCCGTTTCCCATGTCGGAAAAATTCGCGCCAATAACCAAGACAGCGGATACGCCGGAAAGTATCTGTTCGTCGTCGCCGACGGCATGGGCGGTCACGCGGGCGGCGATGTCGCATCCGCGATAGCGATCAAGCGTGTCGCCGAGACCGACAAGCTCTACACCTCGCCGAACGACGCGGAATTCGCCCTGCAGCAGGCTCTCGTCGCCGCCAACTCCCTGCTCGCAGAGACGGTCTTCGAGCATTCCGAGCTCACCGGAATGGGCACGACGGTCAGCGGACTTCTGCGGGTCGGCGACCATGTAGCGATCGCACACATCGGCGACTCCCGGATCTACCTCCTACGCGACGGCGCGCTCTCACAGATCACCAACGACCACACCTTCGTGCAGCGGCTCGTCGACAGCGGTCGGATTACGCAAGAGGAGGCCGCGGTTCACCCGCGTCGCTCGGTGCTCATGCGTGTGCTGGGCGATGTCGACGCGACCCCGGAGATCGACTCCACCGTCATGGAGACCCAGCCGGGTGACCGTTGGCTGATCTGCTCCGACGGGCTGAGCAGCTATGTCTCTGAGGAGAAGATCGCCAGCGTTCTGCAGACCATTCCGGATGCCCGGGATGCGACGATGCGCCTGGTCAAAGAGAGCCTCGATCAGGGCGCCCCCGACAACGTCACCGTCGTCATCGTCAATATCGACGAATCGGGCGAGTCGTATCACATGCCCCCCGCGGTGGTCGGTTCCGCAGCCGCCCCGCTCTCGTTCGAAACAGACTCGACCAGACGGCCGCTGCGCCTGCCGACCTTGCTGCTGCACCCGCTGAAGGCGACCCAACCCGATCCGAGCCACTTCGAACCCGAATCCGACGACTACCTGGACGAGCTCATCCTCGAAGATCGGCGTCGCCAGAAGCGCCGAAAGATCACCTGGCTGGTGGGCCTCGGTCTCGTCATCCTCGCTCTCGTCGCACTGATCTTCTTCGCCTACCAGTGGACCCAGAGTCAGTATTATGTGGGCGCTCAGGATGGCCGCGTCGCAATTTTCCGGGGCGTTCATCAAGACCTGGGACCGATTTCTCTCTCGGATGTCTACCAAGAGACCAGCATCGGCGTCGACGATTTGACGGCGTATCAGCGATCCCAGATCAAAGCGACGATCCCCGCCGACACCCTTGAGCATGCCGTGACGATCGTGGAGAGCCTGTCGGATGTCGCGAACTAGCTCCGCCACGGCTTCGCCGAAGGCCGACACCGGCACGATCGCGGCCTTCACCACCTCGATCCGGTTGAAACTCCGCGTTCCCGCGCGGTTGCGCAATCTCGAGTTGTTCCTCTACCTGATCGCGTCCGGCATTACGCTCGCGAGCGTAGCGCTCGTACAGCTTGGCGTTGCCGGCAGCGTGCATCCATTCATGATCATGCTCATGGGCGGTCTGCTCGTGGAGATATTCGCTCTGCACATCTCCCTGCGGGTGGTCGCTCGCGATGCCGACCCGTTCATCCTTCCCGCAATCACCGTGCTCAACGGGCTCGGGATCGCCATGATCTACCGGTTGGATCTCGCCAAGGGCGACGTCGGCTGGGAAAGTGCGGGCGTTCGCCAGGTCGTGTGGACTGCGATGGCCATCGCCATCGCCATCGCGGTCATCCTGCTCATTCGCAATCACCGCGTGCTTCAGCGTTACCGCTACCTGGCGATGTTCGTCGGCATCGTCTTGCTACTCCTGCCGATGCTTCCCGTCATCGGCCGCACGATTAACGGAGCACAATTGTGGATCGGCATCGGTCCGTTCACATTCCAGCCGGGCGAGTTGGCGAAGATTGCGTTGGCCATTTTCTTCGCCGGCTATCTTGTCACCGCGCGTGACACCCTGTCGCTGGTCGGGCCGAAATTTCTATGGATGCGACTGCCTCGCGCTCGTGATTTGGGGCCCATCCTCGTGGTGTGGGCGGCCGCGATGGTCGTGCTGATCTTCCAGAAAGACCTCGGCACGTCGTTGCTCTACTTCGGGCTCTTCCTCGTCATGATCTACGTGGCAACCGGCAAGTCCAGTTGGGTGGTGCTCGGTCTGAGCATGTTTCTCGCCGGCGCCTTCGTGGCGAGCCAGACACTCACCTACGTCGAGGGTCGCATCAGCGCGTGGCTCAACCCATTCGATGCCGAAACAATCGATCGCACCGGCGGCAGTTACCAGCTCGTGCAGGGACTGTTCGGTCTCGCGAGCGGCGGGCTGATCGGCACGGGCCTCGGCTCAGGTCGCCCCGACATCACCCCCCTCGCCGAAAGTGACTACATCATCTCTGCACTCGGCGAGGAGTTGGGTCTCGTTGGTGTCTTCGCGATCCTCGCGCTCTACCTCGTGTTCGTTTCGCGCGGATTCCGGATCGGCTTCACCAGTCAGGATGACTTTGGCCGGCTTCTCGGCGTCGGTCTCGCTTTCGTGATCGCCCTGCAGGTCTTCATCGTCATCGGTGGCGTCACCCGGGTCATCCCGCTGACAGGACTCACCACACCGTTTCTCGCTGCTGGCGGGTCGTCACTCGTTGCGAACTGGATCATCGCCGCGTTACTGCTGCGGTTGTCCGACACCGTGCGGAATCAGCCGGGGCTGGTGGTTGCGTCATGACCCGCGAACTCCGCCGTGTGAGCGTCATCGTGCTGCTCATGTTCCTCGCGTTGTTCACCTCGGGCACGGTCATCCAGGTTTTTGACGCAGACGCACTGCGCGAGAATCCGCGTAATTCCCGCACGCTGTATTCGAGCTTCTCCGCGGAGCGCGGTCCGATCCTGATTGATGGTCAACCGATCGCCGAGTCGGTACCCGTCGACGATGAGTACCGCTATCAGCGCGTCTACTCGAACGCGGGGTTGTACGCCGCCGTGACCGGGTATTTCACGCTCAATCAGGGAACAAGCGGCATCGAGGATTCCCTCAACGACTTCCTGAGCGGCACGGCCGATGAACAGTTCTTCGACAATCTGACAGCGACCTTCACCGGCGAGAGCCCGAAGGGTGCCGCCGTCGAGCTCACGATCGACCCGGTCGTGCAGCAGGCCGCATGGGACGCGCTCGGCGCCAATGCGGGCTCGGTCGTGGCCATCGATCCGAAAACGGGCGCCATCCTCGCCATGGTCTCCAAACCGTCGTACGACCCGAACCTTCTCGCGGGGCACGACACGAAGGCCGTCATCGAGGCCTACACGTCGCTCGAGGGTGATCCCGCGCGGCCCCTGCTCAACCGCGCCATCGGCGGCGACCTCTACCACCCGGGCTCGGTGTTCAAGGTGGTCATGGCAGCCGCGGCGCTGGGTACCGGTCGCTACACGCCGGAGAGCGAGTTCCCGAATCCCGCGACACTCACCTTGCCGCAGAGCTCTTCGGTCGTCACCAACTCGAACAGCGGCACGTGCGGGCCCGGGGAGACGGTCACTCTCGCCACCGCGCTTCGGCTGTCGTGCAATATCCCGTTCGCCGAACTGGGCCTGGAACTCGGCGAAGAGACGATTGCCGGAGCAGCGAAGGCGTTCGGATTCGGTGACAATTTCGAGATTCCGATGCGGGTTTCGCCGAGCCTGTACCCGAGCGGAATGGACGATGCCCAACTTATGCTGTCGTCGTTCGGGCAGTTCGACAACCGGGTGACGCCGATGCAGATGGCCATGGTGTCGGCAGCCATCGCCAACGGTGGTGTTCAGTTGCGGCCGACTCTCGTCGAGCGTGTCATTGCGCCCGACCTCTCGGTCGTCCAATCGTCGGAGCCCGCGGTGTACACACGCCCGGTCACTCCTGAGGTTTCCGCAACTCTTACGGCGATGATGGTCAACGGTGTAGCTAGTGGCGCGGCCAGTAATGCAAGAATTAGCGGTGTCAGTGTTGCGGGCAAGACTGGCACCGCTGAGAACGGCGATGGCCTCCCTTACACCCTGTGGTTCACGGGATTCGCCCCCGCAGACGACCCCAGGGTCGCGGTGGCTGTTGTCGTGGAGAACGGCGGCGGCTTCGGTCAGTCGTCCTTTGGAAATGCGGTCGCGGCGCCGATCGCAAAGAAGGTATTTGAGGCGGTGCTAAGCAAATGAGACCCACGAGCGGGCTCACTTTCGGTGGTCGTTACCAGCTGTCCAGCCGGGTGGCGATCGGTGGCATGGGCGAGGTGTGGCAGGCGACGGATCTTGTCATCGGTCGCACGGTTGCCATCAAAATTCTCAAAGACGAGTACCTCGGCGATCCCGGCTTCCTGGAACGCTTCCGAGCCGAAGCGCGACACGCTGCCCTCGTCAACCACGAAGGAATCGCCAACGTCTTCGACTACGGCGAAGAAGACGGTAGCGCATTCCTCGTGATGGAACTGGTGCCTGGCGAGGCGCTGAGCGCTGTTCTCGACCGCGAACGGATGCTGCCATCCGACAAGGTGCTCGACTTTGTCGCGCAGACCGCGTCTGCACTGCACGCGGCCCACGCCGCGGGGCTGGTGCACCGCGACATCAAGCCGGGCAACCTGCTGATCACTCCCGACAACCGCGTCAAGATCACCGACTTCGGCATCGCGCGTATCGCCGACCAGGTTCCCCTGACCGCCACCGGACAGGTGATGGGCACCGTGCAGTACTTGTCTCCCGAGCAGGCGAGCGGACATCCAGCGTCACCGACGACCGACATCTATTCGCTCGGGATCGTCGCTTACGAAGCTCTCGCCGGCCACCGCCCGTTCACGGGCGAATCGCAAGTCGCCATCGCGATGGCACAGATCAACGAGGCGCCGCCCGAGCTCCCGACGTCGATCCCTGAACCGATTCGCAATCTGGTGTATTCCTGCATCGCGAAGAACCCCGCCGATCGACCGCAGTCGGCGGCGCACCTCGCTCGCGCTGCACAAGCCCTGCGTCGCGGCGACGTGACCGGGGCCACAGTCGCAGTGCCGGCCATTATCGGCAGCGGCGCTCTCGGTGCCGCCGCCAACTCGGGCTCGGCACAGACCACGAGGTTGCTCGCCCCCGGCTCGGGCGGCACCGGAACTTCGCCGATCCCCGTCCAGCAGAAGCGAAACCCCTGGACGTGGCCGCTCATCGCTCTCGTCGCCCTGTTGGCCGTGGTGTTGATCGCGACCATCATCGCGCTCATCGCGCGCCCCGGCGATACGCCCGTCGTGCCGACGTCGACTCCGACGAAAACCGCAACACCAACACCAACACCCACCCCCACACCAACGGCGGAGACGGTCACGTTGACCTTGCCGATGTTCGACGGCATGACCGAACAGGAAGTGCGCGACGCACTGGAGAAACTCGGATTCGTGGCCGATGTGCAGCCCGGGAACGCGGCTCCAGAACCCGACGACGCCGGGCGCGTCTACAGCATCAACCCCACCGGGCCTGTTCCCAAGGGTCAGGTCATCCGAGTGACGGTGTACGACGCGTTCCCGACGCCCCCGGCGCCAGCCGGCGCAACCCTCGACTCGAGTGAGACCAATCCCGCACTGCCCGAGTCAACCGTGACGATCAACTGGCCGAGCTACGCGCAGTGCCCGACCGGCTACAACCTCACCGGATACTCGTTCGCCGTCGAAAACGGAACTCTGGTCGGTCACCCGGGAAACGTCGTCTCGGATCCTGCCGCAACGACCGCCGACGTGGAAGTCGGCACATCCGGCCCGGTGCGCATCAGCTACATAGCGAACTGCGCCGAGTACCCGTCAGATCCCTCGCCGACACTGGAGTTCGAAGTCGCTGGATAGTCCCGCTCCGGGAAGGGTGAACGTCGAGCAAGTACACTGTCAAGGCGATCGAATCGGACCGGGGGGTGAGCGTGACTGAGGGCGTTGTTCCGGCCATCCGCATCCTCGTCGGCCGCTATGAGGTGGGCGAGCTCATCGGCCGTGGCGGGATGTCCGACGTGCACGTCGGCACAGACAACCGCCTCGGACGACGCGTTGCCATCAAACTCCTAAAGCCGTCCCTCGCCGCCGATCCGGTGTTCCGCACGCGGTTCCGCCGCGAGGCCCAAGACGCGGCCAAGATGGCACATCCGACCATCGTGCGCATCTTCGACGCTGGCGAGGAAATGGTCACCGACGCTACCGGCGCACAGGTGCACCAACCGTTCATCATCATGGAGTTCGTCGACGGTCGGCTGCTCAAGGACATCATTTCGGCAGGACCCCTCGACCCCGCCGAAGCGACGCGCATCGCGGCGCAGGTGCTGGTCGCGCTCGAGTACTCGCACCGGGCCGGGGTAGTGCACCGCGACATCAAGCCCGGCAACATCATGCTGACGGCGACCGGACAGGTGAAGGTCATGGACTTCGGCATCGCCCGAGCGGTGTCCGACTCCTCGGCCAACCTCGCCGAGACGAGTTCCATTGTCGGCACGGCGCAGTACTTCTCACCCGAACAAGCGCGCGGTGAGACCGTGGATGCTCGTACCGACCTGTACTCCACGGGCATCGTGCTGTTCGAGATGCTCACTGGCAGGGCGCCCTTCCGCGGCGACAACCCCGTGGCGATCGCCTACCAGCACGTCAATCAAGCGCCCGTCCCGCCAAGTAGTGCCAACCCCAAAGTCTCACCAGCGCTCGACGCGGTCGTGCTGCGTTCGCTCGCCAAAGATCCATTCGACCGGTTCCAGAGCGCGCACGAGTTTCGCTCCGATCTCGAGCTCGCCGCCGCCGGTGAGGTGCCACAGCACAGCAAGTCCGCAACGAACGACTTCCAAGCAACGCTCTTCGGCGTCAATCCGAGCGCAACCGCCGACAGCGAGGCGACCCTTCGCCGGCTTGCCGTCGCGACCGAAGCACGTGCCGCGCGCACTCAGAACCGGCCGCCTGTCGCGTGGATCTGGGCCGGCATCGTCTTCATGGCCGTCGTCATCGTGGCGGTGATCTTCTGGACGCTGAACCTCGCACCGACGCGGCTGACCGACGCCGTCGCCATAGAAGTGCCGGCTGTCGCCGGTCAAAGCTGGGAAGACGGTTCGGCGCTCTTGACGAGCCTCGAGCTGACCCCCCAGCGATTCAGTGAGATCAGCAACAGCGTTGACGAGGGCGACATCATCGGGACCGACCCCCAGCCTGGCACGAATGTGTCGCCCGGCCAGATCATCAAGGTTTTCGTATCGTCGGGCAAGACGCCGGTTGCGGTGCCTGACGTGCGCAACATGCTTGAGGCGACCGCTCGCGCGGGTATCGAAGCGCGTGGGCTCACACCGGGCTCAACGACTCTGGATTACTCCCCGAGCGTGGCAAAAGATGTCGTCATCAATACCAACCCCGCGGCGGGCTCCTTGTTGCGAGAGGGCGACACGGTCGATCTGATTGTGTCCAACGGTCTCGTCAACGTGCCCAGCGTGGTCGGCATGGATGCCGGTCCAGCGAGCGCCGCCCTCAATGCCCTTCAGCTCCAGGTCAAAGTGATCACCAATGGCCGATGTGGAGGAGGGAAGGTCGACCAGCAGTCATTGCCCCCAGGAGACCAGCAGCAGAAAGCGGAAATCACCATCCGCGTGTGTGCTGGCTAATGCTCCACACCGGCTAGAGCTTCACCGGCTAGAGCTTCACCAGTGGCGTGAGGCCCCTCGCCTTCACGGCCGCTGATGGAAGTCCGGCAACGGCGAGCCAGTTGCCGATCATGCGATAGCCGCCCTCGGTGAGCACCGATTCCGGGTGGAACTGCACGCCGAAAATGGGCTGCTCCCGATGCCGAAGTCCCATGATCACTCCGCCGTCAGTGCGCGACGTGATGATGAGGTCCGGCGGGACTGTGGAGTCAACCACGGCGAGCGAGTGGTACCGGGTGGCCGTGAACGGCTGCGGCACGCCGTCGTAGAAGTCGCTGTCATCGTGAATCACGTGGGACGTCTTGCCGTGCATCAGCTCCTCGGCGTGCGTGACCGTCGCACCGAGTGCCTCGGCGATGGCCTGATGGCCGAGGCAGACTCCCAACAATGGCTGCCCGGACTTCACCGCGGCCGCGACAATTGCGATCGACACTCCGGCGTCGGCGGGCGCGCCCGGTCCGGGAGAGAGCAGAACCGCGTCGTACTTCGCTATCACGGTGGCCGCATCGGCCGTGGCGAAAGCGTCGTTTCGCACCACTTCGGTTTCCGCGCCCAACTGCAAGAGGTAGCCGTTGAGCGTGTATACGAAGCTGTCGTAATTGTCGACGACGAGCACACGGGTCATTGTTCTACCGTCACATCCTCAGGGGTGATCAATTCGTTCACGAGCGGGAACACCCATTCGACGAGCAGAAATAGCACGGCCGCCGCGAGAAGAACCACTGTGACTATTCTCACCCACACCGGTCCGGGCAGGATGCGCCACAAGGCCGCATACATCAGGAACCTCCCGCGCCGACAAGGGCCGCAATCGCGGCGGGCGGGCCATCGGCGCGCGGAGTGAACTCCGCGAACACCCCATAGGCAATGAGTCGTTCCGCGGTGGAATACAGCGGGTTGCACGTTGTGAGCGTGATGATCCGATCGGTGGGGACCGCATCCGGAGCTTGCGGAACGGGTGCGAGCACGCCGACGCCAGATGCTCGCACGTACTCGGTGCTGCGGTACACGTAGCGGTACCAGCCGTCGGCTGTGGCAATGAAGATGTCGTCGCCGATCACCAACTCGTGCAGGTTGTGGAAAGCCCCGCCGTACGCGGAGCGGTGCGCGGCAAGGGCAAAGTTGCCGAGCTCGCCCGGCATGCCGGTGTTCTCGTAGTGACCGATCCCGATCCGGGAGTTATTGAGAACGCCTAAGCCAACGCCTTCGGCGATCGGTCGGTTGTAGTCGGCACCCAGTCGCGGAACGATCAGCGTGGCGAATGGCTTGTTGACGGCGGGCCGTGCGGTTACCGGCACCATGGCACCCGCGGTAGGCGCCGCGGTGAGCGCCGGTGATCCGGGATCATCCCACTGCCTGCTCAGTTCGTTTGCGGCGTTCTCCTGCTGTGCGCCCGCGACAAGGTCGTTGAACCACAATTGCCACGCCAGAAACAGGAGCACGAGCACGCCGGCGGTGATCAGAAGCTCTCCGATCACACCCACCACGCTCGGCCGAGTCGGCCGTGCACGAGTGGTCGTCGCAGTCATACGCTCGATTGTAGGTCGGCTCCGTCACGGTCGCTGGGCCCGGGCCTGCGCCGAGACGCCACGATCTATCGCGTCTCGGGTTAGAATTTTGCCCATGGATCGTCCGACACGCACCAAGACCGAACGCCCCGTTGAGGTTCGCTCCGGGGAGGCGGCTCCGAATCCGGTGTGGTTCAAGCCCGTGATGTTCGGCTTCATGCTCGTTGGGCTCGCGTGGATCATCGTCTTCTACGTCTCGCAGAACACGCTTCCGGTGCCACAGCTCGGTAGCTGGAACATCCTCGTTGGCTTCGGCATCATGTTCATCGGTTTCCTGATGACCACGCGCTGGCGCTGAGTCTCGGCCAATTCTTCACTCCGAGATTTCGAATTACACTACTGTAACTATCCCCACTGTGCAGAGCACTGTGGATAACTGACCGGCTGCCGGGGTCAGAACAGGTTGTAATTGACCGCCGCTACCGTCGTCGCCACGAGCGCTACAGCGATCGCTGCGAGCATCGCGTGCTGGAGCCGTTGCTGAGCAACTCGTCGCGTGCGCACGAACGACACCGCGACGAGTGCGCCCACGATGATGCCGCCGACGTGCGCTTGCCACGCGATGCCGGGCACGATGAATCCGATAACAAGGTTCAACCCGATGACGATGACGATCTGCATGTTGTTGCCGCCGAAGTGACGCTGGATGATGAAGAACGCGCCGAGCAGACCGAAGACGGCTCCGGATGCGCCGACTACCGCCGTCGACGGAGACAGTAGCAACACCGCCACCGATCCCGCAAAGCCACTCATCAGATAGAGCGCAGCGAAACGCCACCGGCCGATCATTCGCTCAAGCGGCGGCCCGAGGATGAACAGGCCGTACATGTTGAACAGAACGTGGAATATCGACTGCTGCGAATGCACGAGCATCGTCGTGAGCATGCGCCATGGCTCTGCCGCCGTCAGCGGCGGCCAATACAAGAGCGCACCGGTGACCGCACCTTGCGTGAGAAACTGGGCGAGAAACACGAGCACCGTGACCGCGAGAATCGAATACGTCACAAGCGGTGCGTCGCTCGAGCGACGCGCCGCTGTGACGATGCGGGAGCGCTGACGCGGCACCGACCGCTGGGCTTCCCGAGTGCATTCCGGACAGTGCACCCCAACCGCAGCGGGGGTTTGGCACTCGACGCAGATGGTGCGACCACAGCGCTGACAGACAATGAAACTCTGGCGATCCGAATGCCGGTAACAGAAATTGTCCGGATTCTCGGCGTGGTCAGTCACATGCCCTCACTCAGACCCGATGGTAAAAAGTGCGGAGGAATCAGACCTCGTCGACGGTGATGCTCTCGATGACGACATCCGTGAGCGGCTTGTCGCCTGCGTCGGTGGGAACGGCTTCGATGGCGTCGACGACCGCTTTCGAATCGTCATCGCTGACCCGACCGAAGATCGTGTGCTTGCCCTGAAGCCACGTCGTGGGCACAGTGGTGATGAAGAACTGGGAACCATTCGTTCCACGTCCGCCCCGCGATCCCGCATTCGCCATGGCGAGCAGGTAGGGCTCGGAGAAGGTGAGCTCCGGGTGGATCTCATCGTCGAAGTTGTAGCCGGGCCCACCGATGCCCTTGCCGAGCGGGTCGCCGCCCTGGAGCATGAACTGCTTGATGATGCGGTGGAAAATCACGCCGTTGTACAGCGGGTCGGTGCTCACCTTTCCGGTGGCCGGGTGCGTCCACTCCTTGGTGCCCGTTGCGAGCCCGACGAAATTGGCCACCGTTTTCGGAGCGTGATTGCCGAACAGATCGACCTTGATCACGCCGAGGTTGGTGGTGATGGTTGCTACCGCCGTGTGGAGAGACATGCGGTCAATCCTGCCACAGCGCAGGTGGCTGTTGGCCGCTGCGTCCCCACACCTCTCCGAGAACACCCAGCGGGCACTCAGGTTTCCCGGTTTCCGTATCTGGGGCGTCGTGACAGTATGGGATGTGTTCGCGAGAAATCACTGGAGGTTTTCGATGGCACTGACCCGCAAGCGCAAGAGAGAACTCAAGCGGCTCAAGGGTGAAGCCGGCGACGTCTGGGGCGAGCAGCGCGAGGTGCTCGACCAAGCGGCCAAGCTGCTTCGCAATGCGCGCCGAGTCGCGTCAAACCTCGCCCGTGAAGAGGTGGCTCCTCGGGTGCAGAACGCCTACGAGCACCGCCTGGCACCGGTGGTCAACACGAGCGTCAGCGCGTCGCGCAAGGCAGCCGACTCCACCCGCAAAGCCTTCGTCGATGGCGTGCTTCCCGCCGTCAGCGCTGCCGTCGGCTCGACCATTGCCGCCATCGACGTCTCTCGCGACCCACACATTCGCAACGCGCTTCGACACGTGCGTGACGCCTCGTCGAAGCTCGCGCACAAGGTGTCCCCAGTGCCACCGCCCAAGCGCGGCCCCGGCGTCGGCGGATACATGCTCATCGGTGTGGGCGTTCTCGCCGTCGCCGCCGTGGGCTACGCGCTCTGGCAGACGCTGAGCGCCGACGACGACCTGTGGATCGACGACGAGCCAGCGCCGAGCCCCGCCGTCTGACTTCACACCGTCGGTAGCCCCACCCCATGAGCGACACACCGGGGTCGACCCAGGTCACCGCATGGGATGCCATCGTCGTCGCCGGCGGCCGCGCATCACGCCTCGGTGGCATCGAGAAGGCTGACCTTCGTTATCAGGGTCGCACCCTCGTGCAGTGCGCCCTCGACGCTGTGCAGTTCGCGGATCGTGTCTCGGTCGTGGGCTACGACGGAAGCATTTCAGCAACGGTCGGAATGCGGCGCACTCGTGAACGTCCACGCTGGGCTGGGCCCGCCGCGGCGGTGGTTGCAGGGTTGTCCAGTCTTCGGGACGATGCACGCGAATTCACCGCTGTGGTCGCTGGCGACCTCCCTCGCGCGGCTCCCGGCGTCGCCGTGCTCATCGACGCCGTTCACTTCTCGACCGTGGTCGACGGAGTCATCGCGGTTGATTCGAGCGATCGTCGGCAGTTTCTCCTCGCGATCTATCGCACCTCCGCCCTTGTGGCCGCAGCCGAGGCGCATCCGGACTCCACCGGCCTGTCGATGCGCGCACTCGTCGGCGATCTCGACCTGACCGAGATACGCGTTCGCGACGAGCTCTGCGCCGATGTCGACACACCGATCGACGCGGCAGCATTCGGAATCTCTCTACCGAACACCCGCGTTGCGGTCCGCACTGGCTAACCTTGAATCGGCGCCACGACGGGGCCACCGGCAAGGGAGATCCACCGTGTCTGCAGACCACACCGCTGAAAAACCGTTGTCACTCGAGGAATGGTCGGGCGAACTCGTGCGAGAACTCGGGTTGCCCGCCGACTTCGTTCTCGATATTCCGCTCATCTTGGATCTAGCCCGGGATGCTGCGCACGCGATCGCTCGGCCAGCCGCGCCACTCACGACGTTTCTTGTCGGGTTTGCCGCAGCCCGAGCTGGTGGCTCCGGTGCCGATATCGAACGCCTGTCAGAGGTAGCCACGCGTCTTGCGGACGCGCGTCGTGGAACCTGAATCGACCGCGGGCGATTCGCGGTGATGTCGTGGCACGACGCCCGTTTGCGCGCGTTCAATGCGGGAGCCGACCGCGTTCAACCGGCCGAGCGAATACCGATAGCCGAGGCCATCGGTCGAACGCTGGCCCGCGGCGTCGAGGCGGCGACATCGCTCCCCGGACACGATTCGTCTGCAATGGACGGATGGGCGGTCGCGGGCGAGCCACCCTGGTCGCTCGAAGCACCGATTTTCGCTGGCGATCCGCCTGGTGGGCAGCCGTTGCTGCGCGGACGCGCTCGGTCCATTGCGACGGGAGGTCCGGTTCCGCCTGGCACCGACGGGGTCTTGCGCGCGGAGAACGGGGTGATTCACTCCGTCGATGACCGAGTGTGGCTGGATCGAGCATCACGAGCGCGAGGTGACGAACCGCTACCGGGCGAACACGTGCGCCGCGAAGGAGAAGAGGCTACGCGAGGCGAGATTCTGATCGCTCCGGGAGCGAGAATGACGGCGCCTCGCGTAGCGCTGGCGGCGGCGGCTGGCCTCGACTGGGTTTCCGTCGTGCGGGCGCCCGACGCGGACCTACTGGTGCTCGGCCAAGAACTCCTGCACTCGGGGATCGCAGAGTCGGGTCTGGTGCGCGACGTATTCACTCCGCAGCTGCCGGGAGTCATCGACCGGTTGGGTTGCCGCGTCGGTAGGGTCCAGCAGGCCGACGACGACTTCGGGGCGACGGCTCACGCCATCGCGACAAGTGAGGCGCCGATCCTGATCACGACGGGAGGGAGCTCCCGCGGTCCTACTGATTTTGTCCGGGGTGCACTTGCCGACGTCGGCGCGCGATTGATCATCGACGGGATCGACGTGCGCCCCGGTCACCCGCTCATGCTCGCTGAGCGAACGGACGGCCGCGTCATCCTGTGCCTGCCGGGCAATCCGCTCGCGGCAATGCTCAGCCTCGCCGGAATCGGCACTGCGGTGGTCGACGGCATGTTGGGTCGGGAGCGCGCAGCTCTCGCGACCGCGGGGCTGGCGGTCGACATTCCCGCACGCGGCGGTGCCACGCGCCTTGTCCCCGCCCGCTATACGGATAGCGGTCTTCGACCGACGGGTTTCGACGGCGCGGGGATGCTTCGTGGTCTTGCCGACGCGGATGTAGCGGCGGTGATCCCCCCCGTTGGTGCCGGGGTAGGAGCCACCGTCGAAGTGCTCCCGTTGCCTTGGTAACAGACCCTCGCTCCGGCCGGTGTTGCCGACTCAGCCCACCAGTTCCGGCGTCTCGCCCGATTCGGCAACGAAATCCAATACGTCGCCGATGCGGCTCTTGCACCCTCCGCATCCCGTGCCTGCCCTAGTCGCCGAACCGATGCACGCCACCGTCGTGTTGCCTTCCGCGGCAGCCGCCGCGATCGTGCCAACCGAGACTCCATTGCACCAGCAGACGGTCGCGTCGGGCGAGAAAGCATCGGCGCTCGACTCCGGCTCGTAATCGGGACCGTCGTATCGCAGCAATACCGAGCGATCAGCCGGCAGTTCGCTTCCTCGTTCGAACAATAGGGTGAGCTCGGCTGCCGTCCGTGGCATACCCACACAGACGAAGCCTTCGAGCACGCCGCCCCTGGTGACCATTTTCACGTAACGCCCGTGTTCGGGGTCGATCCACTGAGCCACCCGTATCGGGGCGTGCACGCACCCGTCCGAATGAACCTCGTTGTCATCCAGAACGATGTCCCACGGCTCCGGTGCCGTGTTGCCCGCCGCAACGACGTCGACCCCGTCCGCCTTCAACATGACCACCGACGACTGACGCTCGACGAGCGGCACAGACGTGGCCGTCGACCGCGTGAACTCGGCCGCTAGCCAGTCCGCCTGACGCCAGCCCGGACCGACGAGTCCCGACGGCCCGCCGGGGGGCAACGCTGATGAGTCGGGCTCGGCCGGTTTCGGCGCTACGTGTGCACAATCACCGATCGCATAGATGTCTGGGTCGGTCCAGCTGCGAAGATTCTCGTCGACGAGGATCCCCGACGAGACCGCGAGGCCAGCAAGATACGCAAGTTCTGTTCGCGCGTGCACGCCGCAGGACAACACGAGCATGTCACCGTTGATCTGCTTGCCGTCGGCGCAGAGAAGCGCGTCGAAGCGTTCGCGGCCGTCGTCGTCGACGTGAAAGAGCAGACTCTCGGCGCGTGCGTGATTGACCATCGCGACCCCGGCGCGACGCGCGCTTCCCGCGAGCACCGCGCCTCCACCGCGATCGAGGTTTCGCGACATGGGCACTTCACTGTGGTACACGACGCAGGTTTCATTTCCGGCGTGAGCGGCCGCGAGCGCCAGCTCCATCCCGAGCACCCCAGCGCCGAGCACAACGATCCGTTTTCCCTGCTCGATCGCGGCGAGCACCCGGTGCGCGTCATCGAGGTCACGGAGGGTCGTCACGCCTCGTGGGAGCGGCGCGTCCGCGGAATCGAGCAGTTCCGCGTTAGTTGGTGGCTTCATCCGGTCGCGTCGCAGTTTCTTCACGCCGTCCAAGGTGGGCACGTTCGCCCGCGCGCCGGTGGCGAAGACGAGTCGATCCCAGGGCAACTGCTCACCCGTGCCCACGGTGAGCGTGTGTCGCGTGCGACTGATGGCGGTCACCGTGGTTCCGGTGAGGATTCGCACGCCCGCTTCTCGAGCCGCTTCCGCGTCGGTGATGTCCAGGGTCGCCCGATCGGTCGCCCCCACGGCATACTCCGCGATGAGCACGCGATTGTAGGCATCGGCATTCTCTGCCCCGATCACCGTCAACGCGATTTGCCCTGAGCGCACGGCGGGTAGCATCTCGTCAACAAATCGGGCACCAACGGTGCCGTAGCCGATAAGGACAACGCGTTCGGTCATGCGGACGCCACCTCCTTGACGGCCACGAGGTGGACCGTCGTCTTCTTGAACTCCGGCATCCCGGAAATGGGATCTGTCTCGTCGTCGGTGAGCACGTTGGCGCGCTGGTCACCGGGAAAGTGGAACGGCAGGAACACCGTGTCCGGTCGGATGCCGGTGGTCAGTTCGGCTCGCACGCGCACGATCCCGCGCTGGTTCGACAGTTCTACCTGCGCTCCGTCGGTGATGCCGAGTTGCGCGGCGGTCGCGGGATGCACCTGCGCGAACGCCTCGGGACGCGCATCGGCGAGCTCTCGAACCCGTCGCGTCTGGGCGCCCGATTGGTAGTGCTCGAGAAGGCGGCCGGTGATGAGCGTCAGGGTGCCGTCTATCTGAGCGGGTCCGCCCGAGCGACGCGCCTGCACCGCGACGATTCGTGCGCGCCCGTCGGGATGCGCGAAGCGGTCGAGGAAGAGACGCGGCGTGCCCGCAGAGCCGCTGGGATACGGCCAGTACACCGGCGCACCGGAATCGAGTAGCGCGTAGTCGATGCCGGAGTAGTCGGCGATGCCTCCCGCCGAAGCTCGGGCCAGTTCGTCAAACACCTCGCTGGCGTTGGTGCTCCACGTCGATGGTGCTCCGAGCCTCTTCGCCAGTTCGCTGAAGATCCACAGTTCGTTGCGCACCAGCGGCGGGGGCGGCATGGCCTGCTGACGACGGATGACACGACCTTCGAGGGAAGTCATCGTGCCTTCTTCTTCGGCCCATTGGGTGACCGGCAGCACGACGTCAGCGTAGGCCGCGGTTTCGGAGAAGAAGAAGTCGCAGACGACGAGGAAGTCGAGCGCCTCAAGGCCGGCGCGCACACGGTCGGCGTTCGGAGCGGACACGACGACATTGGAGCCGTGCACGAGCAGACAGCGCACTGCGTCGGGCTGGCCGAGGGTGGTCAGCAGTTCGACGGCGGGGATGCCCTGTCCGGGCAGCGAGTCGGGGTCGACCCCCCAGACGCCTGCGACGTGTTCGCGGGCCGCAGGATCGGTGATCTTGCGGTAGCCCGGCAACTGGTCGCACTTCTGACCGTGCTCCCGCCCGCCCTGGCCGTTGCCCTGGCCGGTGAGCGTGCCATACCCGGAATGCGGTGAACCGGGAAGCCCCAGGACGAGACTGAGGTTGATGGCCGCGGTCGCCGTATCGGTGCCGTCGGCGTGCTGCTCCACGCCACGGCCGGTGAGGATGTACGTGCCTCCGCCGGCAGCGAGTCGACGCGCGATCTCCTTCAACTGCCACACCGGAACGCCGGTGAACTCCTGCACGCGCTCGGGCCACCACTGACTCACGCTGCGGCGAAGTCGATCGAAACCGACGGTTCGAGTGTCAACGAATTCGCGGTCAACGAGCTTCTCGGCGATGACGATATGGGTGAGGCCGAGAAGGAGTGCGAGGTCGCTACCCGGCGTCGGCTGCACGTGCATACCCCCGCCCTCTTCGGTCAACCGAGCGGTGGCGCTGCGGCGGGGATCGACGACGATGAGTCCGCCGGCGGCTCGGGCACCCTCGAGATGACCGATGAAGGGGGGCATGGTCTCGGCGACGTTGGAGCCGAGCATCAGGATCGTTTCGGCCAGATCAAGCTCTTCGACGGGAAACGGCAGACCGCGGTCGACGCCGAATGCGCGGTTTCCGGCGGCCGCGGCCGACGACATGCAGAATCGGCCGTTGTAGTCGATTCGAGAGGATCTGAGGGCGAGACGCGTGAACTTTCCGAGTTGGTAGGCCTTCTCATTGGTCAGGCCACCACCGCCGAACACTCCGACGGAGTCAGCGCCGTGGTCGGTCTGACTTTCGGTGATACGTCGCGCAATGAGGTCGAGCGCCACGTCCCACCGGGTCGGCGCGAACGTGCCGTCTGCTTGGCGCAGCATCGGTTCGAGGATGCGCTCCGGCGATGCGATGAGCTCCGCGGCGGTCCATCCTTTTTTGCACAGGCCGCCGCGGTTGGTCGGGAAATCCCGGCCCTGGATGCTGAGAACGCCGGGAGAAGCCACCGTCCCCGCCTCGACCGCGAGCGTCATTGCGCACTGCAGGGCGCAGTACGGGCAATGGGATGCCGTGGCGGTCGTGACGGGGACGGTGTTCACAGTGCTGCCTAGACCTTCTGACCGGCGACCGACGAGCCGCGGCGCAGGTAGAAGAACGCCGTGACCAGTGCGAGCGCGACGTAAGCGACGACGAAGCCGAAGATCGCGGTGGAGTAGTCACCGGTCGAGGTCTTCGAGAAGCCGAGAACCTGCGGAATGATGAACCCACCGTATGCGCCGATGCCGGAGATGATGCCAATCGCTCCCGCGGTCTTGCGCTGGGTGCTGACGTCGCCAGCGTTGCTGTGCGCATCCTTCACGCCGCTGCGGGCGGCGAAGATGCTCGGAATCATGCGATAGGTCGAGCCGTTGCCGACACCCGTTGCCACGAAGATGAGCATGAAGGTGGCGAGGAAGAGCCAGAAGTTCGCGAGCGGCAGGATCGCGATGACCGCGAGCGCACCGAGCGCCATCACGATGAACGCCGCGACTGTGACCTTAGCGCCACCGAATCGGTCGGACAGTTTTCCGCCGTACGGGCGGGCGATCGAGCCGACAAGAGCACCCATGAAGGCGAGCGATATCGAGGCCGCTCCGATCTGGAAGGCGGAGTACTCGGGGAACTGGTCGGCGATGAGCTTCGGGAATACGCCAGCAAAGCCGATGAACGAGCCGAACGTGCCGATGTAGAGCAAAGACATGATCCACAGGTGCGGTTCACGCAGCGCAGCCGCCGACGCTTTGTAATCGGCCTTCGCGTTGGAGAGGTTGTCCATGAACTTGTAGGCGCCCCAGATCGCCAGCAGGATGAGCGGAATCCAGATCCACCCGGCGAGGTGCAGGTTGAGTGTTCCCACTGCGCCGAGCGTGACGGCGATCGGAACGACGATCTGCGCGACCGAGACGCCGATGTTGCCACCTGCTGCGTTGAGACCGAGCGCGTAGCCCTTCTCCCGCTGCGGGTAGAAGAAGGTGATGTTCGCCATCGAGCTCGCGAAGTTACCGCCACCGAATCCACCGAGGGCGGCGATGAGCAGCAGCACACCGAACGGCGTCTCGGGGTTCTGAACGGCAAAGCCGAGAAGCGTCGCCGGGATGAGCAACAGCGCGGCGGAGATCATCGTCCAGTTACGTCCACCGAACTTCGGCACCATGAATGTGTAAGGGAATCGCAAGGTCGCTCCGACGAGCGCGGGGATGGAGATGAGCCAGAAAATCTCGCTGGTGTCGAGCGTGAAGCCGGCCTTCGGCAACTGCACGACAACAATGCTCCACAACTGCCAGACGATGAATCCGAGGAACTCGGCAAAGATCGACCACTTGAGGTTGCGAGAGGCGATCGCCTTACCCGGTCCCTCCCATTGGGCTTTGTCTTCGGGGTTCCAGTTGTCGATCCAGCGCCCGGGGCGGTGGACGAGGGGCGCGGATGTGGTGGTCGCCTCAGCGGGTGGTGGTGTTGCGGTGGTCGATGTCATTCGAATCTCCAAGTAGGGATTGGGGTACAGGACTGGTCGTGACCCCGACGCTACTGAGGCCGTGTTTCCGAGGACTGCGGCGGCGGTTACCTTTCGGTCACCAGATGCTCACACCGCTTCGGAGCTCCTGATAGGTCGCTGTTACATGCCTGTCACATGCCCGAGGGGAACCTCCACCTCGACCAGTCCGTCGGTCACGCGCACGGCGAAGGTCGGAATGCGAAGCTCTGGTGCAGAGACGCAGTCGCCGGTTGCCAGGTCGTACACCTGCTTATGCAATGGAGATGCGAGCGTCGGCCGGCCGGCCTTCGATCCGACGATTCCCCGCGACATCACGAACGCACCGGTGACCGGATCCTGATTGGAAACCGCATAGAGGGTGCCGTCTGGAACGAGGATGATGGCGAGCTGAAGGCCGTCGATGAGCGCGGCCTCACCCCACAGCGGTTCAAGTTGCTCAACGGGACATACCGGGGCCCACCGAGTGGTGGCCTGAGCGAGCGTTTCTGGTTGCGCGGTGTCGTACACGAGGTCACCAGACCTTCCTGGGTCATCGAGGCGAATGCCCTAAAGGCTATGAAGCTCCCGTTTCTTCCGATCGCGCCCGCCGTGACGATTGCGTAACAACGACCTCACATCGGGCGCATTCGCACGAGAGAAGACCGACACACATTGTTACCGGGGCGCAACGGCGGGGAAACTCCTGATTTCTAGGCTGTGAGTACACGCCAACGCTCGGAGGACACTTCCATGGATGAAACCAGCCCCACCGCTGGAGCGGTTTCCGGCGACCGCCGACAGGTTGTCGTTCTCGGCGGCGGACCGGCCGCCCATCGCTTCACCGAAGCCATGCAGGCCCGTGCAGCCGAATCTGCGAGCCCGATCGATGTGACCGTCATCGGTGAAGAACCGCACCTCCCGTACGACCGTGTCGCGCTATCGCGTCGTCTCGTCGACTCGGCAGACCTCACCCTCGGCGACGTAGCACTCTGGGATTCACCGGGCGTGCGTTACGTCGGCGGCCGAGCGGCTGTCGCGATCGACCCGGTGGCTCGCACCGTCACGCTCGCGGGAGGCGAGGAGCTCAGCTATGACGATCTCGTGTTCGCCACGGGCTCAGCCGCCACGGTTCCACCGATTCCCGGTGCAGAGCACGGCTATGTTTACCGGACCCTCGAAGATGTCGACTTCCTTGTCGCTGAGGTCGCTCGACTTCGCGACGTGCTGGGCCGCCCCGCCAACGTCGTCGTTGTCGGCGGCGGACTTCTCGGACTCGAAGCCGCCGGTGGCATGCAACGTCTCGGAGCATCGTCCACCATCGTGCACTCTGGACGCTGGCTCATGTCGGCACAACTCGACGAAGGAGCTGGCCAAGCACTCGGTCGCCTCATCAGCGCGCAAGGGATCACCCTCGCCCTGGGCAACCGGCCCACGGAGGTGCTCACGGCGCCGTCAGGCAAGGTTCTCGGTGTCGCACTTACCGACGGGCGTCAGCTGCACGCCGATCTCGTCGTCTTCTCGATCGGCATCACGCCTCGCGACGAGCTCGCTCGAGACGCCGGACTCGACATCGGACCGCGCGGCGGAATCGTCATCGGCGATGACTGTTCCACCTCGGCAGCCGGAATCTGGGCCATCGGCGAAGTCGCGAACATCGGAGGTGTGTGCGTCGGTCTCGTCGCCCCGGCGAACGCCATGGCGGAGGTCGCCGCCGACCGCATCTACGGCGGTGAGGCTGTTTTCCCCGGCATCGACGACGCCACAAAGCTCAAGCTGTCGGGCGTCGAGGTGGCAAGCTTCGGCGACGCACTCGCCCGGGGTGAACACGTATTAGAAGTCGTGTATGCAGATCCCGCTCGCGGCATGTACCAGAAGATCGTGGTCTCCAGCGATGCGAAAACCCTCCTCGGGGGTATCTTCGTGGGCGACGCGGCCCCGTACACCGCGCTCCGCCCCTTGCTCGGGAGGGAGTTGCCCGCCGAGCCCGGCGCGTACCTGTCGGCCGCTGGCGTCGAGCCGCCGGCAAACTCAGAACTGCCCGATGACGTTCAATTGTGTTCCTGCAACAACGTTTCGGTCGGGGCGGTGCGTTCAGCGGTTCGCGGCGATCATGCCGACGCCTGCACCGACCTCGGCGAGCTGAAGGCATGCACGCGAGCGGGAACGCAGTGCGGTTCGTGTGTTCCTCTCGTCAAGAAGATCCTCGAAACGGAGCTCACCAAAGCGGGCATCGAAGTCTCGAAGGCCCTCTGTGAGCACTTCGAGCTGAGCCGCAGCGAGTTGTTCGAGTCCGTGCGCATCCTGCAGCTCACCTCATTCGAGCAGATCATGGAGCGCTTCGGCCACGGTCTCGGTTGCGACATCTGCAAGCCAGTCATCGCATCCATCCTGGCGACTCAGACCTCGACCTACATTCTGGATGGCGGCCGTGGTGCCCTTCAGGACACCAACGACCGCGCACTCGCCAACATGCAGAAAGACGGCACCTACTCGGTGGTCCCTCGCATCCCGGGCGGTGAAATCACTCCGCAGAAGCTCAAAGTCATCGCCGAGGTCGCTGCCGACTTCAACCTCTATACGAAGATCACCGGTGGGCAGCGCATCGACCTGTTCGGGGCAAGGCTCGAGCAGCTCCCCGATATCTGGAAAATTCTTGTCGAGGCCGGTTTCGAATCCGGTCAGGCATATGGCAAGTCGCTCCGCACCGTCAAATCGTGCGTCGGGTCGACGTGGTGCCGATTCGGGGTACAAGACTCGGTGTCGATGGCCATTAACCTTGAGCTGCGCTATCGCGGACTCCGGGCACCGCACAAGTTCAAGCTCGGTGTCTCGGGTTGTGCGCGCGAGTGCGCCGAAGCCCGCGGTAAGGACATCGGAATCATCGCAACCGATCAGGGCTGGAACCTCTATGTCGGAGGAAACGGCGGATACCAGCCCGCCCACGCTCAGCTGCTCGCCCAGGATCTCGATGACGAGACGCTCATTCGCTACATCGACCGCTACATCATGTATTACATCCGCACCGGAGACCGTCTCCAGCGCACCGCACGTTGGCAGGAAGAGCTCGAGGGTGGGCTGGAGCACGTGCGCGACGTAGTCTGTAATGACTCACTCGGCATCGCCGATGAGCTTGAGAAGGCGATGGCCGAACACGTCGGTAACTATGAGGACGAATGGGCGGCAACACTACGCGATCCAGAGCGCCTGCGACGGTTCCGCTCGTTCGTGAACGCTCCGACGACCGCCGACCCTGCGCTCATGCAGGTGATCGAGCGCGATCAGCCGCGTCCGGCCACCGAAACCGAGCGAGAGGCCGTTCTGTTGTCCGGTCCGACGATCCCCGTGCGACCGCGCGAAACGGACGTCGCGGAGTGACCGTATGGAGCTGACTCTCGACCTGACCGGGCGACGAGTGGTTGTCATCGGCGATCCTCGCGTCGCCCGACGCTCTCTCGCGCGATATGTCGCCGCGGGCGCAGTCGTGTTCTCGGCGAGCCCCGCCCGCGGCGCTGTGCCGAGCGGAGTGCGATCGGTGGAGTTTCCGTCGTCGGTAATCGGCTGGCGGCACCTTGTCTCTGCTGTCGATCTCGTCGTCGCCGTCGCGGTGCCCGACGATGCCTCGCGTGTGATGGCAGAGGTCTGCCAGGAACTGCGCACCTGGTGTACCCGAGAGGAGCCGTCAGCAACGGCCTCTGTCGGGCATGTGACTCTTGTCGGCGGCGGACCGGGCAATGAGGGCCTGCTGACTGCCGCCGGCAAGGATGCCCTCCGTCGCGCCGACGTGATCTTCTACGATCGCCTTGGCCCGCATGAGCATCTTGCAGAATGGGCTCCGGGTGCCGAACTGATCAACGTCGGCAAGACCCCCGGGCATCACGCGGTTCCCCAGCACGAGATCGAGCGACGTGTCGTCGAGAGTGCGCTCGCTGGGAATACCGTCGCACGCTTGAAAGGTGGCGACCCCTTTGTGTTTGGCCGCGGTGGCGAGGAAGTGATCGCCTGTCGCAAAGCGGGAGTCCCCGTCACCGTGATCTCCGGCGTCACGAGCGCGATCTCCGTGCCCGCTGCGGCGGGAATCCCGGTGACCCACCGCGAGATCAGCCGCATCCTCACGATTGTGTCGGGCCACGCGCCGCTGAGTGAAGACGAGTTGGCGCACCTGGTCGGGCTCGACAGCACCATCGTCGTGCTCATGGGGGTGACCACGCTGCCCCATCTGGCCGCTGGGTTAGTGCGCCACGGCATGCGCGCCGACATGCCGGTCGCCGTCATAGAGCGCGGTTTCAGCGAAACGCAACGCACCACAACCGGCACGGTGTCGGACATCGTCGAGGTTGCGAACGCCGCCGGGGCGCGATCCCCGGCAGTTCTGGTCATCGGAGAGGTCGTACGCTTGTCGCAAGACGATGGTGTCGCCAGCGACGTACTGCAGCACACCGTCACACTGGCGACCCAGGGGTGAGTCCACCCCACACGGACAAGACCGGCGGGCGACGGGACACCACTGTGACAGATATCAGCTCTGACGCTCCGGCCGCGTTTCGGTCGGATCAATTGGAGGGCTTCCGCATCGGAGTCACCTCCGACAGGCGCTCCGAAGACCTCATCGCCGCCTTTGAGCGTCGCGGCGCCGAGATTCTGCACGCGCCGGCCATCCGTATCGCCGCGGCACACGACGACGACCAGATCACCAGGGACACCCAGGCGATCATCGCCGGCAAGCCCGATATCGTGCTTGCGACAACCTCATACGGCATTCGACGCTGGTTCGAGTCAGCGGATGCGGCCGGACTCGGCGACGCGCTCGCAAGCACGCTGCACGGTTCGCGCATCCTCGTTCGCGGCCCGAAAGCCCGCGGCGCGGTGCGGGCAGCGGGCTTGGAGGACTCCGGCATGAGCGACGAAGAAACAACGAAGTCGCTCGTCGATCATGTGCTCCGCGACAACGCCGCCGGTACGACAGTCGCTGTGCAGTTGCATGGCTTCACGGATAAGCCACAACTGGAGCGATTGCGGGCAGCCGGCGTCACTGTTCTCACGGTCGCGCCGTACCGGTGGTTACTTCCCGATGACGCCACTCGAGTGCAGCGCCTGATCGACGCGATCTGCACCGGCAGCGTCGATGTCGTCACATTCACGAGTGCGCCAGCTGTGGAGGCGTTGTTCGGAGCAGCCGACGAATCGGGGCGCCTCGACGCGATGCTCGATGCGTTCTCCGACAACGTCACCGCCGCTGCCGTCGGTCCTGTGACGGCAGCCCCGCTCATCACCGCGGGAATCCGCCCGATCGTGCCGGAACGCTTTCGCATGGGCGCGCTCATCCGTATCGTCGTGGAGCACTTGGAAGAACACGGCGTCAAGCGGCTCGCCACTCATCAGGGACTCATAGAACTCCGCGGTCGCGTCGTGGCCATCGATGGACTTCGTGCGAGCCTCGCTCCCGTTTCCCTCACTCTCATGCGCATGCTCGTGGCTGCGCACGGCACCGTGGTGTCGCGCGGCGAGATTATGGCTGCGTTGCCCGACATGGTCGACGACCACGCCGTAGACGTCGCAATCAGTCGACTCCGCCACGCGCTGCCTCAACCCGGCGTCGTGGCCACGGTTATCAAGCGCGGCTATCGCATCGACATCTGACGATCACCGCCAAGCGTCACGTGGGGTGCGAGAGGTTGATCGTCTCCAGATACTCAGGAACCCGGGCCCGCCAGCCAAGCTCACGCTTGATTCGCGATCTCAACGCATCGGCGGCATCGGGTTCGCCGTGCACGAGATAGGTCATCGCGGGTGTTCGAGACGCTCGCCGCATCCAGGTGATCATGTCATTCGCGTCTGCATGGGCCGACAGGCTCTCCAGCACAACCACCTCTGCTCCAATCGGCACATCGCGTCCGAAGATCCTGAGCGAGGTATCACCTCGTGCCAAGGCTGCTCCGCGCGTGCCGCCCGCTTGAAATCCACTCAGCACGATCGCATTACGCGTGTCTGGACCGTAGGTTTCCACATGGTGCAGAATTCTTCCGCCGGTGAGCATTCCACTCGCCGAGATGATGACCATCGGTCCGCCGCGCAGGTTGAGCGCTTTCGAGTCGTCTGCCGAGTGGACGAGCGTCGCCAGAGAATACATGGCGGAGAACTCCTCAGCGCTGATGCGATGCTCCGACTGGTGACCCTGATACAGGATGGACGCATCCACCGCCATTGGCGAGTTCAAAAACACCGGTATCTCGGGAATCTCCCCGCGCGTAATCAGCCGGGAGATGTGCAGCAACAGGGTTTCCGCCCGCCCGACGGCGAAGGCGGGGATGAGTACCACTCCCCCGCGCGCAATCACCCGACGGATGACGCTTGCGAGTTGGTGGTCGGTGTCGAGGTCGGGATGCGACCGATCACCGTAGGTCGATTCGGATACCAGGATGTCCGCCCCCGTGAGCGGATGGGGCGGCTTCATGAGGGCGTCATCTGCGCGGCCCAGATCACCGGTGAAATGCACAATCCGTCCTGCCACATCTACGCGCACTTGAGCGGCGCCCAAGATGTGCCCGGCGGGCAGCAACTCGAACCCGATTCCATGACCCAGGTCGATGTGCTTTTCGAAATGTGTCACGTGAAACGCTGAAAGCGATCGGCGCGCATCGTCTTCTGTGTACAGCGGACGAGGGCTCGAGTGTCTCGATGAGCCGCGCTTGGCTGCGAATTGCGCCTCTTCCTCCAGAAGGTGTCCACTGTCAGGAAGAAGAAGCGAACACAATTCGGCCGTGCCTGCTGTCGAGTACACCCGACCGTCGAATCCATCGCGTACCAGCGCGGGTATGTAGCCGGTGTGGTCCAGATGCGCGTGGGTTACCACGACAGCGTTGATACTGGCCGGTCGCACGGGGAACGCGCTTCGATTTCTGAGGCGGAGTTGTTTGTATCCCTGGAACAGGCCGCAATCCACCAGAACTCGGCGATCACGCCATTCAATGAGAAAGCGAGATCCGGTGACGGTCTGCGTTGCTCCGAGAAATCGAAGCGTCGGATGTTCTTTCGCCAGCACCGAGTCCTCCCCTGCGAGGCCGACGGTGAACCGAAGTGATCCACGTCGCCGTGAATGCTCCCGAGTCTGGCACAGGGGTCACGGTTCGGGCGCGAATTCCCCAAGATCAAGGCGCTTCAGTTGTCGCATCCGTTTCTCGCGAACCAACTCGTAGTTGCTCTCGGTCACCGGCGGATGCAGGATCCAGTCAAGACGAGTCTCGATCGTCGCACCGATCTCGGCCCACGCCTTATCGCGCGCAGCGAGCGCGATCTGTTGGACGTAATCATCGTCAGCGACGAGGCGATCCAGTTCTCGTGACATGCCCGAGAACACCTTGCCTCGCTGGCTGAGCATCTCGTAGTCCTCGGAGCGGTAGTCGTGCCCACTCGTCTGTGGTCCTTCGGCCGAAATGGATGCGATTGCCAGGCGATCCATTTGGCGCCGGTCAGCGAGGTAATTGAGCGACATGTTCTCGATCGCCGATCGCACGAACGCCGTGACCTCGTCGGGGTCATAGGGAAGATTGTCGCGCAGCGAGGTGACGATGATGTGATTCTTCACCTCCATCGTTAGTGCGGCGCGAGCGATGAGTAGCCCCTCATCGATGGCACGTTCTACCGATACCGGTTCGATCTTCTCGGGCGCCACGTACGGTCGGGCTGGCTTCTTCGCAGCGTGGCCCTTCTTCTTCTTTCGCTTGGGCAGCAGCGATTCCATGTTCACCTCCAGCCTGGGATCGAGACGAGTTCCGGAGAACACATCCCTAGGAAGAATATCCGCGGGAGGTGAACAGAAGATGATCGACCACAGCACTCAGCGACGCATCTGGGAGTGGAGCCTAGGGGAATCGAACCCCTGACCTCCTGCTTGCAAAGCAGGCGCTCTACCAATTGAGCTAAGGCCCCCGAAACTGAAGCTCATCGCGCGAACGGTGAAACCGGTGCTTCAGGAGAGTGAAGGAGTCTCTTGTGGAGTCTCCAGTGGGGATACCAGGACTTGAACCTGGGACCTCTTCGTTATCAGCGAAGCGCTCTAACCGCCTGAGCTATATCCCCCAAAGCAGATTCGAGAGTATCGCACCTGCCCGGATTCACCCAATCAGGGCTAGTTGTTGGTGAAGCCGACGAGAAGGCCGCCAGTCACCCGCACACTCAGGTTGTACAGAACGCTTGCAATTGCTCCGAGCGCGGTGCCGACGACGATGTTCAGGATAGCGACGACCACCGCGAACAAGCTGACCTGCACGAGCGAGAAACTCGCCGTGATGCTGAACTTCGGGTCACCCAAGATGTCTTGGAGAAGTCCGTCGAGCGTGTTGAAGATTCCCGTCGAGAAGAGCACGAGGTAGACGAGCACAGTGAGCACGATGAGGACGATTCCCAGGCACACTGCGATCAGGAATGCGAGCTTCACCGATGACCAGAAGTCAACGTAGACGAGCTTCAGGCGAACCTGTTTGGTGCCCACCGACTTCGGTCCCTTGCGTTGCAGCTTCTCCGCGACACTAGTCATCTACGGTCTCGTTCCTTTCAGGCTGCTCCGCTGGGGTGTCACTCGGAGGCGTTTCGTCGTGCTGTACAAGGTTGCGTTCGCTGTTCTTCGCGACGGCGATGATCTTGTCGTCGTCTGCAAAGCGCGCGAACACGACACCCATGGTGTCTCGCCCCTTGGCCGGTACCTCGGCCACGGCAGAGCGTACCACCTTGCCGCTCGCGAGAACCACAAGCACCTCGTCGTCCTCGTTCACGATCAGCGCGCCGGCGAGGTCGCCTCGGGCTTCCTGGAGTTTGGCCACCTTGATGCCGAGGCCGCTGCGATTCTGCGTGCGGTACTGCGCCACTTCGGTGCGTTTGGCGAAGCCACCCTCGGTGACGACGAAGACGAAACCGGAGTCATTGACCACGTTCGCATCGAGCAAACGGTCGTCGTCGCGGAAGTTCATGCCGATGACGCCGGACGTCGAACGTCCCATCGGGCGCAGCGCCGCATCGGACGCAGTGAAGCGGATCGACATGCCCTTGCGAGAGACCAACAGCACATCGTCGCTCTCGCCTACAAGCATGGCGGAGACGAGTTCGTCAGACTCGCGCAGGTTGATCGCGATGATGCCACCGGTGCGGTTGGTGTCGTATTCAGCGAGCGCGGTCTTCTTGACGAGCCCGTCACGCGTCGCGAGCACGAGGTACTTCGCTACCCCGTAGTCCCGGATGTCGAGAACCTGGGCGATTTCCTCTCCTGCCTGTAGCGCAAGGAGGTTGGCCAGATGCTGGCCCTTCGCATCGCGACCGGCCTCCTGGATCTCATAGGTCTTCGCCCGAAGCACTCGACCCGTGTTCGTGAAAAACAGCAACCAGTGGTGGGTCGTGGTGACAAAGAAATGCTCGACCACGTCGTCGGCACGCAGTTGCGCGCCGCGAACGCCCTTGCCGCCTCGGTGCTGACTGCGGTAGTTGTCGCTACGCGTGCGCTTGACATAGCCACCACGAGTGATCGTGACCACCATCTCCTCTTCGGGAATGAGGTCTTCGACGCTCATGTCTCCGTCGAATCCGAACATTATCTCGGTGCGACGCTCGTCCCCGAAGCGGGTGACGATTTCGGAGAGCTCGTCGTGCACGATCTGTCGCTGTTTGGTGGGCGTCACGAGAATGTGGTTGTACTCCGAGATGTGCCGCTCGAGTTCCGCTGCCTCATCCACGATCTTTTGGCGCTCGAGAGCGGCGAGTCGGCGTAGCTGCATGTCGAGGATTGACCGAGCCTGAATGTCGTCGACGTCGAGTAGTTCCATGATGCCTTCGCGAGCCGCGTCGACGGTCGCCGAACGACGGATGAGCGCGATGACCTCGTCGAGCGCATCGAGTGCCTTCAGGTACCCGCGCAGGATGTGAGCACGCTCCTCAGCCTTCCGCAGCAGGAATTGCGTGCGCCGAACGATGACCTCGATCTGATGCTCGATCCACGAGGAGATGAATCCGTCGAGTGCGAGCGTGCGGGGGACCCCGTCGACGATCGCCAGCATGTTCGCACCGAAATTGTCCTGCAACTGCGTGTGCTTGTAGAGATTGTTGAGCACGACTTTAGCGACGGCGTCGCGCTTGAGCACGATCACCAGTCGCTGCCCGGTACGGCCGGAGGTCTCATCGCGGATGTCCGCGATGCCGCCGACCTTGCCTTCTTTGACCAGCTCGGCGATTTTCAGCGCGAGGTTGTCTGGGTTGACCTGGTAAGGCAACTCGGTGACAACCAAAGCCGTGCGGCCTTGCAGTTCTTCGACACTGACGACGGCACGCATCGTGATCGAGCCGCGCCCGGTGCGGTAGGCGTCGTGAATTCCCTTGACCCCAAGGATCTGCGCTCCGGTGGGGAAGTCCGGCCCTTTGATGCGCTGAATAAGGCCCGCCAGCAACTCCTCACGCTCAAGATCGGGGTTCTCCAGTGCCCACAGTGCACCGGCCGCGACCTCACGCAGGTTGTGCGGCGGAATGTTTGTGGCCATGCCAACCGCAATACCCACCGAACCGTTGACGAGGAGGTTAGGGAACCGGCTCGGGAGCACGACCGGCTCCTGGGTCTTGCCGTCGTAGTTGTCTTGGAAATCGACGGTCTCCGCGTCGATGTCGCGTACCATCTCCATGGCCAGCGGAGCCATCTTGGTCTCGGTGTAGCGCGGGGCCGCCGCCATGTCGTTTCCGGCGGAGCCGAAGTTGCCCTGTCCTGCGGCGAGCGGGTACCGAAGGCTCCAGGGTTGAACGAGACGCACAAGAGCGTCATAGATGGATGTGTCTCCGTGCGGGTGAAATTGACCCATCACTTCACCGACCACGCGCGTGCACTTCGAGAAGCCCTTGTCGGGCCGGTATCCGCCGTCGTACATCGCGTAGATCACGCGCCGGTGCACGGGCTTCAAGCCGTCGCGCACATCGGGGAGCGCGCGACCGATAATGACGCTCATCGCGTAGTCCAAGTAGGAGCGCTGCATCTCCAGTTGCAGATCGACCTGCTCGATCTTGTCGTGCCTGGTGTCGATCACCGCCTTCTCAAAGGTCGGTTCGGGCGTGGCGCCGTCCGGCGTCGTTTCGTCAGCCATTGCTGTGTCTTACCTATCCGCGCATTCTCGACTAGATGTCGAGAAAGCGCACGTCCTTGGCGTTGCGCTGGATGAAGTTACGTCGCGATTCAACGTCTTCACCCATGAGTGTCGAGAAGATCTCGTCAGCAGCAGCCGCGTCATCCAGAGTGACTTGCAAGAGAGTGCGGGTAACCGGATCCATCGTGGTTTCCCACAATTCGGTGTAGTCCATCTCACCGAGTCCCTTGTAGCGCTGGATGCCGTTCTCCTTCGGGATGCGCTTGCCAGCTGCGAGGCCGTCAGACATGAGCGCGTCACGTTCGCGGTCGCTGTAGACGAACTGGTGCTCCGCGTTTGTCCACTTCAAGCGGTAGAGCGGGGGCTGCGCAAGGTACACGTAACCGTGCTCGATGAGGGGACGCATGTAGCGGAATAACAGCGTGAGGATGAGGGTCGTGATGTGCTGACCATCGACGTCGGCATCCGCCATCAACACGATCTTGTGGTAGCGAGCCTTCTCAGGATTGAAGTCTTCGCCGATGCCCGCGCCGAACGCCGTGATCATCGCCTGCACTTCGTTGTTCGCGAGCGCACGATCGAGTCGAGCCTTCTCGACATTCAAGATCTTGCCTCGCAGCGGGAGAATAGCCTGATATTGCGGGTTGCGCCCCTGCACCGCCGAGCCACCTGCGGAGTCGCCCTCGACGAGGAAAATCTCTGACAGCGACGGATCCTTGCTCGAGCAGTCACGGAGCTTGCCCGGCATGCCGCCGGATTCGAGCAGACCCTTGCGGCGAGTCTGTTCGCGAGCCTTACGTGCCGCGATCCGAGCCGCGGATGCCTGAATCGCCTTGCGAATGATGTCACGGGCCTGAGTGGGGTTGCGATCAAACCAATCGGACAGCTGCTGTCCGGCGACGCGCTGCACGAACGCCTTCGCTTCCGTGTTGCCGAGTTTGGTCTTCGTCTGGCCCTCGAATTGCGGCTCCGCAAGTTTCACCGAGATCACCGCGGTGAGACCTTCGCGCACATCGTCGCCCGAAAGGTTCTCGTCTTTCTCCTTGAGAATTGCCTTCTCTCGCGCGTAACGATTCACGAGCGTTGTGAGCGCCGCACGGAATCCTTCTTCGTGGGTTCCACCCTCGTGCGTGTTGATCGTGTTCGCGTAGGTGTGCACGCTCTCGGTGTACGCGTTCGTCCATTGCATGGCGACTTCGAGTGAGATCTTGCGCTCGGTGTCTTCCGACTCGAAGGCGATGATCTCTTCGTGCACGAGCTCGGCCTTCTTGGCGCGGTTGAGGTATTCGACGTAGTCGACGAGACCCTTTTCGTAGAGGTAACTCTCGACGACATCCTCGTCGCCACGTTCGTCGGTGACGGTGATGCGCAGTCCCTTATTGAGGAAGGCCATCTGTTGAAAGCGTGCGCGAAGGGTCTCGTAATCGAACTCGATCGTCTCAAAGGTCGCGCTGCTCGGCCAGAAGGTAACTTGTGTTCCCGTCTCGGTCGACGGCTCACCCTTGACCAGGGGCGCCGTAGGCACACCGTTGGCAAAACTCATGCGCCACACGTGGCCTTGGCGCCGCACCTCGACGTCGAGCTCGCGCGAGAGCGCATTCACGACGGAAATACCGACTCCGTGCAGTCCGCCGGACACGGAATATCCTCCGCCGCCGAACTTGCCACCGGCATGCAGGATCGTCATGACGACTTCGACCGTGGACTTCTGCTCCTGTTGGTTGATGTCGACAGGAATGCCCCGCCCGTTGTCGATGACACGCACTGAGCCATCACGACGGATCGACACTTGAATGAAGTCGCAGTACCCGGCGAGCGCTTCGTCGACCGAGTTGTCGACGACTTCGTAAACGAGGTGGTGTAGCCCGCGTGGTCCGGTCGATCCGATATACATGCCCGGCCGCTTACGAACCGCTTCGAGGCCCTCAAGGATCTGGATCTGATCTGCGCCGTAAGAATCGTCTGGCTGGGCTTCGGGGGTCGGTGATGACATCGAGAAAAAAGCTCCTGCCGAATAAAGTTGTGCTGACCATTCGGGTAGGGAGGTCTGTGAACAGATCGGCCCGACGGCTCCCCTCAGTCTATCAAGTAGCGGTGACCGAGATCGTCGAAAACGGCGCTGTGCGGCCAGAGGATTCAGTGAGTGACCGAATTTGCCCTGCTACCCGTAAGTATCGCGAGGACCACGCCCTGGAATTGCTCTGGGACCGCGTTTCCAGGACGGGGCGTTGGGTCCTTCGAATCGAATTGAGGTGATTCCGGCGTCGGGAAAGCGTTGAGCAATCAGCGTCGTCAACTGCGTGCGCATGAGTCGCAGTTGCGTAGCCCACGCCGTCGAGTCGCACCGAACGGTGAGCACGCCGTCGTTGATTGTGGCGGGGACGCTGTGTTCAGCAGTTTCTGCACCCGCGATCTCCGGCCACGATCCGAGCAGATCTGCTTGGGACAGCGGGGAATTCCAGCCCATTCGCGCCGTCAAGCCACCAAGCACGTCATCGATACCGAGCGGATCTCGGCCCTCTCCGAAGGGCACGCTCGTCGACTTCTGCTTCTCGGCCCGCCGCCGCCCGTCGCGGGAAACCGTGGTGGCATTGCCGAACAGCCGGCGAAAGCGTTGATAGACGGCGATGTGTTCGGGCAGTTCGGTGTCTTCGGTATCAGCCACGATCATCCGCTTCGGACACAATCGCGCCAGCCCGGATGTGCACGGCGTTCTGTGCCAATTCCGCCGGTACTTCCCCGAAAACAGCCGCAGTAATGAGAACTTGCTCGAATCCGGAGATAGCTCCGGCTAGCCGACCCCGGCGACCTTCATCGAGTTCAGCGAAGACATCATCGAGCACGAGAACGGGATCGCCCGCTGCTGCATCCCTGCGAAGGATCTCCGCAGCAGCGAGTTTGAGCGCAAGTGCAAATGACCAGGATTCCCCGTGGCTCGCATAACCTCGCGCTGGCAGGTCGTTGAGACCGAGCACCAGGTCATCGCGGTGCGGACCTGCCAGCGTGATCGCCCGATCGATTTCTGCTCGCCGATTGACCACTAAGGATTCCCTGAACAACCCGGCCGCCCACGTCGCGGTCACCGGTGAGTCCACGATCGAGTCGGGAGCGATGCTCAGCTCCAGTGCGAGAGTGGCACTGTGATCGACGCCGGCGATCGTCGCATATGCGCGGGCGACATAGGGCGCGAGATCTGCGACGAGCACGCTTCGCGCCTCGATGAGCTCACTTCCGAGCGTTACCAGCTTGTCGTTCCACACATCGAGCGTCGGGAGGATGCCGCCGCGAAACCCGGACGCACGGGCTGACTTCAGCAGCGTGTTCCTCTGCCTCAGCACGCGGTCATAATCGGCCATGACTCCGGATAATCGTGGACTTAGGAGCACCAGAAGGTCATCGAGGTAGCGTCGCCGTCCCGACGGCTCGCCCCGCACGAGAGCGAGATCTTCGGGCGCGAAGATCACACTCGAAAAATACCGCGGGAGTTCACGCGTGCGGATCGCTGCGCGGTTGATCTGAGCGCGGTTAGCGCCCGTGCGATTGATCTGCACCTCGGCGAGGATCGATCGCTCACCGATGTCGATGCGAGCTCGGATGATCGCTGATTCTGCCCCGGCGCGCACGAGTGCGCGATCATCCGAAACCCGGTGAGAGCCGAGCGAACTCAAATAGCCGACAGCCTCGACCAGATTGGTCTTCCCCTGTCCGTTGCTGCCGACGAAAAGATTGGGTCCAGCGTGTAACGGCAAATCTGCCGTTTCGTAGTTACGAAAGTCGCTGAGATTGAGGTGCGTGACAATCACCGGGCATCCACGCGCCCTACCTCAGCGCAGAAGCAGGTTGGGCTGTAGCAGATACTTGTAATTGTCGGCACCCGCCTGGTCTTTAGATGACTGGCTCGTGATGAGCACGGGGCCGGGCTTGTTGGGGTTGTCTGTCTTGGTGAACGAGATCCGCACGAATTCCGAATGCACAGCACCGAGCCCGTCGAGGAGAAACTGCGGTTTCAGTGAGACGACGGTGTCGCTGCCGTGAAGATGTGCGTCAATGGTCTCGGAGGCTTGTGCTTGCTCGCCGCCGATTGCTTCAAGGGTCAGCCCGTCGATCGAGAAGCTGAACCGAAGCGCGGCTTCCCGCTCAAGCACGAGTGAGACACGACGGGTGGCTTCGATCAGCTCGGCGGTATTCATCACCGCATAGTTGTCGACATTGTCGGGAAACAGTCGTTTGACCGGCGGGAAGTTGCCTTTGATCAGCAACGACGTCACTGTCTTTCGATCCGCCCGGAACGCGATCAGCTCGCGGTCGTCAGAGTTCGTAATCGCCACAGTGATCGTTCCACTGTTGCCGAAGGTCTTGCCGATTTCGGTCAGGGTACGAGCAGGGACCAGGGCGCTCGCCGATTCGACGCCACCGGCTGACGATTCCCATTCGATTTCGCGGACAGCGACGCGGTAGCGATCGGTGGCGACCAACGACAGCGATCCTTCGTTGATCTCAAGCTGAACGCCAGTGATCACCGGAGTCACGTCGTCTCTCGATGCGGCAACGGCCACTTGGGCAACGGCCGCCGAGAACGCCTCGGCCGAAAGCGTTCCCGACTCCTCAGCGACGTGGGGCAGCGTCGGATACTCTTCGACCGGCATGCTCAAGAGCGTGAACTTCGCGGATCCGCACGAGACGGAGATGCGACCTTCATCGGTAGAGAAGCGCACAGGAGCGTTGGGAAGACGACTGGCAATGTCAGCGAGAAGTCGTCCGGAGACCAGGACCGTTCCCGGCTCTTCGACGTCGGCGCTGATCTGCGTTTGCGCTGAGACCTCGTAGTCGAATGAAGACAACGTGATTCCCGCATCGGTTGCATTGAGCAGCACACCACTCAGGATGGGCAAAGTTGTGCGCTGGGGCAGAAGTTTGACCGCAAACGAGACGGCTTCACTGAAAACGTCACGATTGACTTGGAACTTCACGGGTTCACCCCTTGGCTCTGTGGTGGTCTTCTGGCCGGTTAATACTGGCACAGCGGCTTTGCCCTCAGAATCACAAGGTTGTTCCAGAGCAATCAATCGTTAAAACAGGAACAATATTCTTAACCGTTGTGGAAAATGTGGATAACCGTTCATCCATCAATCAGCGACAGGAAACTACACGCGTGTGAGATGTTCAATCTCCGTGCGAAGCACTCTGTGTAATCCGCACATGCTGTCAGGCTGCACAGCGTGACTCCACATTGCCGAAGACTTCATCAACATCGTGCACGGCGAGTCTCGACAAAGTTTCCACAGGTTATCCACACTGTGGGTGAAGTCAGCCATTTAGGGGACACATCACCGATCAGATCCTGTCGAATCTGTTGTTTTGCTTGATTCTGCTCGTTAGTTCGGTGACCTGGTTGTAGATCGAGCGTCGTTCTTTCATCAACTCGGTGATTTTCTTGTTGGCGTACATCACCGTTGTGTGATCGCGGTTGCCGAACAGCTGCCCGATCTTGGGCAGCGACAGGTTCGTGAGCTCACGACACAAATACATGGCGATTTGGCGCGCAGTTGCGACCGCTTGTGACCGAGACGAGCCGTAGAGGTCGTCCACGGTGAGTTTGAAGTAGGCAGCGGTGTGATTGATGATGTCGGTCGGCGCGATCACATTGTCCTCATCGAGGGTGATCAGGTCTTTGAGCACCGTCTGCACGAGCGCCATGTCCACGGGCGTTCGATTCAGACTCGCGAAGGCCGTTACCCGGATGAGAGTTCCTTCAAGTTCGCGGATGTTCGAAGACACTTTTGATGCCATGTATTCGAGAATATCCGGCCCGACCTGCAATTTTTCGCTCTGTGCCTTCTTGCGAAGAATGGCGATACGGGTTTCCAGATCGGGCGCCTGCACGTCGGTGATCAATCCCCATTCAAACCGACTGCGCATCCGGTCTTCGAATCCGGTCAATTGCTTGGGCGCGAGGTCACTGGTGATTACCACTTGCTTGTTGTGATCGTGCAACGTGTTGAAGGTGTGGAAGAAGGCTTCCTGGGTCGAGTCCTTGCCCTGGAGGAATTGGATGTCGTCGATGAGCAGAATGTCGATTTCGCGGTATCGGGATTGGAAGACGGATGCGCGGTTGTTGGCGATCGAATTGATGAAGTCGTTAGTGAATTCCTCCGAACTCACGTAACGAACGCGAATGCCCGGATACAGGCTTTCTGCGTAATGGCCGATGGCGTGCAGAAGATGGGTCTTGCCCAACCCGGATTCGCCGTAGATGAACAGAGGATTGTATGCCTTCGCGGGAGCCTCGGCAACGGCGACAGCGGCGGCGTGCGCGAACCGGTTTGAGCCGCCGATGACGAAGTTGTCGAAGCTGTATTTGGGATTCAGTCGGGAATCCGTGCGCTTCGGCGTGAGACCCTGATCGATGGTGGCGGAAACCGGCGGTTCAATGTACGAGGCCTCGATTGGTGGGATGGTCTGCTCGAGGATGTCTGGTTGGATGTCGGGGTTGACGATGATCGCGAAAGTCGAGACTGCGTGTTCGTCGTCGAGTGTCGAAATCGCGTTCAGCAGCGGAACCCGGATGCGCTGTTCCAGCATCCCTCTGGTCAGTTCATTAGGAACCTCAAGATAGAGCGTTCCCGCCATGACGCCGCGAGGCTCGACGAGGTTGATGAAGCCGTGCAACTGCGGAGTGATGCGAGCGTCGGACGTCAGTTGAGAAAGAATCGCCTGCCAGATGTCCCTCGTTGATTCGGGTGCGTTTGCCATGGGTTCGCCTCTTCCTTGCCGGGCTCACGGGTCACAACCATTGTGCGGTCCGGGATCGCGGTTATTCACAGGGTTATCCACTGACTGTGGTGAACTCCTGGGGTTTTCCACCGTTCCAGCCCCGGAATGGCTGAGATTCACCTTAGTTCTCCACAGGGTGTCGTTACCAACTTGCTCGACATGGGTGTGGATAATGGTCCTTTGCGCGAGCGCGCGTTTGACCGGAGCGCCGAAACACCGTATTTTTAACCGGTTGACTTCGAGCCGCTTCGGCTCCCACTTCTTTCCGGCCTTCAGAGCTGGGCTTTGGAGATACCACTATGAGCAAGCGAACCTTCCAGCCGAACAACCGTCGTCGCGCCAAGGTGCACGGCTTCCGTTTGCGCATGCGCACTCGCGCTGGTCGTGCCATCCTCGGTGCGCGCCGCCGTAAGGGCCGCACCGAACTCTCCGCGTAGTACCCGCGCCGGCAGACCGTCGTGCTCGCGAAGGCGAACCGTGTCGTTTCAGCCACGGACTATCGCTCGACGGTGCGACGGGGGCGCCGGCTCGTCACGCCACACACGCATATCCATGTTCGTCGCGCGACCAGGACGTCTGATCCGACCCGCTTCGGATTCATCGTGGCGAAATCCGTGGGGAATGCGGTGCACCGCAATTTGGTGCGCAGACGCCTTAAAGCGATCTGTCGGGAAGCTCTCGCGACGCACGAGTTCGGGGTGGACGTAGTGATCAGGGCACTGCCAGGCAGCGCTGAAGTCGCGTGGACTACCCTGCACAGAGAAGTTCTTGACGGAATTGACAGGGGCGTGACTGGAGCATGAATCGGACGCTGCTGTTCGTCATGCTGGTTCCCCGCAATCTCTGCGTTCTTGTTTTACGTGCCTATCGCGCGATCGTCTCTCCTTTATATGGAGATGTATGCCGTTACTACCCGAGTTGCTCGCATTACGCTCTGCAAGCTATCCAAGCTCACGGTGTAGCGCGCGGGGTGTGGCTCGGTTCGCGACGGCTCGCGCGGTGTCATCCCTGGGCCGAGGGCGGAATCGACGATGTCCCCGATAGATCGATGATTAAGTATCGATTGACCCCATTTGGTTTTGTCGTAGCAACTGGCCACGGAAAGGGCTGACCCAGAGAATGCCGGATATTTTTGGGGCCATATTGTGGCCCATCAAGTGGGTTATTGAGGCGATCCTCGTCGCTTTCCACACCCTGCTCACCGCGGTGGGCATGGATGCTGCCGATGGACTGACGTGGGTGTTGTCTATCGTTGGCCTCGTGCTCGTGGTTCGCGCCCTGCTCATCCCGATTTTCGTCAAGCAAATCAAAAGCCAACGCCGGATGATGGAGGTGGCGCCACACCTGAAGAAAATTCAGGATAAGTACAAGGGCAAGAAAGACCAGTTCTCGCGCGAGGCGATGTCTCGGGAGACGATGGCCCTCTATAAGAAGACCGGCACCAATCCCCTGGCGTCCTGCCTGCCGCTGCTGATTCAGATGCCTATCTTCTTCGGCCTATTCTCGGTATTGCAGAACGCTCAGAGCGAACTGGTTGGCGTTGGCTTGCTGAACCAGGATCTGTCCCGATCGTTCGGCGAGTCCGAACTCTACGGCGCTCCGCTCCGGCTGGCAATGAGCACGGCCGACGGCAACGTGCTCGTCATTGTTATCGCCGCGGTGATGGTGGTGCTGATGACAGCTTCACAATTCGTCACTCAATTGCAGATCATGTCGAAGAATCAATCGCCGGAGATGAAGGCGAGCCCGATGTACCGTCAGCAGCGCATTTTGCTCTACATGCTGCCACTGGTCTTCGCTTTCTCTGGCTTCGCTTTCCCATTGGGCGTGATGTTCTACTGGCTTACGTCCAACGCGTGGACGATGGTGCAGCAATTCATCGTGATCCGGAATATGCCGACTCCGGGCAGCGAAGCGGCCCTTGAACGCGAGGCTCGCCTGGCGAAGCGTCGTCAACGCAAAGGAATTCCCGACGACGTGCAGCCTGATTCCGCGGTGATCGTTGCGGAGGAGAAGAAGCCCCAGCGGGTTCAACCCGTCAGCAAGAACCGTGCCAAGAAGCAGGGTGGAAAGAAGTGAACAACGTGACCGACACCGAACTGACCGACATTGAGGTCGATTCCCCCATCGCCGGCGACTCGGCGGTGGAGCGCGATGGCGCGTCGGAGGGCATTGGCGATGACGCGAATCGTTCTGTGGCGGAGTTGGAAGAGGAAGGCGACATTGCCGCCGACTATATCGAGGAGCTCCTCGATATCACCGACCTTGACGGTGACATCGACATCGAGGCGCGAGCCGGGCGGGCATACCTCTCCGTCACGAGCACCGAAGACAGCAACCTCCGTCTGTTGTCACGCCCGGATACCGTGAATGCGCTTCAGGAACTGACCCGTATCGCTGTCCAGACGCGGACGGGACGATTCTCGCGGCTTATCCTCGACGTGGGCGGTTCGCGCGAGACCCGCGCCGCTGAGCTTGCTGCTCTTGTGGAGCGTGCAATTGAGCGCATCGAGCAGGGAGCAAGTTCGGCGGCACTGCCGCCCATGTCGTCCTACGAACGGAAGGTCGTGCACGATATCGCGGGAGATCGTGGATTCTCGTCGGAATCCGAGGGCGAAGGTCGCGATCGCCACACCGTGATCCGCCGCTCGTAGTTTCACGTGAAACATTGAGCGACGACAGCGTGGGTGCTACCCGCGATGATGTGAAGGGTGCTCCAGACGACGGCGACCGGAGTCACTCCCCCGTTGCGTTGGAGGCGGAACCGGCAGTTGCGGCGACGTTGTTCGGGAGTCGTATCGACGTGGCGCGGTCTTTTACCCATGAACTTGCAACGCGGGGAGAAGAGCTTGGTCTGATTGGGCCGCTGGAGCCACCGCGACTCTGGTCCCGCCACATCCTGAATTGTGTGCTCGTTGCACCATTATTGCGGCCGGGAACGACTGGCGACGTCGGAAGCGGAGCCGGGTTGCCCGGTCTTGTGCTTGCGATAGCTCGCCCAGATGTCGAATTCGTGTTGATCGAGCCGATGGAACGCCGTGTGGACTGGCTGACGAGCGAGGCGTCCAGGCTGGAGCTGGCGAACGTGCGGGTTATACGGGCACGCGCGGAGGAGGCCAAGCTCTCGTGGCCATTGGACCAGGTAACTGCCCGCGCGGTCACTGCTTTGAACAAGCTGATACCCGCCACCGCCCGGCTCGTGCGCTCAGGCGGCGAGATGGTCTTCATGAAGGGCGCACGCGTTCACGACGAGGTTGAGTCCGCCTCTAAAGTGATCCGCAAGTCACGCCTGACAAATATTGAGATTCTCACCCTCGGAGAGGGTGTTGTTCCCGAAGTCACCAGGGTGTTTCGGGCTACAGTTGACTGACGCGCAGGCCGCGGCTTTTCGGAATCAGAGAGTTTCACGTGAAACATTGTGCGGGAGGCATCGTCACCGCAAGCCACGGCACGACAGATCCAGATTCGGAAGAATACCGAACCGCATGGGTCGCACACCACTTCAGCTGGGGAGTACATGAACGCCGGTCCTGATTCACGGACGAAGTCCACATCCTTCTCTCTGGAAGACACACCTCTCGCGCGCGAACTGACGGATATCACGCGTCGGCGCCAAGCGATGGCCGCCGCCGTGCTCCCACTTCCTGACGCCCCGCGTATCTTCACGGTTGCCAATCAGAAGGGTGGTGTCGGAAAGACTACGACTACCGTGAACCTTGCCGCCGCGCTCGCGCGCCACGGGGCACGCGTGCTTGTGATTGATCTGGACCCCCAGGGAAACGCGTCCACCGCCCTTGGAGTGGAGCACACCGCCGACGTGATGAGCGTTTACGACGTGTTGATCGACGACGAGCCGATTGCCGCGGTCGTGCAGAAGAGCTCAGAGTTCGACAACCTCTACTGCCTTCCCGCGACCATCCACCTTGCGGGCGCTGAGATCGAGTTGGTGTCGCTCGTTGCGCGGGAACAACGGCTGCGTTCGTCGCTCGATCGGTTTCTCGCTGAGTCTCCAGATCCCTACCACTATGTATTCATTGACTGCCCGCCGTCGCTCGGTCTGCTCACAATCAACGCCTTTGTGGCCGCGCGCGAGGTCCTCATACCGATCCAGTGCGAGTACTACGCGCTCGAAGGGCTCAGTCAACTGCTGAAGAACATCGAGATGATCGAGAAGCATTTGAACCCCCACTTGACGGTCTCGACGATTCTTCTCACCATGTACGACGTGCGTACGAACCTCGCCAACCAGGTCGTGCAAGACGTGCGCGACCATTTTCCGAAGCAAGCGCTCTCCACGCTAATCCCCCGGTCAGTCCGCATTTCTGAAGCGCCGAGCTATGGACAGACCGTCATCAGTTATGACGGGAACTCCAGTGGTTCCCTTTCTTACCTAGAAGCAGCCGCCGAGATCGCACGACGAGGAGCACCCGAGTAATGGCAGCACCAAAACGCACTGGCCTGGGCCGTGGAATCGGCGCCCTCATACCCACCGGTGACGATCCGACGGCAGCGCGACCCGTCGACGTGTTCTTCCCCGCGCGCGTTGTGGATGACGAGCACGAGCTGGTGTCGGTGCCGGGGGCCCGTCTGGCTAACCTCTCCCCCGACGACATTCGACCGAATCCACAGCAACCTCGCACAGAATTCCGCGAGGAGGAACTCGCTGAGCTAGTGCATTCCATTCGCGAGATCGGAGTGCTGCAGCCGATCGTCGTCCGGCCGATCGACGATGCTCCGGAGAACACGCCCCAATACGAACTCATCATGGGCGAACGTCGACTGCGGGCGACGAAGCAATTGGGGCTCGGGTCGATTCCAGCGATCATCAAGAACACCGCAGACGAGGACATGCTTCGCGATGCACTCCTCGAGAACCTCCACCGGGCCAACCTCAACCCGCTGGAAGAAGCCTCTGCCTATCAGCAGTTACTCAACGATTTCGGGATCACTCAAGAGCAACTCGGTGCACGAATTGGCCGGTCACGGCCGCAAATAACCAACACGCTCCGATTGTTGAAGCTTCCACCCGCCATCCAGCGGCGCGTGGCATCGGGAGTGCTGACCGCCGGACATGCGCGGGCCGTGTTGTCGGTGAACGACATCGACGCGATGCAGCGACTGGCCGACAAGATCGTCAATGAGGATTTGTCAGTGCGCGCGGCGGAGGCGGCGGCGGGAGTCGTAGCGACCAAAAGGTCACCACGTAATAAACCTGAGGCTGGAAGCAAGCGCGCTCACCTCGACGACGTAGCGGAGCGACTCGCGGATCAGCTCAACACGCGAGTCAAGATCACTCTCGGCGCGACCAAGGGAACAATAGTCATCGACTTCGCGACAATTGCGGATCTCAACCGCATTGCCACAGAGCTTGGCGCAACCGGTTTCGAGACGCACGCCGCGCTGCATTCCGTGTAACCCGCCGACTACTGAGCGCGTCAGGATCGATCCTAAGTACCGTCTGCTCGTTCCCGTCTGCGGAAATTCAGGAAAAGCAACTCCCCGCCAGTCTCAGAGGGCCTCAGCGACGGGAGAGTGAGTCCCATTCCTGAATTTCCGAAGGGTGGACGGAGCACCACTCGGCCGAGAGGAGAGTGGTGGCGCGTTGTTCGGCGCGGGGTATTCAGCGCGTGGCGGCCTCGGCCAGGGCAGAGTAAACCCAGCCGAGGTCGTGTCCGGCCGCTTCGAGAGCGATCGGGAGGAGTGAGGTCTCCGTGAGGCCCGGCAACACGTTCGCCTCAAGAAACCACGGCTCTCCGTCGGCATCGACGATCATGTCGACACGGGATATATGACGCAGGCCGAGTGTGGCGTGCACGGCAATCGCGGCGTCGGCCGCTCGCATTGCGGCGGCGCCGGGCAGCCGGGCCGGAGCGAAAAAGCGGGTCTCCCCCGCGTTGTATCGAGCCTCGAAACTGTATACGCCCGATAGCGGGTCGATTTCAACGGCGGGCAATGCCACGGCACCGTCCCCAGTGTCGATGATGCTCACCGCGATCTCCGTTCCGAAAATGCGCTCCTCGATCAGCGCGACATCGCCGTAGGTATAGGCGTCAACCATCGCCCGGGGAAGATCCGAGCGATCATTCACCAACGTCACCCCTTGAGCTGAACCCCCCTTTGCTGGCTTGACGACTAACGGAACCGGCATGTGATCTGCTATTTCATCGAGAACGGCATTCGCGCCGAGCTCTCGGAAGGCATCTCGCGGCAGTGCAATCGATCGCGGAGTTTTCACGCCCGCACGAGAGGCGAGCACCTTTGCGGTCGGTTTGTCCCAAGCCAACCGCGCGGCGTCCGCCGTGGAACCGACATACGGGATGCCGGTGTAGTCAAGCAAGGCGCGCAGCGCACCGTCTTCACCGCTGGCTCCGTGAAGCGCGGGCCAGATCACGTCGGGTGCCGACTCCCGAAGATACGACAGCAGGCTGGCATCGGGATCGCGCAATTCCACTGTGAGCCCGTGTTGCGCGAGGCAGTCCGCGACGCGGCGACCGGAGCGGAGCGAGACATCACGCTCATGAGAAATGCCACCGGCGAGCACGACGACGCGACGGATCGGGGTTGTAGTCATGGTTTCCTAGCCGAGATTCGCAGGCGGGGCGATGACGCTCTTCAACGACGCGCCGCGAGGCAGCGGGGCAGTCTGAGAAAACGTATTGAGCAAATCGATTTCTCCGTTGATAACGGTCGACAATCGACGCACCCCCTCCCGAAGAAAGTCGGGCGGCGGATAGCAGAACGCGAGCCGAAGTGCGTTGCGGCCGCCGCCATCCGCGTAAAACGCCGTGCCCGGGGTGTATGCCACCAACTCCTTGACCGCCCGTGGCAGCATCGATTTGGAGTCGATGTTCGGCGGCAGGGTGACCCACACGTAGAACCCACCGTTGGGCACCGTCCAGCTCAGGCGAGGGAGGTAATCGGTGAGTGCTGACAACATCGCGTCGCGTCGTTCGCGATAGACCCCGCGGAAGGTGTCGATCTGGCCCTTCCAGTCTGCTGAGTTCAAGTACTCGGCGATGATGAGTTGCGTGAAGGAACTCGGCGACAGGATCGCGGATTCGGCAGCCAACACGAGCTTCTCGCGAATAGCGTGCGGGGCGAGCGCCCAACCGACGCGGAATCCCGGTGCAAGCGTTTTCGAGAATGAGCCGAGGTAGATGACACCGTCTTCTTCGACGGAGCGCATCGCGAGCGGTGCGGGAGAATCGAAGTACAACAATCCATAGGGGTTGTCTTCGATGATGAGGATCTTGTTGGCCCGCGCGATCTCGAGGATCTCGAGACGGCGTTCCCAACTGAGGGTCACACCGGCGGGGTTGTGGAAATTAGGAATCAAGTACAGAAGCTTGATCGGCTTGCCTTCAGCGCGAAGCCGCGCAACAGTTTCTGCCAAAGCCTGCGGAATCATGCCGTCGTTGTCCATCGCAACGTGGGCGACCTCGGCTTGGTAGGAGCGGAAGATTCCCATCGCACCGACGTAGCTCGGTGCCTCTGCAATGATCACGTCACCCGGGTTGACGAATAAGCGCGTGACGAGATCGAGAGCCTGCTGCGATCCCGTGGTGACCACGACGTCATCGACGCTGCCGCGAATGCCTTCGAGCGCCATGACTTCAAGGATGTGCTCGCGCAAAACGGGTGCGCCCTGGCCGGAGCCGTATTGAAGCGCCATCGGACCGTTATCGCGCATGACTCGGTCCATCGCGCCGGTCACGACGTCGCGCGGTAGCGCAGCGACGAACGGCATACCGCCGGCGAGCGAAACAACTTCGGGGCGAGAGGCAACAGCAAACAGGGCACGCACTTCAGAGGCGCTCAGACCGGCGGTGCGGTCGGCGTACTGGTCGTACCACTGGTCGAGGTTGTTGCCTCTGTCGTTCATCACTGTTCCGTTCGATCGTGGGTTCAAGGTTACGCGGTAACAACGAAAAAACCCCGTCCACGGGGTGTGGGCGGGGTCTCCTCTGAGGTTCGCTAGTTGAGGAACTCCGCCAGATCGGCCTCGAGGGCCGGCTTCGGCTTGGCACCGATGACAGTCTTGACGACCTCGCCGCCACGGAAGACCTTCATCGCCGGGATCGACGTGATGCGGTACTTCATTGCGGTTTCCGGGTTGTCGTCGACGTTGAGCTTGACGATCTTGATCTTGTCGGCGTGCTCGGCAGCGATCTGGTCGAGGATGGGCGAAACGGCTCGGCACGGGCCGCACCACTCCGCCCAGAAGTCGACCATGATCGTCTCGTTCGAGGCGATCACTTCGGACTCGAATGTGGCATCGGTGACGTCGTGGGCTACAGACATGTTTTTTCCTTTATTCGTTGGGAGATCACGCAGAAACGGGCTCGACGGCGTGTGTCGCCCGAGCTCTGATGTCGGAGGAGAGACCGGCGAGGTAGTGTTCGGCGTCGAGAGCTGCGACCGTGCCGGAACCGGCCGCGGTCACGGCCTGACGGTACGTGGGGTCGACGACGTCACCGGCAGCGAAAACGCCCGTGACGTTCGTGCGCGAACTGCGACCGTCGACAGCGATTGTGCCGAACTCCGTGAGGTCGAGCTGGTTGTGCACGAGGTGTGTCCGGGGGTCGGCGCCGATGGCGACGAATAATCCACTGAGGTCGAGGGTTGTCTCGCTACCGTCGACGACATCCACGATCCCGACGCCGGTGACCTGATCGTCGCCGTAGATGTGCGCCACCGACTTGTTCCAGAGGAACTCGATCTTCGGATCGTTGAACGCTCGATCCTGCATTGCGGCCGATGCCCGCAGGGAATCCTTGCGGTGAATCACGTAGACCTTGTCGGCAAAGCGCGTCAGGAAAGTGGCTTCCTCCATTGCCGAATCGCCGCCTCCCACGACCGCGACCGTCTTCTTGCGGAAGAATGCCCCGTCGCAGGTTGCGCACCAGGAGACGCCGTAGCCGCTCAATCGCGTCTCATCGTCGAGGCCGAGCTTGCGATACGCGGATCCGGTGGCGTAAATGATCGCGAGTGCTTCGTGGGTTTCGCCGCCACCCAGAGTCACTGATTTCACGACGCCGGAGAGATCGAGCGACACGACATCGTCGTAGACGATCTCGGCGCCAAATCGTTCCGCCTGCTGCTGCATCTTCATCATCAGGTCTGGGCCCATGATGCCCTCGGGGAAGCCGGGGTAGTTCTCCACCTCGGTGGTCTTCATCAGCTCGCCGCCGAATTCGACCGAGCTCGCAACGACGAGTGGCTTCAGGTTGGCGCGCGCAGCGTAGATCGCCGCGGTATAGCCGGCTGGACCAGAGCCGATGATGATGATCTCGCGCACGGTGATGGTGCCTCTCGTTCGAGCGTGAATGTGCCTGTCGAAGGCATGTAACTCATCCTACGGGGAGAGTATTCCGCGGCTCGGTGGTGGTTGCGCTTAGCGGCGACGTCCGTGAATGCGGCGTGCGACCAGGCGAACGAGGGTGCGGAACTCTTCGACGCGCAGGGCCGCAAGCCCGCCGACGTAGACAGCCGTTATGCCGGCTCCGACGATCAGCATTGATACGATCGCGGCTGCCTCGCTGGAGAGGGCAAAACCTTCGGGCTCGGTGCCGCCGGTAATGGCCAACAGCAGAAACCCAACGGCCGCTGCTGGCAACGCTGCGAGCAGATACAGACTGTGGTCGCGCACGATGTGGGGCGCGTCGATTCCACCGAGTCGACGGCGCAGGATGACTGCGGCAAGGATCGTCTGGGCAGTGCCGGCGAGAGTGGTCACCGCCGCGATGCCGAACGCGATCCAAGCCCGGTCCAGGTTCGCGACGGTGAGGGCGCCGCCCACGAATAGCGCCGATTGGAACAACTGGATGAAGAACGGCGTGCGAGTGTCTTCGAGAGCGTAGAAGGTGCGCTGAAGCACGAAGAGCACGCTGAACGGGATGAGGCCAGGAAGGAAAGCGATCAGCACGTTCCCCATCCCACTGACGTCATCGAAATCGCCGCCGAATAGTCGCGCAAAGGGGTAGGAAACAACCATGAGGACGACGGTCGCGAGAACCATCACCATTCCTATCGACCTCAGCGACGCCGAAACGTCGGCGCGAACAGCAGCTCGTTCCCCGTCGCGCGCATGCCCAGCCATTTTGGTGAAGTACGCCGTCGCGATGGAGACCGTCACGATGGAGTGCGGCAGCATGAAGATGAGCCACGAATAGCGGAGGATCGCCAGCGACGGGTTGTCTCCGGTAGCGGCGAGCGAAGCGACGTTCGTCTGCACGATCCCAGCCAATTGGGTAACGAGAATCATGCCGAACGTCCACGCAGCCGCCTTACCGGTGGCGCCGAGACCCACTCCTCGCCACCGGAAATCGGGGCGATAGCTCAGTCCCGCACGTTTCCAGAAAACCGAGAGGATGAGCGCCTGGGCGACGACTCCGACCGTGGCGCTCCCGCCGATCAGAGCGATCATTCCTGGCGTCCACGTCCCGGCGTTTGCGTGGGCGGGCGCGGTGCCGAACATCGCGGCGAAGGCAGCCAGCCCGGCGATGGCGACGACATTGTTGAGGATGGGTGCCCAGGTGAACGGACCGAAGATCTTGCGCGCGTTGAGTACCTCGCCTAGCAGGCTGTACAGCGCGTAGAAGAGCACTTGCGGCAGGCACCAGTACGCGAAGGCCGTGGCGAGGCGCAGTTCCGCGTCGCTGAACCCCTCGCCGCCGCCCGAACCTTGCTGCGCGTAGAGGGCGACAAGGAGCGGAGCTCCCACAGTTGCCAGCACCGCCGCTGCGATGAAAATGACCGCGCCGAGGGTGATCAGCCGATTGATGAACCGTTGACCGCCGTCGTCGTGCAAGCCGGCCTTGACAATCTGCGGCACGAGGACAGCGCTGAGGATACCGCCGGCCACGATCGCGTAGATGTTGTTGGGCAGCTGATTCGCGAGGGCGAAGGTGTCGGCGCCTGCACCGACGGTACCCAAGGTTTGCGCGAGCACGATGGCGCTCACGAAGCCGAGGATGCGAGAGACCAATGTGCCCGAGGCCAAGAGCGCGCTCGCGCGGCGAATGCCACCGTCAGAGCTTGTGGCCGTGCTGGAGTCAGGCATCGGGCGCTGTCTCGACCGGGCTTGACGCTGCCTCGCCGCTCTCCGCCGTGACCTCGCCGCGATCACGGCGTCTCTTGACGATGTTGCGAACAAGGCCGAGGCCGAAGATGAGCACGACCAGACCGGTGGCGATGACCGTGCCGACTGTCTCCCATCCCGCTTGTACGTTGATGTCGACGTAGGTCGGCTCTCCGATGCGTGCTCCGGTGCCGCTCGTGAGGATGACCTCGATGCGCACTTCACCGTTCGACACCGATTGCACGGGGACGAGCGCTTTGCGCTGGGAATCGGGGTCGATGGTGACCTCGACCCGCTGGTCCTGTACGGCGAGCAGCGCCTTGAGCGGTCGAACGGTGACGTAGACGGTCACGGGTTGTCCGAGCGCGTTCTGCACTGTGATGGGGAGGGAGCCCCGATCGGCGAGCAAGTTGATCGTGCTGCTCTCGACAAGCTGGACAGACGAAAGAAGCGATGTCGAGTCGGCGAGGAACGTAGCGGATTCGGTGTTCCACGAGGCGAGGTCGTCGCCCCATGCCACTGACATTCGGCCAAGGAGTTCCACGCGCCGCGGAGCCGTGATCGTGGTCGGGTCGTCCACGACAGTGGCGAACTGGTTCTCGGCACCGATCGCGGTGAACAGCTCGTGCGCTCGCCCGACCCGATCACCAGAGTGGGCGCGATCAACGAGTTGTGTCGGCGCGCCTGGCGTCGAGGCAGCTTCACTGAGGGGTGCGGCCGCGGTCCACGGGAACGCGGAAAGCAGGTCGATGGTTTCCGCTCGGTGCGAGCCGAAACCGGGCCATCCCCGATCGAAGGTCGCGAGCACGATGGTCGGCGACGCGGATCGTTCCCGCGCTATCGTCGCCAGGGCCGCCGAAAGCTGCGGAACCGCGTCATTGAACTCACTCGTGGTCGTCGCATCGGATGCCGCACGCAGCAAGTCAGAAATGGTCGAGTCGACGACGAGCGCGGTCTGATCACCGAGAGAAGCGGCCGTATTCGCGGTTCCCGTGCTATCCCTGTCGACATTGCCCTGGTCAAGAATCATCGTCGTGATCCCCGATGCGGTCAACCGCGGCAGATCGCTCGCGACCACGGAATTGTCGGCAGGCCAGCCGAATCCCGCAAATGTGTGCGGCCAGTCGATAAGGGATTCCAGCGTCGGCAATATCGGATCGTCGGGGTCAGCTGTCGGGGCGGGGCTCGGCGTGACCGTTGGATTCGGGTCGTCCGTGGATACATTCGACGGTTGTGTCGATGGCGTTTCGGAAACACTGCCGCTGAAGCGATTCGGGTCAACGGCGAAGTCGAACGATTCAGGAACGGGCACCGAGGGAAAGCCTGCTTGTGTCAAGAGAGTGAGGTCGGCATCCGCGTAGGCGAGGGCGAACGTCTCATTGGGTGCGTTTTCCAGGCGGTCCAGCCAGGCGAGCGCGCTCGGCGGCGTTTCCGAGCCGAGGATGCGAATCGACGCGAGGATCATCGGATCGATCCCGATCGCCACCGGCCGGCCGGCGACAGCGTCGAGTTGGCGCGAGAGGAGTCCGTTTGACGAGGTGTACCGAACCAGCTCATCCGCGGGAATGAGTCCGTCGGGAACCACGGGAACGGTCAACGGAACCGCGACTGCCACCTTGACCGGCGTGAAGGCGGGAGTGGCGTTCCACACGAGTGCCGTGCGCGCCTGTCCGACATCGCCGCTCTGGGTGGACAGTCGAACTCCGACCTCGCGCGCTCCCCAGTTGCGCGCAGACGTGCCCAGACCCACCGACGCCGAAGGAACAGCCAGATCTAACGCAACTGTTGCACCCGGCGCGATCGTCTCCAATTGCGCCTGCGCAACCAGCGAGCCGAACTCGTCAGCGCTCGCGAGTGTTTCAGGGTTGAGCCACTCGGTGAGCTGGTCGACCGAGGTGATTGGGGATCGCTCGAGGTAGGCCGACGCGGTCGGCGATTCGATCGGTTCCGACGAATCGTTGCGCACGCTCACCTGAATGACGAGGTCCTGGCCCGGAGTGAGCGAGCCCTGGTTGCCGGGCCATGCGCTCACGGTCACACTGTTCATCGTGAGCGCCGAGCGAGACGGCCCCGCCGCCTCCGCCGAGAGCCCACCGGCGCCGCAGGCGATAGTGAGGGCGACGACACCGGCGATCGCGCGCAATCGAGTGCGAACCGCGGCTAGGGGCATGGGCCGATCCCGCAAACGTGTTCGGCCAGCATGGGGAGAGTCTATTCCGTCGGTTCTTCCGTGACGTCGTGGGCGCGATTGTGCGCGCCGTGTCTCGTGCGCCCACTGTGGCAAGCTTGGACACCATGGAAAGCGTCGCTTCGGCTCTCAATCGGCTCGGCGAATTGGCGAATTCGCGCCCCGTGGCAACGCTTGCTCGCGCTTTCGCTACCGAGGGGTTTGAGCTGGCCCTGGTAGGCGGTCCCGTTCGTGATGCATTTCTCGGTCGCCCAGTCAACGACCTCGATTTCACTACCAATGCCAGGCCCGAGCAGATCCTCGACGTGGTGCGGCCCATCTCGGATGCGCACTGGGATATCGGGCGGGCCTTCGGCACGATCGGCGCGCGGGTCGCCGGCCAGATCGTCGAAATCACGACCTACCGCACCGACAACTACACCGGGGAGTCTCGCAAGCCGGTCGTCGATTTCGGCGACTCGCTCGACGGCGACCTCGTGCGGCGCGACTTCACCGTCAACTCGATGGCGCTGCGACTGCCGGAGATGACTCTCGTCGATCCATCGGGAGGCGTTGATGACCTGCTTGCACGGGTCCTTCGCACGCCGGCGGCACCCGAGCGATCCTTCGGTGACGATCCGCTCCGCATGATGCGAGCGGCGCGCTTCAGCGCCCAACTCGGGTTCGCGATCGAGCCATCCACCGCTCGTGCGATGACCGCCATGGCGGATCGCATCGAGATCGTCTCGGTCGAGCGCGTCGGCGACGAACTCACCAAGCTGCTGCTCGCCGATGACCCGACTCGTGGCATCCGGATTCTCGTTGAGAGCGGCCTGGCGGGTCACGTGATTCCGGAAATTCCCGAGTTGCGCTTGGAAATCGACGAGCACGCGCATCATAAAGACGTATACGAACACTCTCTCACGGTGCTGGATCAGGCGATCGACTTGGAAAGATCCCGACCGGCGATCGAGTCCCCTGATCTCGTATTGCGCCTTGCTGCCCTGCTGCACGACATCGGCAAGCCGGTCACGCGACGGATTGAGCCGGGCGGCGTCGTGACATTCCACCACCACGATGTTGTGGGCGCGAAGATGGCGGCGAGGCGGCTCAAGCAGTTGCGGCTCGACAAGGACACCGGCAGCGCTGTCGCGCGATTGATCGAATTGCACTTGCGATTCTTCGGATACGCCGACACGGCCTGGACCGACTCGGCCGTGCGCCGGTACGTACGCGATGCGGGCGACCAGCTCGAACGACTGCACATTCTCACGCGAGCTGACGTGACCACCCGCAATCGACGCAAGGCGGATCGGTTGTCATTCGCATACGACGACCTCGAAGACCGCGTCTCCCGGATTGCTGAGGAAGAAGGGCGAGCCGCCGTGCGACCCGACCTCGACGGCGAGGACATCATGCGCATTCTGGGTCTTCAGCCCGGACGCGAAGTCGGAGAGGCCTATCGGTTCCTGCTGGAGCTGCGTCTCGACGAGGGACCGCTCGACGCCCAAGAGGCGGAGCGTCGATTGCTCGGGTGGTGGGCGGCGCGCTAGGGGCGTTCTCCGCGCCGCGACGGTGCTCACCTCCGCAGTGGCGACAGACCCGGGTGCGATCGCGGTCTTTCCTTGCTTCGCGGGCACGCCCGCACTATGCTGGGCAGGTTGTCCGAGGGCCATCCGGCCCGTCGACAGCACGTCAACACCCTCCTGTCACAGACCGTCTGTGACCGTTCAAGTCCAAAGGAGGTGGGTTTGTGACGCATCAGTATGAACTCATGGTGATCCTCGATCCAGAGATCGACGAGCGCACCGTGGCTCCCAGCCTGGATAAGTTCCTCAACGTCATTCGCAACGATGGTGGAACCATCGACAACGTCGACATCTGGGGACGCCGTCGGCTGGCCTACGAGATCAACAAGAAGAACGAGGGCATCTATGCCGTCGTTCAGCTCACCGCAACGCCGAGCGCAACGAAGGAACTCGACCGCCAGCTCGGTCTGAGCGAAGCCGTCATGCGCACCAAGGTGCTCCGCGCTGAGGAAGCCATCGCTCAGGTAGCCGCCGCCGCGAAGGCAGCAGACGAAAAAGCCGCCCGCAAGGCCGCCGCACCCGTCAAGGTTTCCCCGAAGGCCGACGCCGCAACGGCTGCCGAGTAGCTCATGGCAGGCGAAACCGTCATCACAGTCGTGGGAAACCTCACGAGCGACCCGGAGCTGCGGTACACGCAGAACGGGCTCGCCGTGGCGAACTTCACGATCGCGTCGACGCCCCGCAACTTCGACCGCGCGTCCAACGACTGGAAAGACGGCGAAGCCCTCTTTCTTCGTGCAAGCGTCTGGCGCGAATTCGCGGAGCACGTGGCCGGCTCGCTGACCAAGGGGTCCCGAGTCATCGCGACCGGTCGCCTGAAGCAGCGGTCGTACGAGACGAAGGAAGGCGAGAAGCGCACGTCCATCGAACTCGAGGTCGACGAGATCGGTCCATCGCTGCGATACGCAACCGCTCAGGTCACCCGCGCAGCGGGTGGAAGCGGGGGCGGGAATAGCGCAGGCAACAGTGGCGGCTACAACCGCAGCGGTTCACAGAACCAGGTTGCCGACGAGCCATGGGCGACTAGCGCACCCAGCGGATCAGGCGGATCGGGCGGCGACGTCTGGAACACGCCCGGCAGCTACAACGACGAAACCCCGTTTTAACCCGCTCCGCCGATAGCGGCGTGCGGGTATCGATTTTATTCTCTAAGGAAGTTCAACTATGGCTGGTAAGAGCAGCGGCGACCGCCGCAAGCCGCTCCGCAACGCCAAGGGTGGCAAGAATGCCGCCCCGGCAAAGGCAATCCGTGTCGGCGTCATCGACTACAAGGATGTCGCGACCCTTCGCAAGTTCATCTCGGAGCGCGGGAAGATTCGCGCTCGCCGCATCACCGGTGTGTCGGTTCAGGAACAGCGCCTCATCGCCAAGGCAGTAAAGAATGCCCGCGAGATGGCACTTCTCCCCTACGCCGGCTCAGGCCGTTAGGAGGCTCGGGAATGTCTAAATTGATCCTCACCCACGAGGTGACAGGTCTCGGCTCCGCTGGCGACGTCGTTGACGTCAAGAACGGCTACGCCCGCAATTACCTCATCCCTCAGGGTTTCGCTGTCACGTGGACGCGAGGCGGCGAGAAGCAGGTCGATTCGATCAAGGCAGCTCGCGTTGCGCGCGAGCACGCCACCATCGAAGAAGCACAGGATCTCCGCTCGCGCCTCCAGGCGGCCAAGGTCAAGCTCACGGTCAAGGCCGGCGCTGAGGGCCGTCTGTTTGGTTCGGTGAAGACCGCTGACATCGCGGCTGCCGTCGAAGCGGCCGGTGTCGGCGCGATCGACAAGCGCAAGATCGAGATCAGCGTGCCGATCAAGTCGGTGGGCGAGCACGAGGCAACGATTCGCTTGCGCGACGACATCGTCGCCACGATCACTCTTCAGGTCGTCGCCGCAAAATAGCGGCGCGTAAGGCGAGTATTCCGCACGCTTCATATACGGGTACCAACTGTGGTGACACCACAGTTGGTACCCGTACTTGTGGTTAAAATTGCGGTCGCGGTGTGGTATTTGTGCACAGGGTAGACCGATCTGGGCAACCCTCAACTGGAACTCTAAACATGTTTCTACACACTGGGAGCAAATTAGAAAACCCCCGGTCAAGGTCCTGAAAACTAACAAAAAATGGAAGTTATACACAGGAGATTCCACATCTTCTACACACAGTTCTCCGGCGTTTCTCAGGTTTTATCCACAGAACCGTACACAGCCCCATTTGTGCCGCTTACGGGGGCGTTCCTATCGTGTACAAGCCGCACCCACAGCGCACTATTCGTTGGTGGTGCGCTCGGTCTTGTCGGTGGTCGTCGCTAGACCTGTTTCGTAGGCTCAGCCACTGGGAGGCACCTTGTCGATCGCGCACCTCGGGCTTGCCGACAATCGCAGTCCCGATGCTCGTGGCGGCGACGGCCGCGGTTCGGATCGCGGTGACTATCGAGGCGACCGCGTGCCGCCGCACGATCTGCTCGCCGAACAGAGCGCCATCGGCGGAATGCTTTTGAGCAAAGATGCCGTCGCAGACGTAATCGAGACCGTGCGCGGGATCGACTTCTATATTCCCAAGCATGAACTGATTTTCGACGCGATCCTCTCGCTCTACTCGCACGGCGAGCCAACCGACGTGATCGCTGTCACCGACGAACTGACCAAGGCGGGCACCCTTGGCCGTGCGGGCGGCGCGGAATACCTGCATACCCTCACCGGGCTCGTGCCGACGGCTGCCAACGCCGGATATTACTCGTCGATCGTCGCCGAGAAAGCCGTGCTTCGCCGACTCGTCGAGGCGGGCACCCGCATTGTGCAGATGGGATACGCAAGCGAAGGTGAGGTCGTCGACCTCGTCAACAACGCTCAGGCGGAGATCTACGGGGTCACCGGCGGCGTCGAGAGCGAAGACTACGTGCCGTTGTCTGAGGCCGTGACGAGCGCCGTCGACGAAATCGAAGCCGCGCAGGGTCGCGACGGCACGATGATCGGAGTTCCCACCGGGTTCGCTCAGCTCGACGAACTGACCAACGGACTGCATCCTGGGCAGTTGATCATCCTCGCCGCGCGGCCAGCGATCGGCAAGTCGACGCTTGCGCTCGACTTTGCGCGTGCGGCGGCGATCAAGCACGACTTGCCCACGATCGTGTTCTCGCTCGAAATGGGTCGCAGTGAAATCGCGATGCGGTTGCTCTCTGCAGAGGCGGCGGTGCCCCTGCAGGCGATGCGCAAAGGGAATGTGCAGACGCAGGACTGGACGAAGCTTGCGAGCATCCGCGGTCAGATCGCCGACGCGCCCCTATATATCGACGACAGCCCGAATATGACGCTCGTGGAGATCCGCGCAAAATGCCGTCGTCTCAAGCAGCGCATTGGTTTGAAGATGGTCATCATCGACTATTTGCAGCTCATGACAAGCGGCAAGCGCGTCGAGTCGCGTCAGCAAGAGGTCAGCGAATTCTCACGAGCGCTCAAACTCCTGGCCAAAGAACTCGGCGTTCCGGTGATCGCCATCAGCCAGCTGAACCGCGGCCCCGAACAGCGCGCCGACAAGAAGCCCGCGCTCTCTGACCTCCGTGAATCAGGATCGCTCGAGCAGGATGCCGACATGGTGATCCTTCTGCACCGCGAAGCCGCATACGAGAAAGACAGCCCACGTCAGGGCGAGGCAGATCTCATCATCGCCAAGCACCGTAACGGCCCAACCGACACCCTCGTCGTCGGCTTCCACGGCCACTTCTCCCGATTCGTGGACCTGCCTCCGGGCATGTGACCGGTCGGCGCAAGCGGTGAGGCGCGTAAACTCGGATGTGATGACACAGAGTTCCGAGTCCGCGCGCGCGGCAAACGTCGCGGCCGACGGGAGTTCGGCTCGCAGCGGCGATAATACGGCGTGGCGGTTCGTTGTAGCCCGCGCCGTACCGGCCCTCCTCGCGGCGGTCGTCATCACTTTCACGGCAGACCACTCGGCGTCTCTCGGATTTCTTGCCTTCGGGGCCTTCGCACTCACCTCCGGTGCCGTGATGGTTGCGCGATCGATCGCCCGGCGGCAGGAGAGCCCGGTGGCGCTCGCTGTTTCCGGGGGTGTTTCGGTGCTCGCCGGCGGCGCAGCACTCGCGCTGTCCTCTCTCGGCATCAGTGTGCTCGTATCGATCATCGCCGTATGGGGCGTTGTCACCGGCGCAACGGAACTCGTGACCGGCATCAGGCGCCGCAGGCACCGTGCCGAGGCTAGGGACTGGCGATTCGCAGGAGGGATAACGCTGGCACTCGCCGCTGTCGTGCTCCTTGTTCCCCAGGGCTTTGCTCAACGCTTTACGGGCCCGGACGACGTCGATCGTGCCCTGACGGCGTCCATCATCATTGTCGGCTCGTTCGGTGCGTATGTGGCCGTGCTGGGCATCTTTCAGGTCATCGCTGGGCTCTCACTCAAATGGGCGCCGACCCCCATCGAACGGCGGCGTACTGACGTCACCGGGAACGGTTCCACCTCATGACAACGCCATCGCGTCGGGAGCGGATGCGTCCGCTCGAGCTGCTGACCCTCTCGCTCGTGCTTGCGGCGTTCGTCGGCATTGTTGTACTGATGTCTACGAGAGACGTCGTGCTCGCCGCGATTTTCTTCGGCATCACCTTCGTGGTCGCGCTCGTTGTGCTTGCGATGCTCGCGCTCGCCGTCTCCCCCGACGGGCACGACGACATACCGAAGAACGGCCCGGCCGGCCCCGCGCACTAGCCCCGACGTTGGCGCTACGGACTCGCGGAGCGGGCCGTTATGCAAACGGTTTTCGGTTCTGAAATTGTTTCCGAGGGCAACATAATCAGCCTCGGTGGCCTTCGCCTCCTCCTGATCAGCGGGATTACTGGCATTCCGCGCTCGTGAACCGATTCAGGGGCCGCTTCGAATCTCCGCGACGAATCCTCGCAGATGCAAACGTTATCAATTTGTTTCCAAGGTTGAAGAAATGCACTCTAGTCTGGGTCGAGCAACGGTGCTTCTTCGTGCCGTGCTTTCATCGAAAAGGAATCGGAATGAAGAAAGCCACACGTTTCTTGGCGACGGGTGCGACCGTCGCCATCGCAGGACTAGTCATGTCGGGTTGCGCCGGAGCTGCCGCTCCCGAGGCAGACGGCAAGGTCACCATCTTCGGTGGATACGGCGAAGCTCAGGCCGCTGCATTCCAAGAAGAGCTCGACGCGTGGAGTGCCGAAAGCGGCATCGACGTGACCTACACTAGCCTCGCGTCGTTCGACACCGACATTAAGGTGAAGATTGAGGCAGGTCAAGCGCCCGACCTCGGACTCTTCCCCCAGCCGGGCGGTCTGCTCGACCAGGCCGAGGCGGCGAACATTCTCCCCCTCGCCGACATCGAGGGCTTCGACGTCGCAGCGCCCCAAGAAACTCTCGTTCCTGGCTGGGACACGCTCGCCGAGTACGACGGCGACATCTACGGCCTGCCGGTCTCTGCAAACGTCAAGACGCTCGTCTTCTACAACCCCACCGCCTTTGCCGCTCACGGCTACGAAGTTCCGACCACCGACGAAGAGCTCGTAGCGTTGAGTGACAAGATCAAGGCGGATGGCAGCGGTTACCCGTTCTGTGCCGGCATCGAGTCTGGCGGCGCTACCGGTTGGGCGATGACCGACTGGATCGAGCAGTACGTGCTCGACTACAACGGCATCGACGTCTACAACGACTGGATTGCCGGCGACGTCACGTTCGACTCGCCCGAGGTGACCAAGGCCGTCGAGAAGGTGGAAAGCCTTCTCCTCGCTGATGGACAGGTCAACGGCGGCGGCATCTCCATGGCCACCGACGCCTTCGGCAACACCGCACCGTTGTTCGACCTCGGTGGCAAGGCTGCCGGCCAGTGCTTCATGATCCGCCAGGGCTCGTTCATCACGGAGTTCTTCCCGGATGCGATCGAGAAAGAGGTTATCGCTGGTGACTACACCAACGCCAATGTCTTCCCGCTGCCAGCTCCTGCCGGTGGAGAAGAGGGCGTTCTCGGTGGTGGCGACCTCGTCGCCGCGTTCAACAACGACCCCGATGTTGGGGCGGTGCTGCAGTTCATCACCTCCGACAAGGTGGGCACCAAGATGGCCGTAGCGGCGAGCTTCACCTCGCCGCACAAAACCTTCGATACCAGCCTTTACCCCAACGAACTGACGAAGACCGTCGGTGAGACGATGGCCAACGCCGCAGTCTTCGGTTTCGATGGTTCGGACCGCATGCCGTCCGCTGTGAACGCTGAGTTCTGGGTCGCAGCGACCGAGTGGGTCACGGGTCGAATCACGTGGGAAGAAGCCGCTGGTCGCATCCAGAGCAAGTACTAGGCTCGCAACCAGTCGGGTGACCGGCTGAGTCCCCAAGAGGGTGCTGCGGAATAAATTCCGCAGCACCCTCGCACGCACTCCCCCATGGTTTGACAAGGAAGTAACCAGATGATTCAAGACGTGCTTTTCGGCTTGCTTTCCATAGTTTTCGGGATCGCCGCCATCTATGCCATCTATTGGGGGCTCGACCGATTAGTCGCGTTGACCCCCGACCGCATCCAGAAAAAACTCCGGGCTTACGCCTATCTGTTGCCGGCCGCTGTTCT
>JANOYC010000092.1:0-2607 GCA_031428675.1 Microbacteriaceae bacterium | reverse complement strand
GCATCACCAGCGCAGTGCCCATGGGGGCGATGATGGCGATTGCTGCCTTCGTGGCGATCGCGTCGCTGTGGTTGATCGTTCGGCCACGCACAGTGCCGGCGCTCTCTCGCTGATTGGTTGCGGGTTGGGTTTTCCGACGTTCGCCCTGACGCCCGTACCAAGAACCGCGAGGGCAATTAGCTGGTGAAAGTTCTTTCAAAGGCGCCGCGCGCTATTACCGTTGGAGGGTGACAGATACTCGCACAGCGCGGCGCGTCCTACGCCGTTGGCCTCTCATCAGCGGCGCGGTTGCCCTTGCCCTCGTCGTCGCGATAGGCCTACTCGTGGTGCTGCGGGAGAGCCCGTTTGGCTTCGATGCGGTGTGGATGGAGGAGATCGTCGAACACCGCTCGCCGTGGTGGGAAATTCCGTCGCGCGCGATGGACTTTCTGGGCGGCGGCTGGTTCGGCGTTTTCGCTGTTCCACTCGGAACGGTTGCGGTCTTTCTCCTGCTGAGGCGGCCGTGGAGCGCGCTGTATTTTCTCTTGGCGTCCGCGCTGAGCGCCGGCTTGGTGCAGGTGCTCAAGTCTCTCTTCAGTCGGGCTCGCCCTGAGCATATGCTCGTAACGAGCGACTTCGGTTCATTCCCGAGCGGGCATGTGGCGAACGCGGCGACGGTCGCGGTGGCGCTTGGGCTCATTGTGCGGCGCACGTGGGTGTGGGTGGCCGGGATCATCTACGCCGTTCTTATGGCGCTCAGTCGCACTTACCTCGGCGTTCACTGGGTCAGTGACACGATAGGTGGGTTGCTGCTCGGCACCGCGGTGGCGGTGATTCTGTGGGCCCCCTTTGTGCGGAGACTGTTGTCGGAGCGACCTCCGAGCTGATCACGCGGTTGTGACGTCGTTGGGTGCTGGAGTTCGCTCCTTCTGCTGGCGCGGATCTGGCGGTGTCGTGGCCCTGCCGCCGCGGGGGGTGGCCATTTTCCGAGTCCATCCTCCGAGTAGCGGAGGCGGTGCGACCCGCTAGCGTGCTCCTATGAGGATCCTTCTGGTCGGTGCTGGGGGAGTCGGTGACGCGATTGCGAAGATCGCCGCGCGTCGCGACTTCTTCGAGACGATGATTGTCAGTGATTACGACGAAACTCGCGCGCAACGCACGGTCGACTGGATAGAGAAGCGCCACGGCGACCAGAAAGGGCGATTCCTTGCGGCGCGGATCGACGCATCCGACCCGTTCGATGTCGAGTCCGTGGCGAAAGCGCACGGCGCAACGCACGTGATGAACGCCGTCGAGCCGAAGTTCGTGCCAACGGTCTTCGCTGGCACGCTCGCCGCGGGCGCCGACTACCTCGACATGGCGATGAGTCTGTCGGAACCGCACCCGACGGAGCCCTACGCCGAAACCGGCATCAAGCTGGGCGATGACCAATTCGAGCAGGCTCCCGACTGGGAAACCGCCGGTCGGCTGGCAGTCGTCGGAATCGGCGTGGAGCCCGGGCTCAGCAACGTGTTCGCGCGCTATGCCGCGGACCACCTGTTCAGCAGCATCGACGAGCTTGGCACCCGCGACGGCGCGAACCTCGTGGTGCGAGACGAAGCGGGCGTCGAGCTGTTCGCGCCGTCGTTCAGCATCTGGACGACCATCGAGGAATGCCTCAATCCGCCGGTCATCTGGGAGCGGGATCGCGGCTGGTTTACCACCGAGCCGTTCTCCGAACCCGAGACGTTTGTTTTTCCCGAGGGAATCGGAGCGGTCGAGTGCGTCAACGTGGAGCACGAGGAAGTGCTTCTCATGCCGCGGTGGCTCGATGCGCGACGCGTCACCTTCAAATACGGGCTCGGCGCAGAGTTCATCGGAATTCTGAAGACCCTTCATCAGCTCGGTCTCGACTCGACCGACCCCATTCGTGTGCGCAGTGCCGCGGGACCGGTCGACGTGGCGCCGCGCGACGTGGTCGCGGCTGCCCTGCCCGACCCAGCGACGCTCGGACCGCTGATGACCGGCAAGACCTGCGCCGGTTTGTGGGTGACCGGAACGGGCATCGACGGAAAGCCGCGAGAGGTGTACCTCTACCACGTCGCAGACAACGCGTGGACTATGGCGGAATATGAGACACAGTGCGTGGTGTGGCAGACCGCGCTGAACCCGGTGATCGCCCTCGAACTGATGTCCGCGGGCGTGTGGGTCGGAATCGGCGTCCTCGGTCCGGAGGCGTTCGACGCGAAGCCGTTTCTCGATCTGATGTCCAGATCGGTCGACTCCGGTGGGTACGGTCAGTCGTGGGGTCTCGAAGAGCGGTAGCTAGGCTGGCGACATGACGGATGCAGCAGCGCAAGTCGAAGCGGCGAAGAAGGCTCTGGCAGAAGCGCAGGCTGCGCTCGCGGCCGCCGAACGTGATGCCTCACGGAATGAGACGCCGAGCGGCGACGGAGCACCGAGCGGCGACGGATCACCGAGCGGCGACGGATCACTGAGCGGCGACGGACCGCTGAACGCGGCCCAAGTCGCCGCGATCCGCGACGGCTACAGCTTCGCGGCACCCGCGCTGGAAATGGGCGCTCTCGTCAACGGCACGGCTCTCGCCGACGTGCCCGTGCGCATCCCGATCGCTATGGTCAACCGGCA
>JANOYC010000091.1:0-16394 GCA_031428675.1 Microbacteriaceae bacterium | reverse complement strand
TCGAGTTCGGACTCGGTCACTTCATTGCCAGCATCCTTGACCTCGTCGGGCGCTTGGCCCATCGCGACGCCGCGGCCTCGGGCCGCCGCCCATTCGAGCATGTCGATGTCGTTGCGTCCGTCGCCAATGGCGACAACGCGGGTGCGCGGAATCGCCAGCTCACGGCGCACCCGTTCGAGCGCGGTGGCCTTGTTGACGCCGTCGGGCGCAATGTCGAGCCATGCCGTCCAGCCAACGTTGTAGCTGACCTTGTGCAACCCCATCTGCTCAACAACGGCCAAAAAGTCTTCGACCGCATGCCCGGGAGAAATGACGACGACCCGGGTCGCGGGATGCGCCAGGAGCTCCTCGAAATCGACGCGCTCGCTGCTCGCGCCAAGGGTGCCATCGGGAAAATACCCGGTGAAACGGTACAACCCGGTTTCATCCTCAACGGCGTAGTGTGCCGTCGCGAGGCTCGCTTTGATGGTTTGCAGGACTTCGGCCGGATTGAAGGTCTCCACGAATCGTCGACGGTATCCGGTCGGTGCATTCGCGTCGCGGCACAGGACGATGGCGCCATTGGAGCACACCACGTATTCGGGAGTGATCCCCAGTCGGTCGAGGATCGGCAGGGTCATCGCCACAGATCGGCCGGTTGCCAGCATGACCTCGTGACCGAGATCACGAACCCGGCCGATCTCGGCGATAACGGCGTCAGAGATGACCCCGTCTTCTTGAAGCACGGTCCCGTCGACGTCGAGGGCGATGAGGCTTCGCTTCATCGCACCGGCTCGAAGATCTCGATGCCGCCGAGATACGGTCGCAAGGCCGCGGGAACCACGACGGATCCGTCGGATTGCTGATGCGTTTCCAGAATCGCGACAAGCCATCTGGTGGTCGCCAGCGTGCCATTGAGTGTCGCGACGGGGGCGGTCTTGCCCGATTCGGCGCGGAAGCGAATGTCGAGCCGGCGCGCTTGGTAGGTCGTGCAATTGCTGGTCGACGTGAGTTCGCGGTACGCGCCTTGCGTCGGGATCCATGCCTCGATGTCGAACTTGCGTGCCGCGCTGGAACCGAGGTCACCAGCGGCCACATCGATCACCCGATAGGCGACCTCGCACGCCTGGAGCATCGCTTCCTGAAATCCGACGAGCGTGTCGTGCTCTTTCTCCGCCTCGTCGGGATGCACATAGCTGAACATCTCCAGCTTGTTGAACTGGTGCACCCGCAGGATGCCCCGATTGTCTTTTCCCGCAGACCCGGCTTCGCGCCGGTAGCACGTCGACCAGCCGGCGTAGCGCAACGGTCCGCCGGATAGATCGAGGATCTCGTCGGAATGGAATCCAGCCAGTGCGACTTCGCTCGTGCCGGTCAGGTAAAGCTCGTCTGCGGGGAGATAGTAAACCTCGTCGGAGTGTTCGCCGAGGAAGCCGGTCCCGGCCATGATCTCGGGACGCACGAGCGTCGGAGTGATCAGCGGAGTGAACCCTTCGGTGATGGCGCGATCGAGCGCCATGTTCATGAGAGCCAGTTCGAGACGAGCTCCCACGCCTTTCAGGAAATAGAAGCGGCTACCGCTGACCTTGACGCCGCGCGCGATGTCGATCGCGCCGAGCAGCTCGCCAAGATCGGCGTGATCGCGGGGATCGAAGTCAAATGACGCCGGTTCACCGCTCTCACGCAGTAACCGGAAGTTATCTTCGCCGCCCGCTGGAACGCCATCGATGATCGGGTTCTCGATTGCCCGAGCAATGGAGTAGAAGGCCGCGTCGGCATCCGTGACGGCCTGTCCGGCCGCCTTCACCTTCGCGGCTAGCTCTTGCGCTTCGGACACGAGTCGCGGCTTGTCTTCTTTGGCGGCCTTCGCGACCTGCTTGCCGAAAGCATTCTGCGCCGCACGCAGGCTTTCGAACTCGCCGATCGCCGCGCGCCGCGCGACATCCGCCGCGATCGCGTCGTCGACGATGTGCACCGACGACCCGCGGGCCTCCTGAGACGTCCGGATGATGTCGGGATGGTCGCGGAGCAGTTGGGGGTCGATCATCCGACCATCCTAGTTTCCGTGTTGTCAAGGGGCAGGACGCGAGTGGCTGGCAAGGACCCGAGTATCGATTACCTTTAAGCCCATGTCGGACTCCACTACAAGCAAGCGCGCCGCGGTCGTATACAACCCCATCAAAGTTGACCTCGACACACTGCGCGAAGCAGTGGCCTCCGTCGAAAAGGACGAGGGCTGGGAGCCGAGCATCTGGCTCGAAACCTCCGTCGACGATCCGGGCACCGAGGTGACGAAGAAGGCACTCGAACAAGGAGCGAGCCTGGTGCTGGCAGCGGGCGGCGACGGCACCGTTCGAGCGGTAGCGCAGGCCCTGCGACGCACGGGAGTGCCACTCGGGATGCTTCCCTCCGGAACCGGCAACCTGCTGGCCCGCAATCTCGACCTCACGCTCGATGATCTGCCCGGTTCGGTCATCGCCGCCTTCACCGGAGTCGACCGCGCCGTTGACCTGGGCGTATTCGACGCCGAACGTGCCGACGGCTCTCGCGAGTCCAACGTCTTTCTCGTCATGGCCGGAATCGGCCTCGACGCGATGATGATCGCGAACACCGACCCCGAGCTGAAGAAGCGCGTCGGTTGGCTCGCCTACGTCGACGCCATTGCCAAGTCAGTGCGCGACAGTAGTCAAATCCGCATTCGCTACCAACTCGACAATGGACCCCGTCGCATCATGCACGCCCACACCCTCCTCATCGGAAATTGCGGGTCACTGCCGGCCAACATCCTGCTGCTTCCCGAGGCGGCGGTTGACGACGGAATCCTCGACGTCGTCGCGTTGCGCCCCGAAGGCTTCTTCGGCTGGGTGCAAGTGTGGGTCAAGATCGTGTGGGAAAACGGCGTGCTTCGTCGCACGCAGGTCGGACGCAAGCTGCTCGGTCACACCAAGGAAGTGCGCACTCTCCGTTATATGAAGGGCAAGCGTCTCGTGATTCGGCTCGATAAGGAGGAGGAGTTCGAACTCGATGGCGATGCTGGCGGGAAGGCCGTCGCCATGCGCATCTCGGTGGATCCTGGCAGTGTCGTCGTGCGTATTCCGCGCGAGGCCGCCGAAACCGCGGACGACGCGGAAGCGCTCGACGGCGAAGCCGCCTGAGCGTGCCCTCCTATTCGGAGGCGCTGGGCTCGCCGGAGATGATCGCGCGCAACCAGTCGCGCGCGTCGATGAAGGCGTCGTTGTCGTAGCGCTCGTTGACGCGGATCTGTTGCTTGTCGGCGCGAGGGTATGACCCAAGGAAGATCACATTGGGGCTGAACCGCTTGAGCCCGAGGAGGGAATCGGCGACCCGTTCGTCGAGGATGTGGCCGTCGAGGTCGATCACGAAGCGGTAGCGCCCGAGCGAGTCGCCGATGGGGCGCGATTCGATCAGGCTCATGTTGATACCCCGCGTCGCGAACTGCTCGAGCATTTCCAGCAAGCGTCCGGGGGCGTCGTCAGGTAGCTCTGCGATGATGCTCGTTTTGTCGGCGCCGGTCGGCTCACTGAGCGCGGTCGAGCGGCTCACGTGCACGAAGCGCGTGACAGCGTTGTCGTTGTCGCCGATGTTTTCGGCGAGCACGGTCAGATCGAAATGGTCGGTGATGCCCGGTGGCGCCACGGCCGCATCGGCGAGGTCGTTGACGAGTAGCGATGCGGCCGCCTGAACGTTGGAGGTGGCGGGAATGTGACCGTGCGACGGAATACACACGTCGAGCCAGCGGTGCGTCTGAGCGTAGGCAACCGGATGCGCGTTGACGACCCGAACATCCTCAAGCGTCGTTCCCGGCCTCGCCACGAGTACGAAGTTCACGGGCACGAGGTATTCCCCGACAATCCGCAAACCGGGAATGGTCGCGAGCGCATCCTGAGTGGCACTCACGCCGCCCTCTACCGAATTCTCGATGGCGATGACGGCTCCGATGCTGCGACCCGACACGACATCATCCAAAGCCTCGCCCACGTTGTTGACCGAACGCCAGGGCTTTCCTTGTGCTGCAGGCACTTGGTTGAGCGCTACCCAGGTGAATGTGCCGACCGGCCCGAGATAGCTGAACGTGTCTGTGGGCCCGGTCGCTAGCATGCCCCCGAGTGTATCGGCGCCGCAGCGCAGAGAAAGGCGCGACAGCCGGCGGGCGGTAATGCCACACTTGTCCCATGAACGCACGTGCAGGGTTGCCGGCCCACGAATCCGATCTGATCAACGTTCACGACCTCGTGGAGGCGTACTACTCGCGTACTCCCGACGTCACGAACCCCGACCAGAAGGTGGCGTTCGGTACGAGCGGCCACCGCGGGTCCTCCCTCGATTCGGCCTTCAACGAGATGCATATCGCGGCAATCACGCAGGCGATCTGCGAGTACCGCACCGACCAAGGCATCACCGGACCACTCTTCATCGGGCGCGACACCCACGGGCTGTCTCGCCCAGCAGAGACGACAGCGCTCGGCGTGCTCGAGGCGAACAACGTGCGCGTGCTCGTCGATGAATTCGACGACTACGTGCCCACTCCGGCACTGAGCCACGCGATCATCGCCTACAACAAGAACGGAAACGACGATCAGGCCGACGGCATCGTGATCACGCCGTCGCACAACCCGCCGCGCGACGGCGGTTTCAAATACAACCCGCCCCACGGCGGCCCCGCTGACTCCGACGCGACTGGCTGGATCGCCAACCGCGCCAACGAACTCATTGCCGGCGGCAACCGCGACGTCAAGACCGCGGTGCCGAGTGCGGTCGAAACCTACGACTTCCGTGGCGCCTATGTCGACGACCTTGCATCCATCATCGATTTCGACGCGATCAAGGCGTCAGGAATCCGCATCGGCGCGGACCCCCTCGGTGGCGCAAGCGTGCACTACTGGCAGCTCATCGGCGAGAAGTACGGGCTCAACCTCACGGTCGTCAATCCGCTCGTCGACCCGGCGTGGGCGTTCATGACGCTCGATTGGGACGGAAAGATCCGCATGGACCCGTCATCGCCCTCGGCGATGGCATCCGTGCTCGCGCATCAGCACGACTTCGACATCCTCACCGGCAACGACGCCGACGCCGATCGGCACGGCATCGTCACCCCGGATGGCGGGCTCATGAACCCGAACCACTTCCTCGCCGTCGCCATCCAATACCTCTACACGCATCGCCCCGAGTGGCGTTCGGATGCCGCGATCGGCAAGACGCTCGTCTCCAGCACGATGATCGACCGGGTCGCCGAATCGCTCGGCCGCACACTCTGGGAAGTTCCGGTCGGCTTCAAGTGGTTCGTACCCGGGCTCATCGACGGATCCGTGGCCTTCGGCGGCGAGGAGAGCGCGGGAGCAAGCTTCGTGCGTCGTGATGGCACCGCGTGGACGACCGACAAAGACGGCATTCTGCTCGCGCTGCTGGCGAGCGAGATCCTGGCCGTCACGGGCAAGACGCCGTCGCAGTTGTACACGGAGTTGACCGAACAGTTCGGCGACCCCGTGTATGAGCGCGTCGACGCGGCCGCGAGCAAGGAGCAGAAGGCTCGGCTGTCGAAGCTTGACGGTGCAGCCATCACTGCGACCGAACTCGCGGGCAACCCGATCATCGCCAAGCTCAGCGAGGCGCCCGGCAACGGAGCCGCAGTCGGCGGCGTGAAGGTCGTCACCGAGCGTGCGTGGTTCGCGGCCCGTCCGAGCGGCACCGAAGACGTCTACAAGATCTACGCGGAATCGTTCGACGGCGTCGACCACTTGCGCCAGGTGCAGGCCGAAGCGAGGTTGATCGTCGACGCTGCGCTCGGCGGCTGACCAGTCAGTCGGCGTAGGCCGGTGCGGCGGGAAGCCCGAAGAACTCTTCGAGGGTGGTGATCCCGGTGCGGTTCAGCTCGGTGGCGAGCGCCATACCGACGTAGCGGTAGTGCCAGGGTTCGAATTCGTAGCCGGTGATCGAGGTCTTGCCCGAGGGATAGCGCAGCACGAATCCGAAGCGGAACGCGTTTGCCGCCAACCACTGTCCTTGCGGAGTGTTCGCGAAGCACGCCTGTAGTGAACACGACGCAGGCCGTGCGCTCACGTCAATCGCGAGCCCGGTCTGGTGCTCGCTGTGGCCCGGTCGTGCACTGGTCAGGTCGGCTCCCGCCTGACCCTTCTGCGCGACCCAGCCGGTGTAGACGCTCACCTGGGTGGAGTAGCTGCGGTAGGCGCTTTGCGATTGCATGCCGAGGCCCGTTTCGGCCGTGAACGCTGCGAACATCGCGACCGCGGCATCCGCTGCCTCTCGTCGCAGTTGCGGGGCGTATACAAAGGGCACCGGAACGCTCACGAGGTCTGATGGCGTGTAACTCGGCGGGCTGAGCGGCCGTAACTTGTTGACGACGACCCACAGGCTGGCCGGATCATCGATCGACTGCCCTTTCTTGTCGAACGCCGGCAGCGTCGTCGGTGTCGGTGTGGGGGTGGGCGCAGGTGTGTCGGTCATGGTCACGCTCGGCAACGGCGTCGATGTGGGAGTGGGTGTCAGCGCGAACGGGGACGCGCACGCCGAGATCGCGAGCGATGCTGTGGCGATCGTCGTGACGCGAGCCGAGCGGGTTCCGAACACCACACGAGTGTAGCCGTGGCTTCTCTCACGAGCCGGAGGCCAACCACGATCGTGGAGCGAGCAAGCGACCGCTGGCTGACGTGCACACCGCCCGGCGTCGTCCCCGCGTTCGACGTAGAGTCGGGACATGCGAGTCGTGAACGAACCCGACGCTGACCGGTACACCCTCCTCGATGGCGACACGGTGATCGGATTCGCTGTCTACGACATTCAGGGGCCGACTATGCACATCCTGCACGCCGAAGTGCCGCAGGCGCGCCGCGGCCGAGGACTCGGCGGAGCGCTCGTCCGTGCGGTGCTCGATGAGGTGCGCGCGACCACCGACTATCGGGTCGTGCCGTTGTGCTCCTTCGTCGCGCGTTGGATGCGCGAACACCCTGGCTACGAGTCGCTCCGCAGCCGCTGATCGAGCCAGGCGATGACGTCGCCGATGACCTCGTCACGGTTGGTCTCATTGGTCAGTTCGTGTCGTGCTTCCGGGTAGATCTTCAACCGCACGTCGCGAAGTCCCCCGCGCCGAATGTAGCTCTCCGCGAGTTTTCGCACGCTGACAGGGCCGCCGAGGGAATCCTCCGAACCGATCATGATAAGCAGCGGCATATCGTTGCGCAAACCCTTACGGGGCCTGCCGATGAGTTTCGCTGACTCTACGAGCCCGAATAGTTTGATGCCTGCGGCATAGAAGGTGAGCGGGTCGTCGAGGAAGGCCTGCGCAACCGCCGGATCGCGACTCAGCCACTCGAAGCCTGTTGTTCCCAGTGACTTGTGCCGAGCGTTCAGATCACCGCTGTTCGTGTGCCACGGAAGTCGATAGGCCGTGCCGGTGAGAATGACCCCGTCGACATCGACATCCCGTCGATTGAGCGCGAGTTGGGCGAGCAGTGACCCCCAACTATGGCCGTGCAGCACAAGCGGCACGCCCGGATTCTCCCGACGGATGAGTTCGGTGAACTGCACGAGATCGTCCACGGTCGCCCGAATACCGCCAGCGCCGAGTTCTCCCAGCCGGGCGTGATCACCACCGGTCTGCCCGAGTCCGGTGGCGCCGTGGCCGCGGTGGTCGTTCGCATACACCGAGTACCCGGCCGACACGAGCGACTGAGCGTAATACTCGTATCGACTCGCGTATTCACCGAGCCCGTGGGCGATCTGAACGATAGCGTGCGGGCTCTCCGCCAACCACGCGTAATAATGCACGACAATGCCATGCGCGTTGACGAAGCTGTGCTCCGTCTTGGCGACCGTCAATTGAGACCTCCCCGTCGAGATTCAGTGCTGCGTTGGCCTAAGCCTCGCGGGTGATTTCGACCTTCACGAACAGCTTCGACGCGTGCGGGCCTGCGTAAACCCCCCGGAGCGGCGCCACGTCGCGGTAGTCGCGCCCTCGACCGACAGAGACATGGCGGTCACCGATGTCGATCAGGTTCGTGGCGTCGAACCCACGCCAATCGCCGCAGAACCATTCGAGCCAGGCGTGCGACTCACCCACCACGGTCTCGCCAATTCCCGCATTGGGCTTCGGGTGCAGGTAGCCCGATACGTAACGCGCGGGGATGCCGACCGAACGCAACGCGCCGAGCGCGACGTGCGTGATGTCTTGGCAGACGCCTTTGCGCTCGTCCCACGCTTCGGCGCCCGTCGAGTGCACGCCGGTGACTCCTTGCACGTATTCCATGGCGTTGCCAATCGCCGTGCAGATCTCCAGCGCCGCTTCACACGGCGACTGCGAGCGGTCCGCGATCTCGCGCGCAATCTCGACCACGTCGTCCGGCGGTGTCGTTCTCGGCGTCTGGCCCAGTTGCTCGACGTACTCGGTGGCCGCCTCCGCCGCGATCACGAGGTCGTCCCACGAGAGGGGATGCGCGGGGTGCGGCCGCGGCCGCACTTCGACAAGGCTCGTTGCCGTGAGCGACAATTCGTGGTGTGCACTCAGCACTTCGAATGACGACACGCGAGTGCCCCAGTAATCCACATAGGAGTGGTGACCGGAGATCGGACTGATGTCGAGGTTGGAGAAAAGCACGAATTGCCCGTCGGTGGTGGCCGGGAGCATCCGCGCTTCGTTGTACGACGCCGTGACGTCGCCTCCGTAGTGGAAGCCGGTCATGTGCTTGATGCGAAGACGGTTCACGAGTTCTCCCTCACCCAACTAGGCGCGGCATTGGTGGGGAAGTACCGCTGTCGGATCGCCTCGGAGGCGGCGCTCGTGGCTACTTGAACGCTGTCCATGTGACGGGGCAGGTCGTCGAGGATCTCGGTGATCGGGCGGTATTCGAGTTCACTGCGGATCTGCCCGAGCAGTCGCTGCGCCGTGTAGCCCACGCCGACGCGATCGTTGCGAGGTTCGATGTCGCGCATGCAGGATTCGGCGCGTGTGACTGAAAACAGGATGCTGCGTGGGAACAGTCGGTCAAGCAGCAGGAACTCGGCAGCGTTACGGGCACTCGGCACGCCCCGGTAGGTGCGGAGGTAGGACTCGTACGCGCCGACGCTGCGCAGAATCGTGGTCCACGATGGCCCGCTCGCTTCGGTGAGCGCTCGCGTCGACAGGAGCCTAGCCGTCATGTCGGCGCGCTCGATGCTCCGCCCGAGAGTGAAGAAGCTCCACGCTTCGTCACGACTCGCAGATGATTCCACAATGCCGACTGCCAGAGCCGCTCGCTCGCGAACCCAGCCGAAGAACTCGTGCACCTTGTCGCTCGATACCTTGCGCGGCATACGGGCACGCGTGGTGTTGAGCACTTCCCATAGTTCTGTGCTCACGACCTCCCGTGCACGCCGCGCGTTCTCCCGCGCCGCCCCGAGCGAATAGGCGATCGATGCCGCTTCCGCACGGTCGACCGCGAGAATCGAGAGCACATCGGATCGCGTGAGGTCGGTCTCTTCGGGAACGTGGGCACCCATAACGCTCAGGAGCGAACGGCAGGCGATGGACTCTTCGATCCACGGATCTTCCAGCAGCAGCTGCAGGTGAACGTCGAGAATGCGGGCTGTACCGTCGGACCGCTCGATGTAACGGCCGATCCAGAACAGACTTTCGGCAATGCGGCTCAGCATGATGCGCCTCCGTCGCTCGCCTCGGTGGACTGTTGCTGTTGTTGTTGCTCGTGCTGGTTGCCCGTCTTCGGTGCATCCAGCGGGGAATGATCGTGCAGGTGTTCGCCCGTGATGATGGGGATCGATTGCGTGGGCGCCGCTTGCTCAGCCACGAGCGATTGGATGCTGTGGTGCTCCGCGATGATCGGATCTCGACCGACGACCCAGGTGTCTTTCGAGCCGCCGCCCTGACTGCTGTTGACGACGAGCTGACCCTCAGGAAGTGCGACACGAGTGAGCCCGCCCGGAAGGACCCATACGTCTTTGCCGTCGTTTACCGCAAACGGACGCAAGTCTGCGTGCCGAGCGCGAAGGCCGTCGTCGACGAGAGTGGGGATTGTCGACAATTGCACGACTGGCTGCGCGATCCATCCGCGTGGGTCGTTGAGGAGTCGTTGCCGCAATTGATCGAGCTCGACGCGAGTCGCTGCAGGTCCGACGACGAGACCCTTTCCTCCGGAGCCGTCGACGGGCTTCACGACGAGTTCGTCGAGTCGGTCGAGTACCTCCTCGAGGGACCCCGGGTCTTCCAACCGCCAGGTGTGCACGTTCGGCAGGACCGGCTCTTCGGACAGGTAATACCGGATCAGGTCGGGGAGGTAGGTGTAGACGAGTTTGTCGTCGGCGACTCCGTTGCCGACCGCGTTGGCAATCGTGACGTTGCCGAGCCGTGCAGCGAGGAGCAGTCCCGGCGAGCCAAGCATGGAATCGGCGCGGAACTGCAGCGGGTCGAGAAACTCGTCATCGACTCGGCGATAGATCACGTCGACGCGCGTCGGGCCGCCGGTGGTGCGCATCCACACTCGACCGGCCGAGCAGAACAGGTCACGGCCCTCGACAAGCTCGACGCCCATCAGTCGAGCGAGCAGGGTGTGCTCGAAGTAGGCCGAGTTGTAGACGCCCGGCGTGAGAACCACGATCGTCGGATCGGTAACGCCTTCGGGAGCACTGGCGCGCAACGACTGCAACAGCTTCTGCGGGTAGTCCCCGACCGGACGAACTCGCATAGACACGAACAACTCGGGAAGCGTCTGCGCCATGACCCGTCGATTCGAGATGACGTAGCTCACACCACTCGGCACTCGTACGTTGTCTTCGAGCACCCGCCACGTGCCGCTTTCGTCGCGAATCAAATCGATGCCGCTGACCTGGATGCGCACACCGTTGGCCGATACGATCCCGGCTGCTTCGCGGTGGAAGTGGCTGGAGGAGGTGATGAGTCGAGCGGGAATGACTCCGTCTCGAACGGCGAGTTGCGGACCGTAGATGTCGGCCAGAAACGCCTCGAGCGCCTTGACTCGCTGCTTGACTCCGGCCTCGACGGTTGTCCATTCTTTGCCGTCGATGACGCGGGGAACGGCATCGAGCGGAAACGGACGTTCTTCGCCAGCGAAGTCGAAGGTGACGCCTTGCGCGAGGTAAGAACTCGCTAGCGAGTCGGTGCGGCCGCGCAATTCGACTTGCGTCATCCGCGCGAGCGCGGAATGGATTTCCCGGTACGGTTCCCGGGCAAGGCCGGGGCGCGCGAACATCTCATCGAATGCGATCGCACCGCTGGTCTTGGTGGTCGTGGCGCCGTAGCCATCGAAGAGATCGCCCATACGCCGAGCCTAGCCCGGCCGTGTTGCGGCGTTGTTTCGGGCGCGGCGCTCGTCAAGCATTCTGCTCGGCGCGACCGAGCGCCGTGGACTGCCGCACGACAAGTTCGGGCTGGAACACGACCTGGCGGTGGGGTGTGTCGGGGTCTGCAGCCTCGGTGAGCAGCATCTCGACGGCCGTCTGCCCGAGCAGGAGGCTCGGCTGGCGCACCGACGTCAGCGGCACCACGGCCGCCGCCGCGAAGGCGATGTCGTCGTATCCGATCAGGGCGATGTCTTCGGGAACCCGCACCGAGCCCTGCATGACGAGCGCTTGGAGTACGCCGAGCGCGATGAGATCGTTCACGGCAAAAATGCCATCGGGGCGATCGGCGGGCCGACGCTCGGCGATCCGCTTGCCGGCGGCCCGGCCCGCCTCGACGGTCAGGCCGTCGGTCGTGACAATCTCGAGTTCGACCCCCGGGTGTCGAACGACGGCCTGGCGCGCCCCTTCCAAGCGATCAGAAATCTGACGGATGTCGAACCGGGACGCAGCCACGGCGATCCGACTGCATCCCCGCTCGATGAGATGCTCAAGGGCAATGTTGCCACCGGCCACATCATCGACCGACACAGAGCTCGAGGAGTTGTCGCCACTGGCTCGGTCCACAAGCACGGCGGGTATGCCCCGTGCGCGCAATCTGCCGAGCCGCTCACTGATGTCACCGAACGGAGAGATCAAAACACCGTGAACGCGCTGCTCGTCGAAAAGGTCGAGGTAGGCGCTCTCACGCTGAAGATCCTCATCACTGTTGCCGAGGATGATCGAGAGCCCCGCCTGCGCTGCGGCGTCTTCGGCGCCTCGAGCGAGGTCGGTGAAAAAGGGGTTGCGCACGTCAAGCACCACGAGTCCGATGGACTTGCTGCGACCGGCACGTAACTGGCGTGCTGCGTCATTGCGCACGAAACCAAGCTCGCGAATAGCCGCCTGCACAAGCTCGACGGTGGGCGCTGCCACCTTGTCGGGGTGATTGAGGACATTGGACACGGTGCCAACCGAGACGCCCGCGCGCGACGCGACATCTCGAACGCTCGCTGCTGGCACGGTGCCTCCTCTGCGTGAGCGGGGCTCATCGATCGTTATCGTGATTCTCGATTGTCGTGGCTTCCGCATTGAACGGTTCAATCGTCGCACGCCGGTGGACGAGAGGCGCAACGACCATGCTCGCTATTGACAAAATACGACGGCGATGGTCTATCATTGAAACGATTCACAAACCGCAGTGCGGCGGCAACTGACCCGCTGCCGACGAGAAAGATCCGGCCATGGTCACCTCCTCCGACTTCTCCCGCATCACCGAGTTGCTCGCGCTTCAGGCGATCGAGTTGCCGTCGTGGGCATTCGGAAACTCCGGCACGCGGTTCCGCGTCTTCACGACACCCGGCACCCCGCGCACACCGCAGGAGAAAATCGCGGATGCCGCGACCGTGCACCGGCTGACTGGCCTCGCTCCGTCTGTGGCGCTGCACATCCCGTGGGACAAGGTCGAGGACTTCGCCGCGCTCAGCGCGTATGCCGACGACCAGGGAGTCGCTCTCGGCACCATCAACTCCAATACCTTCCAGGACGACGAATACAAGTTCGGCAGCCTCACGCACACCGACGCCGCCGTGCGTCAGCGCGCCATCGACCACCACTTCGAGTGCATCGACATCATGAGCGAGATCGGGTCACGCGACCTCAAGATCTGGCTTGCCGACGGCACCAACTACCCCGGACAAGGCGACATGCGCGGCCGCCAAGATCGCCTGGCCAACTCGCTCGCGACGATCTACGACCGAATCGGAGACAATCAGCGGCTCGTGCTCGAGTACAAGTTCTTCGAGCCGGCGTTTTACCACACCGACGTTCCGGACTGGGGCACGAGCTACACGCAGGTGGCCGCCCTCGGCGACCGTGCCATGGTCTGTCTCGACACCGGACACCACGCACCGGGCACTAACATCGAGTTCATCGTCGCGCAATTGCTTCGACTCGGAAAGCTCGGCAGCTTCGATTTCAACTCGCGCTTCTACGCCGACGACGACCTCATCGTCGGCTCGGCAGACCCTTTCCAACTGTTCCGCATCATGGCCGAGGTCATCCGCGGTGGTGGTTACGGACCCGAGTCGACCGTCGAATTCATGCTCGACCAGTGCCACAACGTCTAAGACAAGATTCCCGGCCAGATCCGCTCCGTGCTGAATGTGCAGGAGATGACTGCCAGAGCCCTGCTGATCGACCGGGATGCTCTGACCGCGGCTCAGAATGACAACGACGTGCTCCTCGCCAACGAGATCTTCATGGACGCGTTCTACTCAGACGTGCGCCCCCACCTCGCCGAGTGGCGCGAATCTCGCGGACTACCGGCCAACCCCATTGCCGCTTTCCACGAGAGTGGGTACCTCAACCGCATGGCCGCCGAGCGGGCGGGCGGAAAGCAAGCCGGCTGGGGCGCCTGAGCGCCTCCCACCAATCAGACCGACCACTTCTGGAACGAGAATCACACACGATGAGCACCGACGGCACGCAGACCAGCACTCCCGCGCAATTGATTGCGCGCTCGAACCGACTCGGGGCGGATCCTCGAAACACGAACTATGCGGGCGGTAACACGTCTGCGAAGGGTACGGACATTGATCCGGTTACCGGCGAGCCGGTCGAGTTGTTGTGGGTGAAGGGGTCTGGTGGTGACCTCGGCACCCTCGCTGAGAGCGGCCTGGCCGTGCTCCGACTCGACCGGCTCCGCGCCCTCGTCGGCGTTTACCCCGGCCTCGACCGCGAAGACGAGATGGTTGCGGCCTTCGACTACACCCTGCACGGCAAGGGTGGCGCCGCTCCCTCGATCGACACCGCGATGCACGGACTCGTCGACGCGACGCACGTCGACCACCTGCACCCCGACTCCGGTATCGCGTTCGCGACCGCGGCTGACGGCGAGAAACTGACCGCCGAGGCTTTCGGGGGCCGTGTCGTCTGGGTTCCGTGGCGTCGCCCCGGTTTCCAGCTCGGCCTCGACATCGCCGAGATCAAGGCGAAGAACCCGGATGCGATTGGCTGCATCCTGGGCGGCCATGGCATCACCGCGTGGGGCGCCACGAGCGACGAAGCCGAGGCCAACTCACTGTGGATCATAGAGACCGCCTCCGGCTACCTCGCGGAAAACGGCAACGCCTCGCCATTCGGACCAACACTCGCCGGCTTCGAAGCGCTTCCGAGCGACGAGCGCCGTGCTCGCGCCGCTGCACTCGCGCCAACCATTCGCGGCTTCGCCTCCACCGACCGCGCCCAAGTCGGCCACTTCACCGACGCCGACGTCGTGCTCGACTTTCTCGCGAGCAGCGAGCACCCTCGCCTCGCTGAGCTCGGCACCAGCTGCCCCGACCACTTCTTGCGCACCAAGGTCAAGCCGCTCGTGCTCGATCTGCCCGCGACCGCCTCGGTCGATGAGCAACTTACGCGCTTGGCCGAACTGCACGCGACATACCGCGCCGACTACCAGGCGTACTACGACGCCCACTCCACCGCCGAGTCGCCCGCGATGCGAGGCGCCGACCCCGCGATCGTGCTCGTGCCCGGAGTCGGCATGTTCTCCTACGGCGCCAACAAGCAAACTGCCCGCGTCGCCGGCGAGTTCTACATCAACGCCATCAATGTGATGCGCGGTGCCGAATCGATCTCGCGTTACACCCCCATCAGCGACGCCGAGAAATTCGCCATCGAGTACTGGTCACTCGAAGAGGCCAAGCTCCAGCGGATGCCGAAGCCCAAGCCCCTCGCGACGCGCGTTGCGCTCATCACGGGTGCGGCATCCGGAATCGGCAAGGCCATTGCAACCCGCCTCGCCGCGGAAGGCGCGTGCGTCGTGATCGCCGACCTCGACCTCGAGAAGGCACAAGCCGCCGCCGCCGAGATCGGCACCACCGATGTCGCGATCGGCGTGCAGGCGAATGTCACGGACGAGGCCGCGGTGCAGGCATCCATCGACGCCGCCGTGCTCGCTTTCGGCGGGCTCGATCTGGTCGTCAACAACGCCGGCCTGTCGCTGTCGAAGTCGTTGCTCGAGACCACGGTCGCCGACTGGGACCTGCAGCACAATGTAATGGCGAAGGGATCGTTCCTGGTCTCCCGTGCCGCCGCGAAGGTGCTCATCGAGCAGAAGCTCGGCGGCGACATCATTTACATCTCGTCGAAGAACTCGGTCTTTGCCGGCCCCAACAACATCGCCTACTCGGCCACCAAAGCCGATCAAGCGCACCAAGTGCGGCTGCTTGCTGCGGAACTCGGCGAGCACGGCGTGAAGGTCAACGGCATCAACCCCGACGGCGTTGTGCGCGGCTCCGGCATATTCGCTGGCGGCTGGGGAGCCAAGCGCGCAGCTGTCTACGGTGTGCCAGAGGAGGAGCTCGGCAAGTACTACGCCAAGCGCACCCTGCTCGGGCGCGAAGTGCTCCCCGAACACGTCGCCAACGCCGTGTTCGTGCTCTGCACCAGTGAACTCAGCCACACGACCGGCCTGCACATCCCCGTCGACGCCGGGGTCGCCGCAGCTTTCCTCCGATGACAGCGCGCGCCGCCCTCCGCCGCCTGCCTGCGCGCCAATCTGGCGCCCTGCACCCGTCCTTTCCTCGACCCATGTCCCTGTCCCTGTCCCTGTCCCTGTCCCTGTCCGAAATTCAGGCACGCGGGCACGCCACGCCGCGCGGAGGAAGTGACACACCGCGCTCTCGGTCGTGGTGCCTGAATTTCGCACAGGGGTGGGGGGGAGCTACTACGTCCGCGGAGGCAGTCGCGGCGGGACGTGCAGTCGCAGCGGCGCACGCAGTCGGCACCGCTGAGGCAGTCGCGGCACACAGTGCAACGGCGGTCGGCGGATGAGCGGCTCCGTCGCGGCGATCGACCTCGGTGCAACGAGCGGTCGCGTCATGATCGGAACTGTCGGGCACAACGAGCTTTCTGTGCGCCCGATCGCACGCTTCCCGAACAACCCTGTGCGAACGGTCGACGGCCTGCACTGGAACATTCTCGAGCTGTACCGCAACGCCCTACTCGGCCTCACGGCCGCTGCCCGAGACGAACCTCGCCTCGCGAGTATC
>JANOYC010000090.1:0-14831 GCA_031428675.1 Microbacteriaceae bacterium | reverse complement strand
CGCGGACGACGTCGCCCACCTCGCGGACATGGTGCTCGCGCTCGTCGAGAGCGTTATTCTCCGTCGCCGACAACAGCCCGAGGTCGACATCGCCGATCTCGCCCCGAGCATCGCCGACGCGGCCTTACGGATTCTCGCGCTTGAGTCGGATCGGATTCGTGTAGCCGCGAGTCGTGGTGCGGCGCTTGCGGCCGAACTCGGACTGAACCTCGATAGTTGATTGGATGCGAGCCCCGGCCGGCACAGGTAGCCGAAACGCCCATCGGTGCGATCGTCTCAAGGCTGGTCCGACGTCGCCAGCACGTAGGTCTTGAGATCGGCGAGGGTCTGATCCATGTGGCTTGCCATCGCAGCGCTCGCTTCAGCGGGCTTTCCGGCGCGAAGCGCCTCGAGAACCTTCCGGTGCTCAGCGACGGCATGAATCTGAATTTCCACGACGCGTGAGGTTTGAGCGCGACGTTCTGCGAGGATGCGCGTCAGCGGTTCGAACATCGCGGCGAGGAACACATTGCCGGACGCCTTCAGAATGATGTCGTGAAAGGCCAAATCGGCGCTAACAAACGACGGAACATCGTTCTTGCCGTGAGCGATGACCATCTGGTCAAGCCGGTTTGCCAGGTGTGCGAGGTCGGCTTCGGTGCGACGGGTGGCGGCGAGGGCCGCAGCGCCGGTCTCGAAAATTCTGCGAAGTTCGACGAGCTGAATCGCGACCTCTGCGTCGCTGCTGCCCACCGCCGATACCCTCAGTACGGCGCTCAGGGACGTCCACTCTGAGACGGGGTTCACAAAGCTACCCTTACCGGTCTCGACTCGCACGACTCCCTGAGCTTGGAGGCTCCTTATTGCTTCCCGCACGGTGAGGCGGCTCACACCGTGAGTTTCCGCCAGGTCCGCCTCGCTGGGCAGCCCTGAATTGATGGCCACGGCTCCCTTCACGATTTCGTCGAGGAGCGCGTCAGTAACGACGGAGACGAGCAGTTTGCGGGCCAAGGGCACTCCTGATCAGATGTTGTCAAGTGATCTTGTCACAACCATTTTTCGACTTTGTGGTTGGCGATGATGCGGCGGACGGTGCCGGAGCGACCGCGGAGGACAATGCTCTCAGTGCGGACGATGCGGCCGGTGCGCCTGACGCCGTCGACGAGCACGCCGTCAGTGACTCCGGTTGCGACGAACATTGTGTTGTCACCGCGCACGAGCTCGGCGGTTCCGTAGATCTTGTCGACGTCCAGCCCCGCGTCGATTCCGCGTTGACGTTCGTCATCGCTCTTCGGGTGCAGTCGACCCTGCATGAATCCGCCGAGGGCGACGACCGCACACGCCGTCACGATTCCTTCAGGACTGCCGCCGATGCCGACGCACATGTCGGTGGAACTCTCGAAGCTGGCGGCACTAATGGCGCCCGCGACGTCGCCGTCGAGCAGAAGTCGAGTGTGCGCGCCCGCGTCTCGCACCGCGCGGATCAATTCCCGGTGCCTCGGCCTGTCGAGGATGGCGACTTCGATCTCGGACGCCGGTTTGCCCTTTGCCAGGGCGAGCGCTCGGATGTTGTCACCGATCGGCCTGTCGATGTCGACGACACCGATCCCCTCCTCACCGGTGACGATCTTGTCCATGTAGAAGACGGTCGAGGCGTCGAGTATGCTGCCGCGTTCAGCGACGGCAATCATCGACAGCGCGTTTGGTCGACCGGCGGCGGCGAGGCTGGTGCCGTCGATCGGGTCCACTGCGATGTCACACGCCGGGCCCGTGCCGGTGCCCACCAACTCGCCGGTATAGAGCATCGGCGCCCGGTCCTTCTCGCCCTCGCCAATGACGACCATTCCGGAGAAGCTGACGGTGGTGAGAAATGCCCGCATGGCATCCACGGCGGCCCCGTCGGCGCCGAGCTTGTCGCCGCGCCCAATGAAGGGATGGGCGCGAATCGCTGCAGCTTCGGTCGCACGCACGATTTCGAGTGCGAGATTCCGATCGGGGTGGAGCGGAACGCTACTCACAGGAGTGCGAGTCACGCGCCCCCTCCCGAAATGAGCCAGACGGCATAGGTCAGGATGAAGCCAGCGAGTCCGAGGATCGTGGTGAGAACAGTCCACGTGCGCAGGCCGTCGGCGACGGTCAGTCCGAGGTAGCGGGTCACGATCCAGAAGCCTGCGTCCGTGACCATCGACAATCCCAGTCCACCAAAACCGAGGGCCACCGTAATGAGCGCGATTTGGAACGGGGTATAGCCGCCGTCGGCGACGGTGGTGGAGAGCAGGCTGGCAGTGGTGACGATGGCGACGGTAGCCGAACCCTGCGCAGCGCGCAGGATGAGAGTGACAACGAAGCCCAGCACGATGACCGATACGCCCAGCCCATCCAGGGCCGTCGCGAGAGCGTTGCCGACACCGCTGGTCTGCAGCACCGCACCGAACACGCCGCCACCGGCGACGACAAGAAGGATCGATGCGATCGCTGGGAACGCGGATTCGAAGACGTCGTTCGTGCGCTTCAAGCCCCAGCCGCGCTTGACGGGCAGTACGAAGAAGGCGATACCCACGGCGATGAGCAGAGCGAACACCGGTGTGCCGATGAAGACGGCGATGCCGTTCGCAAAGGTATCCGCCGGGATGATCAGCGCAGCGACCGTGCCGGCCAGGATCTGCACGATGGGGATGGCGATGAGCAGCATGATGACGGCCGGTCGAGGCGGGGCGATGACGTTGCCTCGGCTGTTGACTGTCGTAATGATTGTGCTCTCGGTGCCGAATTCATTCATTTGCTCTGCGACGCGGTGGTCAAGTTCGTATTCACGGCGGTTCATGATGCTCGAGACCCAGTAGCAAAGCGCGCCGAGAACCATGCAGATCGGCAGGCTGATCGCGGTGACAAGACCGATGTCGGCACCGAACACCCCGGCACCTGCGACGATTCCCGGATGTGGGGGCACTGCGACGTGAACTGCGAGCATGAGGCCGAACATAGGCAGCCCGAACTTGATCGGATTGAAGCCGGCGATCTTGCTGAACGCGTAAATGATGGGCACCATCACGATGACGCCAACTTCGAAGAATACTGGGATGGCGACGAGGAACGCGACGACGGTCAATGCGACCGCAATTCTTCTGGGCCCGAACAGCGTGGTGAAGTGATCGGCGAGGCTTTGCACACCGCCAGAAACTTCGATGAGCCTGCCGAGAATCGCGCCCAGTGCGATGATCAGCAGCACTTTCCCCATGGTCGATCCCACGCCTGTCGCGATCAACGGGAAGATATCGGTGAGCTTGATCGTCGTCGAGAGGGCGACCAGGATCGACACCAGCAGCAGGGCGACGAACGCATGGATGCGAAACCTGATGATGAGTAGCAGCAGTAGGGCTATTCCCGCTGCGGCGATGCCGAGCAAGAGCCCTGTACTGAGTTCGGCTTGCGGGGCGATAGGCACTATTTCGGCAGTTGGCAACGACGTGAGGATATGCATGTGGTGTTGTCTCCTTTGACTCGGGTGGTTCTGTGGGCGGGTTAGGCAGCTAGTGGGCGGTCGATGTGGGGGCGAGAACCTTGATGACGGCGGAATCGTCTGAAGCCGACAGTCCTAGGGCCTTCCCGAGCAGATACAACTGCTCGGCGGCGGCCGCAACGGGAGTAGCGAGGTTGGCCGCGCGTGCCGCATTGCCCACGATGCCCATGTCTTTGACGAAGATGTCGAGGCGGCTGAGTACCTCGGCTCCATCGTCGTCGTAGGCCTCGAGCATGCGGGGTCCGCGGTTTCCGAGCATGAAGGATGCGGCCGCGCCAGACATGAGGGCGCCGAGCGTCTTCTCCAGGTCGAGGTTGAGGGCGGATGCAAGCGCCAGCGCTTCCGCTGCCGCCGCGATGTGGATCCCGCAGAGCAGCTGATTGACCGTCTTGAGCGCCTGGCCGTCGCCCGCCTTGTCACCGACGACTGTCAGCGTCGAGGCGAGGAGTTCGAGTACCGGCGCGGCTTTCGTGCGGGCTGCGGCTGAGGCGCCGACGACGATGAGGAGGTCACCTTGACCGGCGCGTATCGGGCCGCCACTGAGCGGTGCGTCCACTAGTTCAACCCCGTAGTCAGCGAGCCGTGTCACGACCGGGGGTATGCCGTCGACACCGACCGTGCTGGTGAGGATGACGACGGATCCGCTGGTGAGGGATGCTGCGATGCCGGATGCACCGAAAAGCACATCCTCAAGCTGAGCGCCGTCGCGCACGGCGAGGAGCACCGCATCAACGCCGGCGACGGTCTCGACTGCACTGTCAAAAGGCTTGATACCAGCCGCCGCGGCGAGGTCGAGGCGGGGCTGGGAGATGTCGAAGCCGTGTACGGTCAACTCGCTGGCGAGCCTGGTTGCCATCGGCAGCCCCATCGCGCCGAGGCCGAGAACGGCAACTGTGTAGTCGGTCATTGACTGGTTCCTGTCTTGTTCTGAGGGGGGTTGAGATCGAGGGTCTAGCGGGTGTTCATATTGAGCGGGGTGCTCAGGGCGGGGCTGCTGAGGGTCGGGCTGCTGAGGGTCGCGACGACAGCGGCGAGCGAGTCGTCGTTGCCGACGTTGCCGGCGAAGACGACGTACGGAATCCCGACCGCAGGTCCGTCGACAGGCTCCCAGAGCGAGACGATCCCGGGCAACATCGGGCCAAGCACCATCGCGTGCCGAATGCTTAGGCCTAGCGACGCCACGTCACTCGAGGTAATGCCGCCCTTCGCCACGACGAAGCGCGGAGGGGCTGCCGTGAGGGCCCGCTGCACGATCGTGACGAGCGCAGCCGAGACTCGTCGCGAGATATCGAGGCTTTCGGCCGGGTCGTCCGATTTCTTGAGCAGTCGACTGGTGTTGACGATGACGTCACCGGTCGTGAGGCTCTCGACGACCCGCGCGGAGAGCTCGCTCAGGTACTCGCTTGCGGTGGCGGATCCGACTACCCGGTTGACGTCGACCTCCACAGTGACGGCATTCGGACGTTCGTTCTTCAGCGCGGTGAGTTGGCGGGTGGTGACCCCGACGTGTGAGCCAACCACGATGAGCCCTCCTCGCGGGAGAGTGCTGCTCACTGGGAAGATCTCGTCGACGGTCAGCGGTGCCTTGATCTCTTGGCCGATCCGGGCGCGGACGAATGGTGGGCCGACGCGGTAGAGAAAGCTTTTTCCGCGGGATTCGCTCTCGATCAGGCCGAGTGAAAGCAATCGCAGGTCGTCTTCGGTCACGGCATCCGCGACCACGGGCGTGGAGTCGACGGCGAATGCTAGCCGTGCGGCGATGGCATTCGCGCCTCCGCGAATGAGGTCGAGGTCGAGAACGATGACGTCGCTGGCGCGAATCCTGTCCGCCGATTTCTCTTGCACCCAATCGGCGAGCGCCGACGAGGTGTATCCGAATGTGGCGTCTCGTGCGAACTCCGTGTCGGCAATGGGAGTGATTCCGTCTGCCGTTCGCATGTAGTGGATACCCCCGATGGTTATTCGGCCCGCGTCCGGAAAGGCCGGCACGATAATGACGCCGTCGATCCGCTCGTCAGTCTCGGCGGCGAGTGTCTCGGCAATCGCGTCGGTCTCCAGCGGGTAGTGACCGCGAAGGGTCGAATCTCCTCTGCTGACGAAACCAAGCGGGATGCCGAGTCGAGCGGCCGACGCCGATGCGTTGGTGACGATTTGCTGATTGCGTGTTGCGGCTTCAGTCTCATCAAGGCTGCGAGTGTTGGTCAGGACATAGACCGCCGGGGAGTCCAGTGACAGTGCCCAATCGAAGTCGGCCTCGTCCCACTGCGTGAGAACGGGAAGATTCGCAACTGATTGGGTACCGGTGGGGTCATCGTCGAGGACGATGAGTCGCTTACCGAGCTCATGGTTGGCTGCGCGCACTTCTGCCGCGGTGACGGCGACCGGAGCGTGGAACTGCTCCAAGGCCTGCTGTTCATTCACAGAAAAAACTCCTTTGTTTCCCGAGCCGTCAGATATCAGCTATCAGATAGCTTGAAGCAAGCCGGTGCCGCTGTCAAGACCACATATCGACTCCGGATGTCGTTGGTGCGACAACGACGCTCGGTGGCCGGCGGGGAGCGGGTCGCGCCGGATTTAACACAACTGTCTTATTTCCGAAAGCCGGATGTGACATCCCTGCGACTAAATAGGAATATCGGTCGGTCGATAGAAAGTCTTTCGACGGGTTCCACCCATTCATTCCAGTCTCAGGAGTCGCCATGATCATCCTCGGCGTGGGCTTCAGCGTCCTCATCGTTCTCATCGTCGGCATTGTCGTAGCCCGCAAGATCGACGGCGACAGTGCCAACTACCTCGTCGCGGGCCGCAGTCTCGGCGTGCCGCTCGTTGCCGTATCGCTCATGGCCGCGGCCGTTGACAGCAACGCGACGGTCGGCAACACCGACCTCACCGCAAGCTACGGGTTCTGGGCCGGCGCATCCCTCGCGATCGGACTCTCGATCTGTTTGCTGCTCGCTGGGCTCTTCCTCGCGAAGCCGATGAACGGACTCAAGCTCTACACGCTCGCCGACTTCTTCCGGCGTCGGTACGGCCGTCCGGTCGAGCTCGGCTCCTCGATCGTGATGATCTTCGCGTTCATCATTCTCCTCGCCGGAAACCTCGTGGCCGTGGGCTTTCTGCTCGAGAAGTTCGCCGGCATCCCGTATGACTGGGGTGTTATCGTCACTGTCGCGCTCGTGCTCGCGTACACGATCGGCGGCGGTATGTTTTCCGACGCCTACACCGCGGCGATCCAGACCGTCATCACGGTCGTGGCATCGATCGCGCTGCTCGTCTGGGTGGCCGTGAACTTCGGCATCGTCGTGCCCGAAGGCATGGGACCGTTCGACATGGGCCAGCTCACCGAGCACTCCCAGGGCGCTCCGATCAACTGGGCGACCCTCATCTCGCTCGGCATCGGCGACCTTGTGGCCATCGACTTCATGCAGCGCATCTTCGCAGCCAAGTCGCCTGCCGTCGCCCAGAAGTCCTGCTTCTGGGGCGCTGGCGGAACCTTCGTGATTGGTGTCATCTATGCGCTCGTCGCGCTCACCGCGGCGAGCGTACTCGGTCTCTCCGCCGAGAACGGACCGGTGCTCTTCACACTGCTCGACGAATTCGCGCCACCCGCGCTCGCGATCCTCGTGCTCTCGGGAGTCGTCGCCGCGTCGTTCTCCACGGCATCCGGCGCGATCCTCGCCACCTCCGCCATCGCGGTGCGCAACATCTTCGGTGTGCGTCGCATCGTGAGCGAAGGCCGCGACCCGCTGCTCACCTGGACCCGCGTGGCCATGATCCCGATCGTCGTGATCGCCGTGCTGCTGGCCATCCGCGTGAGCCAGACCGGCATCCTGTTGACCCTCGCGTTCGACCTCATGCTCGCGTGCCTCGCTGGACCGCTCGTCATCGGCCTGTTCTGGAAGCGCCCCGGAGCGAGCGCCGTCATCGTGGGAGGACTGCTCGGACTCGGAACGCGACTAGTCTTCCTCGTGCTGACGCCGACCATGTACGGCGTGCCGAACGACCTGTTCTACATTCCGAACGACCTGCTCACGTCCGACATCGACGGGTATTCGACCCTGATCGCCGCCGTGGTCGGCATCGGATCGTTCGTGCTTGTCAGCTACCTCCGCCCCCGCACCCTGAAGGAGCAGGAGCTCGAGCTCGCTGTGGAAGAGGAGCTCGCCAAGGAGCAGAAGGAGTTGCTCGACCCGGTGGGCTAGGGCGACAGGTCGACGGCGGTGGGCTCGCGCTCGCCGCCGTCAGTCGGTGAGGCGCTCGATGAGCTCCCGGTATCGTGCGGCGGTCTGCGCGACAATCTCGGTGGGCAATTCGGGCGCTTCTCCCGTTTGATCCCAGTGCGCGGCGAGCCAGTTGCGCACGATCTGCTTGTCAAAGCTCGCGAGACGGTCCGCGCCACCCGCGGCATAGAGGGTGGCATCCCAATACCTGCTCGAGTCGCTTGTGAGCACCTCGTCGGCGAGCGTAATCGTGCCGTGCTCATCAGCGCCAAACTCGAACTTGGTATCGGCGAGAATCACGCCCTTCGCCTCTGCGATGGCGGATGCGCGGCGGAAGATATCGAGGCTCAGCTCGCGCAGGGCACGCGCGGCCGGTTCTCCCACGAGTTCGATCGTCTGCTCGAACGAGATGTTCTCGTCGTGCTCACCCATCGGCGCCTTGTAGGCAGGGGTGTAGATGGGCTCGGGCAGTCGATCGCCGTCGTTGAGCCCTGCTGGCAGCGCGATGCCGCACACGCTCTGGCTCGCCTGGTATTCTTTCCAGCCGCTGCCGCTCAGATATCCGCGCACCACGCACTCCACGGGAAACATGGTGAGGGAGCGTGCGAGCATGGCGCGAGCGGCGACGGATGCGGGCAACTCGGGGAGTTCGTCGGAGATCGACGCGGTCACCAGGTGGTTGGGGACGGACTCCAACTGGCGGAACCACCACAGGCTGAGCGTGGTCAACAGCGCGCCCTTGTCGGGGATGCCGGGCGAGAGCACGTGATCGAAGGCGCTCACCCGGTCGCTCGCGACGACGAGCATGTGGCCGGGCCGCGCATCCGATCGGTACAGGTCGCGAACCTTGCCTGAATAGACGTGATTCCAGCCGGGAATCACCGCGTCGGTACCCGCGGTCACTGTGCCACTCGCGCCGCGATGTCGGATCGGAAGTGTGCGCCCTCGAGTTCGATCAGGTCGAGGGCCTCGTAGGCTCGTTGGCGGGCTTCGGCGAAGTCGGCGCCGAGCGCGACAACGCTGAGCACGCGTCCGCCGGTGGCCACGAAATGATCGCCAACGTGGGCGGTCGCAGCGTGTGCTATCGAGACGCCGCTGACGGCCTCTGCCTCGGCGAGGCCGGTGATCGTGCGCCCGGTGACCGGCGCCTCCGGATAGCCTTCGCTCGCCAGCACCACCGTCACGGCGACGTCACTCGAGAACTCCGGCCGGGGCAGATCGCCGAGCGTTCGGGTGGCCGATGCGTAGAGCAGGGTGCTGAGCGGGGTGATCAGGCGGGGTAGCACGACCTGGGTTTCTGGGTCGCCGAAGCGTGCGTTGAACTCGATGACTCGCACACCTTGTCTGGTGATGATGAGGCCGCAGTAGAGCAGTCCGACAAACGGCGTGTTCTCGGTCGCGAGTTGGCGGATCGTCGGCAGGGCAACAGTGTTGATGACCTCGTCGACGAAGCCATCGGGCAGCCACGGTAACGGCGAGTACGCACCCATGCCGCCCGTGTTCGGGCCTTCGTCGCCGTCGAAGACGCGCTTGTAGTCCTGTGCGGGAGAGAGCGGAAGCACGTGGGTTCCGTCACTGACGAGGAAGAGCGAAACCTCCTGGCCGTCGAGGAACTCCTCGATCAACACCCCGCCGTACTGCAACCAGTACTCCGCGTGTGCGATCGCGGCGGCGCGGTCGGGGGTAACCAGCACGCCCTTCCCCGCGGCAAGCCCATCGGCCTTCACGACGTAGGGTGCACCATATTCATCAATCGCTGCGGCAGCCTCAGCCGAGGTGGTGACACGCGACGCACGGCCCGTGGGCACCCCGGCGGTGTCCATGATGCGTTTGGCGAACGTCTTGCTGCCCTCCAGCTGGGCGGCAGCCTTGCTCGGGCCGAACACCGGAATCTTGTGCTGGGCCAACACGTCGGCGACACCCGCGACAAGGGGTGCTTCCGGGCCGATGATCACGAGTTCGATGCCATTCTCGGTTGCGTACTGCGCGACGACGGAGCCGTTGGTCGGATCCAGTGCCACGACCGGAACGACGCTCGCGATGCCGGCGTTACCGGGAGCCGCCGTGATCTCGTGTCCGGCGTCCTCGCTGAGGAGCGCAGTGATGATGGCGTGCTCGCGCGCGCCCGAACCAAGAACAAGAATTCGCACGGTGCAAGGTTACCGGTGTGGGTGCGTGCGCCCGGCCCGTCGGCGGATCGGGCGCGGTTGGCCGGCGCTTGGTAGCGTCGCAGCATGGCCAAGTCCCGCATCCTCGACAGTGACGGAACCGCCTGCATTGCCGCAGTGAACGCGGGCATGGCCGACCGCGCCCAGACCGCTATGGCCGTGCGCTATCTGCTTCAGCTGCTCGGCGACCGTGCCCCGGGTAACACCGTGGAGGTGCGAGTGCCGCCGTTCGGTGCTGCCCAAGTGATCGAAGGTCCGCGGCATACTCGAGGCACGCCGCCGAACGTGATCGAATTGGATGCCGCCACCTGGGTCGCAATTGCCACCGGGGCACGATCGTGGACTGATGCGCTCGCGGCGGGGGCGATTGCCGCATCAGGTCAGCGCGCTGACCTCGCCGCGTACCTTCCCCTCCTGCCGCGCGGGTAATTCGGCGCGTCGATCGGTGGGGGAGAATGATTGGGTGAGCGAGAACTACGGTGAAGAAGAAGTCCGCGTTCGGCGCGCACCCAAATACGGACGATTCATGGTGGTCGGCGGCGGAGTCGGCGCGATCGTCACGTTTATCCTCACGGCGATCTTCCCGGCCGATCCGAACATCGGCTTCGTGGCGCTGTTCGCCTACTTCGCGCTGTTCGGCATTACCGCCGGAGTGCTTCTGGGCGCGGCGGTAGCGCTGCTTCTCGATCGCCGATCGATGCGGCGTGCGGTCGATGCCCGTGCCGAGCGCGAGGTTGGCCCAGAGTTTGACCCAAGCGAGGATCCCGCTAGCTGAGCTGGTTCGCCTCGACCCACGCGAGGTATTCGGGCGTCACTGAACCGGTGATGTAGTCACCCGAGAAGCAACTCATCTCGAGTGCTGTGACATCCGATCCTTCGATGATCGCCGCTTCCATGTCGGCGATCTCCTGGTAGATCAGGTAATCGGCGCCGAGTTCGGTGGCGATCTCCGGAATCTTGCGACCGTGCGCGATGAGTTCTTGCCGAGACGGCATGTTGATGCCGTAGACGTGCGGAAAACGCACGGGCGGCGCGGCCGAGGTGAAGGTCACTTTGTTCGCCCCGGCTTGGCGGGCCATATCGACGATCTCTTTCGACGTCGTGCCCCTCACGATCGAGTCGTCGACGATGAGGATGTTCTTGCCCTGGAACTCCGAGCCCATCGCGTTGAGCTTCTGCTTGACGCTCTTTTTGCGCTCGGCCTGTCCGGGCATGATGAAGGTGCGCCCGACGTAGCGGTTCTTGTAAAAGCCTTCGCGGTACTCCACGCCGAGCTTCTGGGCGACCTGCATCGCGGCGGGCCGGGATGAGTCGGGAATGGGCATGACCACATCGATGTCGCCGAGCGGCGTGTACTGGGCGATCGTGTCAGCGAGACGGTCGCCGAGGCGGAGCCGGGCCTCGTAGACCGAGATTCCGTTCATGACCGAGTCGGGACGAGCGAGGTAGACGTATTCGAAGGCGCACGGAATGAGGCGAGGGTTCGCCGCGCACTGGCGGCTCGTCATTTCTCCGTTCATGCTGATGAAGACCGCCTCGCCGGGCGCGACATCGCGCACGGTCTCGTAGTCGCCGCTTTCCAACACGAGAGACTCGGATGCGACCGCCCACTCGTCGCCGCCGGCACCGTTCGAGCGACGACCGAGCACGAGCGGACGGATGCCGAACGGGTCGCGGAAGGCGAGCAGCCCGTGTCCGGCGATGAGGGCGATGGCCGCGTAAGATCCCTGCACGCGCTCGTGCAGCCGCGTGATGGCGTTGAACACCTGGTCGGGATTGAGATCGACCCCCGAAACTTGCGCCTGCAGCTCGTTCGCGAGCACATTGACGAGCAATTCGGTGTCTGAACTTGTGTTCAAGTGACGGCGATCGACGTGGAAAAGCTCTTTGGTGAGCTCTCGCGTGTTCGTGAGGTTGCCGTTATGCACGAGGATGATGCCGTAAGGCGCATTCACGTAAAAGGGTTGCGCCTCTTCTTCGCTCGACGCGTTGCCGCGCGTGGCATAGCGCACGTGCCCCAGGCCCATGGTGCCGAGGAGGCTGCGCATGTCGCGCGTGCGATACGCCTCGCGTACCTGCCCCTTCGCCTTGAACATGTGCAGGGTGCTGCCCTCGGCGGTGGCAATACCGGTCGAGTCCTGGCCGCGGTGTTGGAGCAGCGACAAGCTGTCGTACACCTGCTGATTGACGGGGTGTGATGAGACGATGCCCACGATGCCGCACATGCGGAGCGTGCTCCAGACCGTAGAGTTGGGAATTACCGGAACAGTCTTTCACGCCGCGGAACGGAACGCAGACATGAGCAACAAGTACGCCGAGGCAGGCGTCGACACCGAGGCAGGCGATCTCGCCGTCGAACTCATGAAATCTGCGGTTTCCCGCACACACGGGCCCCAAGTATTGGGCGGTGTGGGCGGGTTCGCCGGGCTTTTCGACGTGTCATTTCTCACGAGCTACACCCGCCCCCTTCTGGCGACGTCGACGGATGGCGTCGGCACCAAGGTGGCCATCGCCCAGGCGCTCGACAAACACGACACCATCGGCCAGGATCTCGTCGGCATGGTCGTCGACGACATCATCGTGGTGGGTGCTCGTCCGCTGTTCATGACCGACTACATCGCCTGCGGGCGTGTTGTGCCCGAGCGGATCGCGGCGATCGTGGCGGGCATCGCGGCCGGGTGTGAGGCCACCGGAACTGCACTGGTGGGCGGCGAGACTGCGGAGCATCCGGGACTTCTCGGGCCCGACGACTACGACGTCGCCGGTGCGGCCGTGGGCGTGGTCGAGGCCGCCGATGCGCTCGGTCCGGAGCGGGTGAGCGACGGTGACGTCGTGATTGCTCTCGCGTCTTCAGGGTTCCACAGCAACGGCTACTCGCTCGTGCGTAGCATTGTGCGCGAGAAGTCGATCGCCTTCACCGACACCTCCGCCGAACTCGGCGGCGTCGTCGGTGAGATTCTGCTCGAGCCGACGCGTCTCTACACGTCTCCGTTGGTGAAGCTCCTCGCCGAGCATCCCGGCGTCGTGCATGCGCTCAGCCACGTGACTGGTGGGGGAATCGCGGCGAACCTCGCTCGCGTGCTGCCCGTGGGCTCATGGGTCGAGGTCGATCGAGCGACGTGGGCGCCGCTACCGGTGTTCCACGTGTTGTCGGAATGGGGCGGAATGCGTCTCGAAGAGTCTGAAGGCACGTGGAATCTCGGAATCGGCATGTTCGCCGTCGTGAACGCGGCCTCGGCATCCACGGTCATGCGTTTCATGAAATCCGAAGGGATCGCGGCATGGGAGGTGGGACGCGTGCTCACGAGCGCTCGTGACCTCAGCGGGTTCGAGCAGGGTGCGAAGGGCGTGAACGGCGGAGCCGTGCGCTTGGTCGGGGCGTACCTCAACTAGCGGGTTCGACTTGGCGCGCAACGAAATAGCGCCGGTCGAGCCGACGCTATTCGTGTAGGTGCGGTGGGTGGAACCCCGCGGGCCCTAGGCGCTCTTCGACTCCTCGTCGGCTTCGTCATCCTCATCGAGGTACTCGGCCCACTTGTCGACCTCCGCTGACACGTGAGGCGTCGAGGCGCCACCATGCAACTCGTTCGCCAGGGCACTGTAATTCGTGTCCGGGCTGTAGTACTTCAGGTCTCGCGCCACTTTTGTGTGCTTTGCCTTTTGACGGCCGCGCCCCATGCGTGACCCCCTCATGAGTGAAATCGAGCGAACAGGGATATTTTTAAGACTAGGGATCACATTACCACGCGACTTCGGCACCCGGCCGCGCTCCACAGGCCGCTAACGTGGACTCGTGACTGCTTCTGGCGCCGACACCTCCGTCGTCGTCATCGGCGCGGGGCAAGCCGGTCTCTCTGTTGCCTACTTCCTTCGAAAACTCGGACTCGACCCGGGGAACGATTTCGTCGTGCTCGACCGCGGACCGGGTGCCGGTGGCGCCTGGCAACACCGCTGGGCGGCGCTCCGGGTCGGTTCCGCACACCGCATCAACGACCTCCCCGGCATGGATGCGATCGGCCTCAGTTTCGAGACCGCCGATCGAGCCCGGCCGGCGCGCGATGTCGTCGTCGAGTATTACGAGCGCTATGAAGAGCACTACGGATTCCAGGTCGTCCGACCGGCGGCGGTGTTTGCCGTCGAGGACCGTGGAGCGCACCTGGAGGTCGGCTTCACCGACGGACTCTTCGAGCAGGAAGTCACCACTGACATCGTCGTTAATGCGAGCGGAACCTGGGGCTCGCCCTTCGTGCCGTGGTATCCGGGGTTCACCTCTTTCTCCGGACGACACCTGCACACCGCCGATTATGTGGCTGCGGAAGAATTCACCGGGCACGACGTCGTTGTCGTCGGTGGCGGAACATCCGCGATCGGATTTCTGCTCGAGCTTGAACGGGTTTCCCGGTCGCTCACGTGGGCGACCCGTCGCCCCGTTCGGTTTCTCGACGTCGGGCAACTGAACCTGGAGGCTGGGTTGTCGGCCGTCGCGATGCAAGACGAAGCAGCGCGAGCGGGAAAGGCTCTGCCGAGCATTGTGAGCGGCACGGGTGTTCCGCGAACCCGACGCATCCAGTCGGCTATCGACCGCGGTGTTCTGAACGCGAAGCCGATGTTCGAGCGCATTGAGCCGAAGGGCGTCCGGTGGTCGGATGGCACATTCCAGCGGGCGGATACGATCATCTGGGCCACAGGATTCCGGCCTGAGTTGCGGCACCTCGCGCCGCTTGGGTTGAGAGAGAAGGAAGGCGGAGTCACTGTCGCCGCCGGCGCATCGCAACGTGATGCGCGTATCTTCTTCGCGGGTTACGGCCCGCAGGCGTCGACGATCGGAGCGAATCGCGCCGGCCGCCAGATCGCCCGTCAGGTGATCGCAGCCCTCTCCCGGTCCGGCGAGTGAGCAGTTTCTGCGCTCATTCGTCCCGAATGAGAGCAGAAACTGCTCACTCG
>JANOYC010000089.1:0-13497 GCA_031428675.1 Microbacteriaceae bacterium | reverse complement strand
AGAACGTCGTTGCGACCCGACAGGCGAATCGCGTCGACGACGGATTTGACCCGCTGGGCGTTGGCGGTGGTCGTCACGAGCAAGGCGTCGTCGGTGTCGACGACGATGATGTCGTTGACCCCGATGAGCGAGATGAGCCGTTTGGTCTGGCTCACCACGACTCCACTCGAGGAATCTGCGAGAACACGGGCGTTCTCGCCCAGAATCGCGAGGTCGGATTTTCGCCCGCCCGAGTGCAACTTTGCGAGGGACGCAAAGTCGCCCACGTCATCCCAGTCGAAGTCGCCGGGAACGACGGCGAGCCGACCTTGGGCCGCGGCGGGCTCGGCGACGGAGTAGTCGATCGCCACCTTGGTGAGTTCCGGCCAGACCTTATCGACGACCGCACCGCGCGCCGGAGTGTCCCACGCGTCGGCGAGCTCGTTGAGGCCCGCGAGCAATTGCGGGTGCGACTGCCCGAGCTGCTCGAGCAACACGTCGGCGCGAGAAATGAACATGCCGCCGTTCCACAGATGGTTGCCCCCGGCAACGTATTCCTCTGCCGTCGCGAGATCCGGCTTCTCTACGAAGGCGTGAACTGCCGTCGCGTGCGGTGCACCCTCGATGCCGAGTCGGCCGGCGCAGTGGATGTAGCCGAACCCGATCGCCGGCTCGGTCGGCGTGATGCCGATGGTCGCGATGTAACCGGCTTCAGCCACCGCGACCGCTTCGCGCACGGCGCGGCGGAAGGAACGCGTGTCTTTGATGACGTGATCGGCGCTGAACGAGCCGATGATCACGTCGGGTTCGCGGCGCACCAGGATCGCTGCCGCGAGGCCGATCGCCGCCGACGAGTCTTTCGGCTCGCTCTCGAGCACGACGTTCGGGTCGGTCAGCTCGGGCAGTTCGCGCTCGACGGCGGCGCGGTGGGCGCGGCCGGTGACGACCATGATCCGGTCGCTGCCCGAGAGCGGCACGAGCCGGTCCCAGGTGTCGCGGAGGAGCGTCTGCCCCGAACCGGTGAGATCGTGCAGAAACTTCGGCGCGTCCGAGCGCGACAGCGGCCACAGCCTCGACCCGATGCCGCCGGCCGGAATCACACTGTAGAAGTGCTCGAGTCCGTCGCTTGCGCTCTCGTTGTCCGTCATCGTGATTTACCCTCCGCCATGAAAGCCACCATAGGGGAACCCGACAATTACTCCCACGCGTGTTCACAATCCCGATGTTCCTGTTCGGCCACGGGCACGTCCGTGTGCGCACCGCACCGGCGCCACCGGCGCGCGACATAGACTGGAGAGGTTCAACGATTGAACGGTCGCTCTGCGTGCTCGTGCGACCCCGATCATCCGCAAGGAGGGTTGCTCGTGTCAGACCGACAGGCAGGGACTTTGACGCCGTCCGAGCGTCGAGAACCGAACATCCCGGCGCCCAAGCGCCCCGCTGGCACCCTGTACCGGGGCCGCGAAGGGATGTGGTCCTGGGTGTTTCACCGAATCACCGGTGTCGCGATCTACTTCTTCCTTCTGGTGCACATCCTCGACACGGCGCTCGTTCGCTTGAGCCCCGAGGCTTACAACGCGGTCATCGGCACCTACAAGACCCCGATCATGGGCCTCGGCGAAGCCGCTCTCGTGGCGGCCATCGGATTCCACGCCCTCAACGGCCTGCGAATCATCCTCATCGATTTCTGGAGCGTGGGCACCAAGCACCAGCGACTGATGTTCTGGCTCGTGATCGCGTTATGGGTTGCGCTGCTCGCGGGATTCCTTCCACGGCACCTCATGAACGTATTCGGAGAAGCCTGATCATGACGACGATTGACGCTCCCCGCACCCCGCGCCCGTCAACGCGCTCTCGCGGCGTCAACTGGGAGAAGTGGGGCTGGATCTACATGCGCGCGTCGGGCGTTGTGCTCGTCGTGCTCATTTTCGGCCACCTCTTCGTCAACCTGGTCGCGGGCGAAGGGGTCAGCGCGATCGACTTCGCGTTCGTCGCCGGAAAATGGGCCGATCCGTTCTGGATCGTGTGGGACACGGTGCTGCTGTGGCTCGCGCTCATCCACGGTGCCAACGGCATGCGCACGATCATCAACGACTATGCGACCCAGCGCACCCTCCGGCGAGTGCTGCTCGGCGGTCTCGCCGCGTCTACCGCAGCACTACTGCTGCTCGGAACCCTCGTGATCTACACCTTCGACCCATGCCCAGCGGGCGCTGCAGCAGACCTGCTGCCCAGCTTCTGCAAGTAGTCGCCACAAGAAAGCAACCACGTGACCGAGTTTGAGGACGGCGCTGTCATTGACGGCGTGCACTACCACCAGTTCGATGTTGTCATCGTGGGAGCGGGCGGCGCTGGAATGCGCGCCGCCATTGAAGCCGGACCGAAAGCACGCACCGCGGTCATCTCCAAGCTCTACCCGACCAGGTCGCACACTGGCGCCGCACAGGGCGGAATGGCGGCGGCCCTCGCCAACGTCGAGGAGGACAACTGGGAATGGCACACCTTCGATACCGTCAAGGGCGGCGACTACCTTGTCGATCAGGATGCGGCTGAGATCCTCGCGAAAGAAGCGATCGACGCCGTCATCGATCTTGAGAACATGGGATTGCCGTTCAACCGCACCCCGGACGGCAAAATCGACCAACGACGATTCGGTGGCCACACCGCCGACCACGGAAAGACCCCCGTGCGCCGAGCTTGCTACGCGGCCGACCGCACCGGACACATGATCCTGCAGACCCTGTTCCAGAATTGCGTCAAGCTCGGCATCAACTTCTTCAACGAGTTCTACGTGCTCGACCTAGTGATGACGAAGGTCAAGAAGGGTCGCAAGACGATCACGCAGCCGTCCGGCGTTGTCGCCTACGAGCTCGCGACCGGCGAGCTGCACGTGTTTCAGGCCAAATCGATAGTCTTCGCGACCGGCGGATTCGGAAAAATCTACAAGACCACTTCCAACGCGCACACCCTCACCGGTGACGGCGTAGGAATCGTGTGGCGCAAGGGGCTGCCCCTCGAAGACATGGAGTTCTTCCAGTTCCACCCGACCGGTCTGGCCGGGCTCGGCATCCTTCTCACCGAAGGCGCCCGCGGGGAAGGCGCCATCTTGCGCAACGCGAGCGGCGAACGCTTCATGGAGCGTTATGCCCCAACGATCAAAGACCTCGCACCGCGCGACATCGTGTCGCGTTGCATGGTGCAGGAAGTCGCCGAAGGGCGCGGGGCCGGACCGCTCAAAGACTACGTGCTACTCGACTGCACCCACCTCGGGGCGGAGGTTCTCGAGACCAAACTCCCCGACATCACCGAGTTCGCCCGCACCTACCTCGGTGTCGACCCCGTGCACGAGCCGGTGCCGGTGATGCCGACCGCGCACTACGCCATGGGCGGCATTCCGACCAACGTCAAGGCCGAAGTGCTGCGCGACAACGACACCGTCGTTCCCGGCCTCTACGCGGCAGGCGAATGCGCGTGCGTCTCGGTGCACGGCTCGAACCGTCTCGGCACCAATTCGCTCCTCGACATCAACGTGTTCGGCAAGAGGGCGGGCAACAACGCGGTCGAGTACGCGGCGACTGTCGACTTCACACCGCTTCCCGCTGACCCGGCCGGACCCATCCGCACACTGGTCGAATCGCTCCGAAACTCCGCTGGCACCGAACGCATCTCCGCCATCCGCAAAGAACTGCAGGATGAGATGGACCGCAACGCGCAAGTGTTCCGCACCGACGAGTCCCTCTCTGCCGTCACAGACACAATCGGTCGACTGCGCGAGCGCTATAAGAACATCGCCGTGCAGGACCGCGGCAAGCGTTTCAACACCGATCTTCTCGAAGCGATCGAACTGGGGTTCTTGCTCGATCTCGCCGAAGTCGTCGTGTATTCGGCGCGCAACCGCAAAGAGAGCCGCGGCGGCCACATGCGCGACGACTACCCCGACCGCGACGACGTCAACTACATGAAGCACACGATGGCATACCTCACCGGCGATGCCCACTCCAATGACGCGAGCGACCATATCAAGCTCGACTGGAAGCCAGTCACGATCACCCGCTACCAGCCGATGGAACGGAAATACTGATGGCCACAGCAGTCGCACAAAGCGGTACGCCCGTCGCCGAGATCCAGGCGTTCACCGCGACCTTCATCATCCGCCGGTTCGATCCCGAAACCGACAGTGAGCCCCGCTGGCAAGACTTCGACGTCGAGATGTTCGCCACCGACCGCGTTCTCGACGCGTTGCACAAGATCAAGTGGGAGCAAGACGGCACCCTCACGTTCCGTCGTAGTTGCGCGCATGGGATCTGCGGGTCCGATGCCATGCGCATCAACGGCCGCAACCGTCTCGCGTGCAAGACGCTGATCAAAGATCTCGACATCACCAAGCCGATCTACGTGGAGGCGATCAAAGGATTGCCGCTCGAGAAAGACCTCATCGTCGACATGGAGCCGTTCTTCGAGTCGTACCGCCAGGTGCAGCCATTCCTCGTTGCGTCGTCCAAGCCCGACAAAGAGCGACCGCAGACGGTCGAACAGCGAGCGCGCTTCGACGACACCACGAAATGCATTCTCTGTGCGGCATGCACGTCGAGCTGCCCCGTGTTCTGGACCGACGGACAATACTTCGGCCCCGCAGCGATCGTCAATGCGCACCGATTCATCTTCGACTCCCGCGACGAAGCGGCCGGAGTTCGCCTCGACATTCTCAACGACAAAGAGGGCGTGTGGCGGTGCCGCACCACCTTCAACTGCACCGAGGCCTGTCCGCGTGGCATCCAGGTCACTCAGGCAATCGCCGAAGTGAAGCAGGCAATGCTGAGAGGCAAGCCCTAGATTCAAACCCAATACCGCTAGGGTCGGCGCCCGTAGCCTGCTTGAGCCGCAAACACGGTCGCGGCGGCAGCGGCAGCCCGCGCGGCCGCCGCGGAGCTCGCGGCGAGCGCCGCGGTCGCGCGGGCGCGCGCCTCGGCGAGGGAAACCGAAGCGAGTTCGGCGCGCACATCAGCGAAAGCTGCTGGCGTCATCGACAGCGTCTTCGCCCCCAATCCCACCAGCACGACCGCCAATTTCGGGTCGGCCGCGCTTTCACCGCAGACGCCGACCGGAATGCCCGCGTCGCCGCCCGCGTCGGCGATCATCTTGACCAGCCGCAAGACGGCCGGGTGCCACGGGTCTTGGTAGGCCGCGACCGACCCCAGCATCCGGTCGGCGGCTAGCGCGTACTGGGTGAGGTCGTTGGTGCCGATGCTCACGAAATCAGCGATTCCGGCGACTTGCTCGGCCATGATTGCCAGCGACGGAACCTCTGCCATCACGCCGAGGACGGTGAGGCCGATTTCTCTGCCGAGCGCGACGAAGTACGCGGTCTCTTCGGCATCAGCAACCATCGGAGCCATCACACACAGGTCGGCATCCGTTGCATCGCGTGCGTTCCTCAGGGCGGTGAGCTGATCACGAAGAATGTTTTCCGACGCGCGCAGCGCCCGCAGGCCGCGCAACCCGAGTGCGGGATTCTGCTCGTGCTGTTGGGCGAGAAACGCGAGCGGTTTGTCCGCGCCGGCATCAAGCGCACGAACGACAACCTTCTTGCCGGGGAACTGGCGCAACAAGGTCGTGTACTGGACCTCCTGCTCAGCAACGGTCGGCGCTGCCTTGGCTCCCAAGAAGAGAAACTCGGTGCGGAAAAGCCCGACGCCCTCCGCGCCGAGGCGCAGGGCGTCGGCTGCTTCGGCGGGAGATCCCAGATTGGCGAACAGCGGCACCGGCGTGCCGTCGGCGAGGCGACCCGGATTGATGGGAGCGGTGCGAGTGATCGCAATCTCGGCCGTGCGCTCATCCGCGACCGCGAGGTCAGCGTCGGTCGGAGCGACCGTGACGATTCCGGTTGCGGCGTCGACGATCACCATGTCGCCGTCGCGCAACGTGCCAGCGTCTCTCATCCCGACGATCGCCGGTATGGATCGCGACCGCGCCAGGATTGCGGTGTGACTCGTTGGCCCGCCATCCCGCGTCACGAACGCGAGCACCATCGACAGGTCGAGCAGAGCCGTGTCTGCTGGTGAGAGGTCATCAGCGACAAGAATGAAAGGCACATCGCTCGTGGGCACACCGGGGGCAGGAACCCCACGCAGCCTCGCGATGACGCGCTGCGAGATGTCACGGAGGTCAGCCGCGCGTTCGGCCATCATTCCTCCCATGGCGGTCAGAATGTCTTGGAACGCCCCCAACGCGTCGAAGACCGCGCGTTCGCCATTGATTCCGGATGCGGTGCGGGATTTGACGTCATCGGCGAGAGTCGGATCCTGAGCCATTAGCGCAGCGGCGTGGAGAACATCTTTCGCCTCACCGCCTGCGCTCTCTCCGGTCGCAATAAGCTCCGTCGCCACGTCGCCGAGCGCGGTGCGCACCCGATCGAATTCCAGGACGGAGTCGCCGACGAGGGGACTGTCATCCGGTTCGGGCAGTGGATCAGGCATGCGACGAACAGGGCCAACGGCAACCCCGCGACCGACGCCAATACCCTGCAACTGCATGTGCATGCCTTCCTGAATTCGAGGTTGTCTCTATTGTCGTGTCCGAATGCCACGCGCATAAGGTGGAGTATGGCCTCCACCGAGACGGAATCGCTCGTCACACGCGCGAAGTCACTGATCGAACGCGTGCAACAGTCCAAGCCGGTCAGGGTGTTCACGCGTTATGGGCGCCGCGGCGGACCCTTGCTCGCGCAGGGCCTGTCATACCAATCCATCTTTGCAACCTTCGCCGCCATCTGGGTCAGCTTCTCGGTAGCCGGGTTCGTCGTGAGCTCGAACCCGGAGTTTCTCGACGCCCTGATCCGCAATCTTTCGCTCTCCATCCCGGGACTCATCGACGATGGAGATGGCAACGGCGCGATCAAGGTCTCCGACCTGCTCAACACCGAGGCGCTCAGTTGGACTGGCTCGATCGCGCTCGTGGGACTTCTGCTTACGGCGATCGGCTGGCTGGGCGCTTCGCGCCAAGCCGTGCGCAGCATCTTCGGCCTACCGCCCGACGACGCGAACTTTTTCCTCCTGAAGCTCAAAGATCTGGGACTCGGCATCGGTTTCGGTGTCGCGGTCATTGTGTCATCGGTGCTGACGGTGTTCAGCACGAACGCGCTCGGCTGGGTTCTGACAACCATCGGCATCTCGGAGGACTCCGACTTCTCGTCATTCACCGTTCAGGCAGTCGTACTGTCGCTGACCTTCGCGCTCGACACCGCCGTGCTCATGACGCTCTATCGGGTGCTCGCGGGAATCCCTGTGCCCGTCCGGCGACTTCTCGGCGGATCCCTCGTGGGCGCGGCCCTGCTCGGCGTGTTGAAGTTTCTCGGTTCGAGCTTGCTCGGCGGAGCATCCAGCAACCCCCTGCTGGCCGGATTCGCGGTCATCATCGGTCTGCTCATCTGGTTCAACCTCGTCTGCCAGGTCATCCTCGTGGGCGCATCCTGGATCGCCATCGACATGAAGGACCGGGGAATCCCCTTTGACCCCGAAGGCGAAACGCGCGAGGAGGCCGAGGAGGCCGCAAGAATGGCTAAGGCCTCCCCCGAGGATGACGACTCAAGCGACGATATCCACAGTGAGCCCGACAGGCCGAACCCGATGCGACGCATGGCGAGGCGAATCCGCGCACGGTTCGGGCACTCGAACTCCTCCTAAGTAGAATTCACGGCATGTCTGCGCCGCTTCGCATCGCCACGATCAACACGAATGGCGTGCGCGCCGCGTTCAGAAAGGGCATGGGCGAGTGGCTCTCCGAGCGTGGAGTCGATATCCTCGCAATTCAAGAAGTGCGCGCCGCCACCGAAGATCTGGAGAACCTCCTCGGCAGCGAATGGGACATCCTCCACGACCCGGCAACGGCAAAAGGTCGCGCAGGCGTGGCGATCGCGAGCCGCAACCAGGCGTCTATCCACCGCGTCGATCTCGGTGACGTCGATTTCGACACCGCCGGGCGCTGGCTGGAGGCGGACTACGAGGTAACGGGAAAAATCGTCACCGTCGTGAGCGCGTACGTGCACTCGGGAGAAGCTGATACCCCCAAGCAGGTCGACAAGTACCGGTTCCTGGATGCGCTGGAAGCCCGCCTGCCCGAACTCCGGGCCCACAACGAGCTGGCCGTCGTGCTCGGCGATCTCAACGTCGGACACCGCGAGATCGACATTCGCAACTGGAAGGGCAACGTCAAGCGGTCGGGATTCCTCCCCCGAGAACGCGCCTACTTCGACCGCATTCTCGGAACCGACGGCGCCACCATAACCGGGGTCGACGGCTCGACGGGCGCTGGACTCGGCTGGGTCGACGTCGGTCGGCGCTGGGCGGGCGAAGTTGATGGGCCCTACACCTGGTGGTCCCAGCGCGGAAAAGCGTTCGACACCGATACCGGCTGGCGCATTGACTACCACCTGGCCGCTCCGGCACTCGCCGCGACGGTCGTCGACTACGCAGTCGATCGCGCATCAGCGTGGGACACGCGCTGGTCGGATCACGCTCCCGTCATCGTCGACTACGCGCTCTGAGCCGATACGGCCTGCACTCGCGCTCCACCACGCCCATCGCCTCGCAGCACCTGAGAGACTGAACACCATGACTTCACCCCGCCTGTTTTCGGGCATGCAACCGTCGGCTGATTCCCTCCATATCGGCAACTACATCGGCGCGCTCCTGCAGTGGAAGTCCATGCAGCAGACCCACGATGCGATCTTCTGCGTCGTCGACTTGCACGCCATCACGGTGCCACAGGACCCCACTCAATTGCGCGAACAGACTCGCCGCACGGCCGCCCAGTACATCGCTGCGGGAATCGACCCGACCGTCTCGACACTGTTCGTGCAGTCGCACGTTGCCGCGCATCCGCAACTCGCGTGGTTGCTGAACACCATCACCGGTTTCGGCGAGGCCAGCCGCATGATCCAGTTCAAAGACAAATCGGCGAAGCACGGGCACGACGCAGCCAGCGTCGGGTTGTTCACCTACCCGATTCTTCAAGCAGCCGACATCCTGCTCTATGACGCGGTCGTCGTGCCGGTCGGCGAAGACCAGCGCCAGCACATCGAACTCACCCGCGACCTCGCGACTCGATTCAACTCGCGCTTCGGAGAGACGTTCGTCGTGCCGGAGGTGCAGATCCTCAAGGAAACCGCCAAGGTCTACGACCTGCAGAACCCGGGCGCGAAGATGTCCAAATCGGGAGAAAGCCCGGCCGGCATCATCTGGCTCCTCGACGAGCCGTCCACGACGGCGAAGAAGATCAAGGCGGCGGTCACCGACGATGAACGCGAGATTCGCTTCGCTCCGGCCACGAAAGCGGGAGTGTCCAACCTGCTGACGATCCTGTCGGTGCTGACTGGCACGAGCATCCCGACCGTAGAGGCCGAGTACGCGGGGCGCGGATATGGCGATCTGAAGAAGGACGTGGCTGACGCCGTCATTGCCGAATTCGAACCGGTGCGCACGCGAACGCTCGAGTTGCTCGCCGACCCGGCCGAACTCGATCGTTTGCTCGCCCAGAACGCCGACCGTGCTGCCGCGATCGCCGACGCAACCCTCGCTCGCGCCTACGACCGCATGGGATTCCTCCCCCGCGCCTAACCCCCCTCCCCCTCCCCTCCCCTCCCCCTCCCTCCCCCTCGACTTGCCCACTTCGGTCGCGTAATCGCTCTTTTACGCGCCCGATGTGGGAAAGTCGAGGAGGGGGATGGGGAGGGGGAGGGGGGAATAGTCGGGGGGCTCGTGCGTTGGATAGGATCGTATGGAAGTACAGCGTGCTCCGGGGTCAGTGAAAATCTGAGCCGGCGGTGATAGTCCGCGAACCTAATCGGCGAAAGTCGGCTGGGTTGACCTGGTGGAATTCCGGGACCGACGGTTAAAGTCCGGATGGGAGGAGACACGGTTCGCCAACCAACCCGATTTCGGGGCGGTTGGCGATGGGTCGTCGACCTCCCCGGAGCGCGAATACGCGTTCTGAGATGGAGTCCGGATGGCCGAGTTCGAGCAACTCATGCGTCGCGCGCTGTCGCTCGCCGCCCACGGGCCGCTGGTGGGCGGTAACCCGCAGGTTGGCTGCATTCTGGCCGACGCGTCCGGGCGAATCGTTGCCGAAGGATGGCACCGGGGCGCAGGAACCGTTCACGCCGAAATTGACGCGCTCTCGCATGTGGCCGACGCCACTGGGCTCACCGCGATCGTCACGCTCGAACCCTGCAACCACACCGGTCGCACTCCGCCGTGCGCCGACGCCCTGGTGAGCGCAGGCATTGCCCGCGTCGTCTACGCGACCAGCGATCCCGGAGAGCGTTCGTCCGGTGGAGCGGCGCGACTTGCCGCCGCCGGCATCGACGTGGTCGGTGGGGTCCTCCGTGATGAAGCCGACGCCGCCATCGAACCGTGGCTCACGGCGGTGCGCCGGGGTCGACCGTGGGTGCAGGTCAAGTGGGCGCAGTCGCTCGACGGGCGGGCCGCAGCATCCGACGGCACGAGCCAGTGGATCACCGGTACCGCCGCGCGCCAGCGCGTGCACGAACAGCGCGCCCAGAGCGACGCGATCCTGGTAGGCACCGGCACGGTGTTCGCCGACAATCCCGCGCTCACTGCGCGTGGCGATGCGGGTGAACTTCTCGCGCATCAGCCCGTTCCCGTCGTCATCGGTGATCGAGGAATTCCGGATGACAGTGCCCTGCGCCTGCACCCGGCCGGCGTCATCGAGACGCGATCTCGCGACCTCGAAGCGATCCTTGCCGATTTGCACGACCGCGGCATCCGTCGCGCGTTTGTCGAGGGCGGCCCTATTCTCGCGAGTGCCGTCATCGCCGCGGGGCTTGCCGACGAGATCATCGTCTACGTCGCTCCCGTCCTCATCGGCGGCGATCGCCTCGCCGTCGGCGATCTTGGGGTACCGACGATCGCACTCGCACGACGATTGCAAACGATTCGTGTCGAACAGCTTGGCGACGACCTCATGATCGTCGCCCGACCCATGGGCGCATCAACCACCGCGACCCGCACCACCCGCAAGGAGTAGCCCGTGTTCACCGGAATCATCGAGGAGATCGGCGAAGTCACCGCCTGGATCGAGCACGGCACGGCTGCGCGGCTCACCGTTCGCGGCCCACGCGCTGTGTCGGATGCCTCCCACGGCGATTCGATCTCGGTGTCGGGGGTGTGCCTCACCGTCGTCGATCACGGAGACGACTGGTTCACCGCCGACGTCATGGCAGAGACGATCGCGATGAGCACTCTCAGAAAAGTCGAGCGAGGCGCCGCTGTCAATCTCGAGCGTGCCGCGAGCGTCGGAGACCGACTCGGCGGACACATTGTGCAGGGTCACATCGACGGAACGTCGACGGTGCTTTCGGTCGTGCCCGGCTCGGCGTGGCGCGTGCTTCGATTCTCGCTCTCCACCGAGCTCGCGCCGCTCGTCGTGCGCAAGGGGTCGATCGCCATCGACGGTGTGTCATTGACCGTGAGCGCGATCAGCGACCCGTTTGAGGTCGCGCAGTGGTTCGAGGTAAGCCTCATTCCCGAAACACTGACGGCTACGACGCTCGGCGCGCGCGCCGTCGGTGACGCTGTCAACATCGAAACCGACATCCTCGCCCGCCACGTCGAGCGCATGCTTGCACTTGCCGCCACCTCACCAGCCGAAGGGAGCGAGTCATGAGTCTCGCCGACATCCCCACCGCCATCGCCGCACTCCGCGAGGGGCGACCGATCATCGCTGCCGATGATGAAGGCCGTGAGAACGAGGGCGATGTGATAATTGCCGCCGAGTTCGCGAGTCAAGAATGGATTGCGTGGCTCGTGAAGCACTCGTCCGGCTTCATCTGCGCACCGATGTCGAATGACATCGCCGACCGGTTGAACCTGCCACCGATGGTTTCACTCAATGAAGACCCCCGAGGCACGAGCTATACCGTAACGGTCGACGCCGCCGACCGTTACAGCACCGGCATCAGCGCGTCGGACCGCGCGCACACGCTACGTGTGCTCGCCGACTCCGCGTCGACCCCGGCGAGCCTGCTCCGCCCCGGGCACATCCTCCCCCTTCGAGCGGTGGATGGCGGGGTGCGTGAGCGGGACGGCCACACCGAAGCGGCCGTCGACCTCATGAAGCTTGCCGGGTTGACCCCCGTTGCCGCGATCTCCGAAATTGTGGACGACGACGGCGAGATGATGCGATTGCCGGGGCTGATCGCACTCGGCGAACGGGAGAACGTTCCGGTGATCACGATCGCCGACCTCCTGCAATACCTCGAACTGACCCGGTGCGGCGAGAACATCGAGGCGGTGCAGCCACTCCCGGAGTTCTCACGAGTGAGTTTCGAGGTCGAGACCACTCTTCCCACCGAGCACGGCACGTTGCGCGTGCGCGCGTACCGGGACAAGTCGACCGGTGCCGACCACTTGGCGCTGATCTCGGGACAACCGGGACCGGAAGCGCTCGTGCGTGTGCATTCCGAATGCCTCACCGGTGAGGCGCTCGGATCGCTCAAATGCGAGTGTGGCCCCCAACTCGGAGCGGCACTTGAGAAGATCGCCGTCGATGGCGGTGTCGTCGTCTATCTCCGCGGCCATGAGGGGCGAGGCATCGGCCTCATCAATAAGTTGCGCGCCTATCGACTTCAAGAAGACGGTTTTGACACACTCGATGCGAACATCGCTCTCGGATTCCCCGCAGACGCGCGCGACTATGGAGCCGCGTCGGCCATTCTCCGCGACCTCGACATCACCTCGGTGCGATTGCTCAGCAACAATCCGGAGAAGGCGCGCCAGTTGGAGGAACGTGGCGTCACCGTGTCTGCCCTCGTGCCGCTCATCATGACCGCGGGCGAGCACAACGCCGGCTACCTCGACACCAAACGTGACCGTATGGGCCATCACCTGCCCGGCACGGCATCCATCGAGGAATCGCTCCTCGCGAACTTGGAAGGACACCCATCATGAGCGGCGCGGGTTCACCGAGCATCAACGCAGACGCCACCGGCTTGAGAGTGACGATCATCGCGGGTCAGTGGCACGCGACCATCACTGACGGGCTGCTCGCCGGCGCTCACCGCGCGCTCGAGGAAGCCGGTGCCGACGTCACCGAGATCCGAGTACCCGGAAGCTTCGAATTGCCCGTTGCCAGCCGTGTGGCTTTGGAGAACGGCGCGGATGCGGTGGTCGCCTTGGGCGTCATCATCCGTGGCGGCACACCGCATTTCGAGTACGTATCCGATGCCGCGACCTCGGGACTTACCCAGGTGAGCATCCTCACCGGCAAACCGGTGGGGTTCGGCGTGCTGACGCTCGACGATGAACAACAGGGACTCGATCGGGCGGGGCTGCCAGGCTCGAAGGAAGACAAGGGCCGAGAAGCCGCCGAAGCCGCCGTCGCCACCGCGCTTGTACTGCGCCGGTTGCGTGCCGCGATGGCGGTCGGCGGCTAGGACTCGCCGCCCGTGGCGAGCATCGCCTCGGCCGTGCTGGCGTCGGTGATCAGCACGTTCACCCAACC